>CALGNI010000056.1 GCA_937958645.1 Candidatus Absconditabacterales bacterium
TACTCTCAATGATCCATCTAGTCAAATGAAGGTCTTTATATTGCCTGTGAATATCAACCTCAAGAATGACCTTCGCTTTGCATCCAAAAAGACGCTTTACCTCAAGATCTGATGTTTCAAGGATGCATGAATCTAAACTCATGTCTCATTGCCTCATTTTAGTACTTGATTCGTCTCATCCTCACGTGCACCCAAAAAGTTTAAAGTTTTTAAGATAAAATAAAAAGATAAAATAAAAAAAAGAGGAAGGAGAAAGGAGGAAGGAGAAGAGGACTTAGAATTAGAGTTAATTGCTTGCCTATGAAATCAGAGCGAAGCGATAGATTGAATAGATGCAAGAAATATATTCCGAAGGCAAAAGAATTTAGAATTAGGACAATTTTCTATACAACTGATTGCTTTAGCTGTCAGTCTTGTAGTATTGTCTATGCTCTGGCGTAGTGATAGTGTGATCAGCTATATCCTAAAGGGTATAATTGTAGTAAATCTGGTATAAATTACTTGCAATATATCACTTTTTGACTATACTTTGTTATGACATTATTTATATATACATTTTGTTATGCAGTATCGTCGAAATAGTGAAAAGGATACTGAATTGAGACAGAGGCATTGAATATGATTTGAAGATATTGAGTCAGCAATAGCGTCAGGTAAACTGCTAGATATCATTACTCACCCCAATCAATCGAAATATCCATGACAGCGATTATATATTGTTTATCTACAAGATTGTATTTATACAGTGCCATATATCTATGAATCAGAGTGAGTAGTATTTCTTAAAACAATTATACCTCAGAGAAAGTATAAAAAACGTTATTTATCATCTTAATTATCCCCATGACTAAGCAAAACGATCAAGCGTATGAAGAAGAAATGAGACAATTAGTAGATCAGCATTTGGGTGCTGGTAAGCGTTCTGCTAGTGAAGGAGAATTACTTTTCCATACTAAACTTGCCCAGCAGAGTCTTGCTTCTAAGACCAAGAATAAACAGATCAGTTTTAGAATAGCTGAGAGTGATTTGATCAAACTTAAGGCTATGGCAGTGGAAAAAGGGATTCCATATCAGACCTATCTTACTGCGTTGATTCATGAGCATACTCACGGGGTGTTGAGTAAAAGTGAATAAAAAAATGACTCAAGAATTTTAATTCTTGAGTCAGTTATGCAGTATATGTTTTTTAGTTGCTAATGAAGTCTTGCATGTTTGGAATGGTGTGCATGAGATTATCAATATCTAAGTTGAGTTGAGTTAGTATTTCGTGTCTTCCAGATAAGATGATAGGTTTTATTGCATGATTAACTGTTTCTGTTGCTCTTTTAGTTGCCATGTAATCAATTATCTTTGAAAGATGAGCGCTATTCTGATCTTTTTCAAAAATTCTTAGTTGTTTATTGTCTAAGGTTATAGGATTCATTTGATTATTTTGTATTGTCATAATTTTTTTAAAAAGTATTATATATTGCTGTGTCAATAATAAATTCAATCTTTGATTAAGCCCACTAAGGAAGCTCTGATAAATTCATTTTCGAGGATATAATTGGAATAACAAGAATGCCATGAAAAAAGAACTAGCTTGAATAAGTTTCTTCGAGGAGCCGTGAAAAATGAAATAATCGATAAAATTAAAAAATCTTCTCAATTCTTTCATTTTTCAGAGGCTCCTCAAGAAGTGCTATTTACGAAATTCATTCAAGAATTGATATATCAACTCACTATGCTTCCTCAAACTCAACTGCTTCGTCTCCGTCAACAGAACTTCGACACGTTCCTCATCAAGAATCCCTTTGAAAGCTTCTTGGAGAAATAGGGCATGAGATGAGGTGGTTCATAGGTCATACGCACCGTGTAGTACGAGTATGGGAATTTTTAGAGACTGTTCTACTCTCATGTCTTGCAGGAGTAGATTCATTTCATTTTCAATCGTAGTCTTTTCCAAGAAAGCTTTTCTAAAATTTGGACTCAAGATAAATCAGTATCTTTTAAAGGTTTCACGTTCTTTGTTGGATGTGGTATCCAAGAGTGTATTGAAATAGCCATTGATAAAGACAGCTTGTTCGAAGAACTCAGGATATCTATGCAGAAACTGTAAAGCAGTATAGGTTCATCATCATTTGGCGAGCAGGATTGGTTTTACTTGTTGTGGGGTCTGTAGAGTAAGAAATTCCTCTAGTTGTTTATATACTGTATCAAGATATTGTGCATTGGGGATCTTTTTTCTTTTGGTCTGGTCAACAAGAATCATAAAGTAGTTATCAAAGAATCACTCTTGTTTCATGAGATGCCTGTACCCAAACACTCATCATCCAGCTCAACCTATTACTACTACTGGAGTTTTGTTTCTCTCTCCTACGATATGGATACGAGGATCTCCGTCTCGTTGCTCTAGTGTTTGCTCAAATCATCAAAATGTTCTTTCTAAGAATCGAATTGAATTCGTGATTTTTTGATGCAAAAATGATCCTCGCGTGATCGCAAAAAACAATATCAAAAATCATATGAGAATACTCAATACTTTTTTGAGAGTGAGTGTTGAAAAAAATGATCGCATCGTTTTGGAGAGGGATAAAGTTCTATAAAAAAAGAACGATTTCTCGTTCTTTTTAATTCTTATTATTTAGAATCAGTAGTTAGTGAGTTCTTGTTGAGTGAGCCAATGAATGCTCTCAGGTCTCGTGTTTTGAAGAGTCCATCGATATAAGTTTGTATCAATTCACATATCTTGGAAATAGCTTACATATTCATTATGGGCACTATGAGTGGTACTCAATGTCCAAGACTCTGGGTTGGTCGGAGAAGTCCATGCATGCACTCATATTTGGGCTCAATCCTTGATGACTCTTTCCTTACCTGCCATCAAAAGATCAGTACCTCCACTCGCAACAAATCCAAATCTTTTGATCAGGGTATTGATTCACATCGCACGCAAAATTCTTCAAGCTTTATGGTTGTTTTCATCATGGTGAGAACCAGGAACATAAACAAGTTCAACAGTTTTTAGGTTTGGATGATCTTGAAGGAGTTGAACAGTCTTTAGTTCGATCGTATCATCAATTTGACCATACAGTCTTGCCACAGTGCCATTATTTTTTACTTCATACCAAGGAGAAGTACGAAAATATTGTTCTGATATTCCTTCGACCTCTCTGATCAATGACGCAAGATATTTTTTCTCCTGTGCTGTATACTTATCATTGCGATATGCATCCACGAGAAATTTTCTCACTACAGGAAGTTTGTATCCTTGTTTTTCAGCTCGGTTTTGCATGTAGCTTATTGCTTCATTTGTTTCAGGAAGCTCATAGTTGGCTGCGTGACTCACTGATGAAAGTGACAGAAGACCAGCGGCCAAAAACAGACCTAGAAGTATTTTTTTCATGACGTAGTATAAGGGTTAAAGTTATGTAATCATCTTGAATGCATCCATAACGTCGAAGTCTCCATCACCATCTTGATCTAAGATTGCTCAGAAGATTCATAGACCGTTTGAACTTTTTGCAACTTCTTCTTTTTCTTTTCATAGGAGTCAGATAACATCATCCAATCCAAATCCTTCACTTTTTGTTTGTTTACCAAGGAATCAAAGAAGAATTGGTGCAACCGTCTTCAAGATAGATGAGATTTGACTAATATCAAGTCCAGTATCTTTCCCAATTTGAGTTTCAATTACTTCTTTTTTGTTTCCTAAGATATGATCAAGGATTTTATTTCCTTCTTGTTGTTTTGATTCAGAAAATAATGAGGATACGTTATCTAGCACTGAACCATCATGATCAGAAGTTAGGGCTCCCATAAGTCATTTTGCTCATTCTTGTGTACCAACATTTTTTGCTAGTCATAAGATCATACTCCCAAATCCCTCATCTGTGACCTTTTCGATCAATGAAGAATCTATTCATGTTGCTTTTGATACTTGATTAGCTACTTGTTTCATTACAAAGTCTTTTGCGAGTTCCTTTAACATATTATAATCAAAAAGAATAAAAAACCATAAACGAACAAATCGCTTATATGAATATTTTACTGAAAACTATTCATATAAGCAATTTTTTACGATTGTTAGTAATCTGTCATAGGTCAATTGTCAAATTCTCTTTCGGTTACTACTACTTTTTGAATTACTTCATCGGTATGACGTCGCATAAATGCAGCCAAGACAATAATAAAAAGTGCTGGCAAGACGATTCGAAGTGGAGTGAGTAGGATGAATTGATACAATCGCTCATTGTGATCTACGAGTCAAGCAAACCCTTGAATCGCTTCAAGGCTCAGGATCTTTGCTCCGAAGATAGCGGTTGCGATACTAAGTAAGATACTCAATACTGTACTGGGTATCAAAAGAATAGTGAGCAATATTTTCGTTCCATCATTTCTTATTTCTCCTAATCCAATATGAGCTCTCTTGATGATAAACAAAAGAAGAAGAAAATAGACCGTAAGCAAAATCGTCGGTCTCCCATCTAGGAGCAATCTCCCCAATCCTGTTTCTACTTTCGCTAACCATTCGGCAGCTACAGTTTCACCAAACAAGAGATGTTGGCTAATCATTTCTATGAAATTTGATAATCACAAAATTACACTATTGATCAAATAGTTCCCCATGATAATTCTAATCATCCTATCAAGACCTAAGATTGCAGACAAGATAGTGAGCATTCACGCTACTGCAATTACGGCAGTTTCTAAATATCACATTACCAGATAGTGTATCTCTCTTTCTGTATTTTTCAATACTAAGCAATCTCAAAATGGCTTTTGACCATTCTTTTGCAATTACTAGACAGGTAATAGTATGACTTTATATTGACAAATATATCAAAATAAGTATAAAATGCAACTTAACTATTTATTTCACCAAATTTTCATGGAAAAAATTTCAAAAACTTCTTGAACAAAAAATACTCTTAAAAGTTTGGCTTTAGTTGCTTTTTTGAGTTCTGGTGAGGTTGCAAAAGCAGTGGAAACTCCATTGTCAGATCCAATGAAATCTACGAAATTGTCTAAGCATATCCCAAAGAATGAGAAATGAGAAATACTTTATATAAGCATCAATGATTATTTGCGAGCTGAGTCAGGTGTTGAGAAAAAGCCTGATAGATATCGAGAATTATGATGATTTGTTCAGAAACGATTTGCAAACAAAAAATGATTGCAAGCTGATGAAAAATGAAATTTTACCGTGAGCTTGCATGATGTAGTAGCATTTCTTGATACCTTTACCATATATTATGATGAAAATAATGATTATGTATGATTTTCTGTTACAAGTATAGAAGGAGATTATGCTTTTTGCGATACGACATTTACGTCGAATACCTCTATCGGAACTAAGGCTGAAAAAAAGATGAATCCAGTAACACCTGTCGTTCACATTGCCAATGAAAGTAAGAGGCATGATCCAGTTTCCTTTATTCCTGAATCTGTTAGTGCTTCTTGAAGCGAATATGTTCAAAAGGGTATGAAATTTGCTACCATTGCATGAATTGAATCGATCTTGCAAGATAGATCAGGTAAAGATATTGTCATAACTTTGTCAGCTCATTGGTGTGGGCCATGTAGAAAATTATGAAATGATTTGATTGACTTTTATTCATCATATACAGCAATCAAAATCAATACATTGAATTTGGATGAATGTGATTTTTTAAAAGAAAAAACATGAATAAATAAAAATCATCATCATGTATTGCCTACAACTTTTATTATAAATAATGGAATTATAATAGCTGAAGGTTTAGATCCAACACAAACATTAGATTATCTAAAAAATAAGTAAATTTTAATGCTAAACCATTTGCACCCAGCATCACTTTCCGTACAGTAAAAGTACTATGGATATTAGTGATATACAAGCATTTCACAATTATGAACCCTTGTTCGAAGAAGATCCCCTAGAGATAGTGGAGAATATTTTGGAAAAAGCGAAATATCTGAAACCGAAAGAGAAAAAAGCGGTGCTTAAAGCATATGTTTTTGCACGTGATTCACATGCTGGAGTGAAGAGACTCTCTGGAGAACCCTATATTATTCATCCTGTGAGGGTCTTAGAATTTTTGATGGTGCTTACTCCTGATGCTGCAAGTATGCAGGCTGCATTGCTTCATGATGTGATCGAGGATACTCCTGTGACTTATGAGGATGTATTGGAGAAATTTGGTGAAGAAGTGGCGGAGTTGTGTGAGGGATTGGTGAAGGTATCAAAGGTGAGATTTACGGGAGAAGAAAGACAGCTTGAGACTCTCAAAAAGACATTTTTGGCGATGGGGAAAGATCTGAGAGTGATCTTTATCAAACTTGCTGACCGTATTCACAATATTCAGACCCTTCATTATCATCCCAAAAGAGACAAGGCTGCCAGAATTGCAAATGAAACCTTGAAGGTATTTGTGCCTATTGCTAAGAGACTTGGTCTGTATGTATATCAAGGATATCTGGAAAATGGGGCCTTCAAAAATCGTGATGCCAAAGAATACCAAAGAATTTATGATTATGTGATCAGAAAATATGGAGATGTAGATATGTACAAAAATAGCGGTATTGATCGTTTGAGATATCTTTCAGAAGAAGAATGAATTCCTTATCTTGATATCAAAGGAAGACTCAAAAGTCCTTATAGGATTTATAAGAAACTTCAAAAGTACCAAACCAAAGATATTTCAAAGGTTATGGATATCTTGGCGTTTAGAATCTTGACAGATAAAGTAGGGGATTGTTATAATATGCTCGGGTTGATTCATAAGCATTATACCCCGATTTTTGCGAAGATGAAGGATTATATTGCTTTACCAAAGCCAAATGGTTATAGGTCATTGCATACCACGATCTTGGGGATGTATAATTTCCCAGTAGAAATTCAGGTAAGAACACATGAGATGGAGCAGGTAGCTGAGTATGGTGTAGCTGCTCATTTTGCTTATGCCGAAGCGGGGAACACCACCAGTATTTCTGATAAGCAAGCTGATTGGATCCATAGACTTCAGGATATCGTGAAGAAATTTCAAACTGCAGAAGACAAAGAATGATTTAAGCAGCATCTGAATGTAGAAATCTTAGAGAAAAATATTTTCGTGTATACCCCAAAGGGTGATATTATAGAACTCCCAGAAAATAGTACTGTCTTAGATTTTGCGTTTCGTATTCATACTGATATAGGATTCAAATTCAAAAATGCTTTCATCAACGGAAGAATTGTTCCTTTGGGACATGTATTACAAACCGGAGATATTGTGGATATCAAGACTTTCAAAAATAAAATCACAGCCACAGCATGATGGGATAAGTACCTCAATACTCCTTCAGCCAGAAGTAAGTTAACAAGATATGTGAGACAAAAAGAAAGAGATTCTCTCATAGTGTCGGTGAAGGCCTCACTCAACGAAAGGCTTCAGTCTTTTTGATTGCCTTTGTTATGATCTAAGGATGATCTATTATCTAAAGCGTATTCTCAAGAAGAATGGGATGAGTTCTATGTTAAGATAGCTGACAAGCAGTTAACTCCTACCAAACTTATTAGAACGATCTATCAAGAGAGAATGTCAGAAGTAGAAGGGATAGCAAAACAGAAGAAAAAATTGACGCAAGCTAAGAAAAAGGAAGAGCCAAAAAGTCCATCTACCTTTGTGGTAGTAGATGTCGATAAAGAACTAGAGGTGGAAATGTGTAAAGAATGTACGCCCAAGTCTACTTCAAAGAAGAAGATTATCGCGAAGTCAGATAAGGGACATATGAAAATTCATTGTATTAACTGTTCAGCGCTGCATACCATCAAGTCGAATAAACTTTTCGAGGCGCATTGGAAAAATGCAAAACCCAATACATATTCATTGAAACTCAGTTTACTTATGTTGGATAGGCCTTGAGCATTGCTTACTTTGCTAAAGGTGTTTGAATTCTTCAAGCTAAACTTTAACAATCTTACGACAGAGCCAGATAAGGAAGGATGGGCCTTGGTGAGTTTGGATGTGGAAATGCCATCGCTCACTACGATAGACTATCTTCTGAGGGAACTAAAGTCTCATGAACAACTCATGAAAGTAATCAGTAAGCAAATTATTTAGTGTAGTAGCATAAGATGCCCTGAACCCATTGATTTTGATTTGAACATACACCACCCAGGAAAGCTCGATGGGAACATCCAGTGAATCTTTTCTTGATGTTTGGGTGAATGATTATCTTTTTTGTGTTGTTGAGTGGTGTACGTGGACGATGATTGTGGTGAGCAGTGAGGTCATGAGATATTCAATCCATTACTGATGAAAGAAAGCGACTTGGAGTAGCATGAGCTTGATTTGATTCTGATCTTGGACATGCCATCAATCAGTTGTTAGCATTAGTTGAGATTTATCAATGATGAGACCGTGATAGTACTGCTGATGAACGTTTGTTGCAGGTGATTCGTTTTGTGAAGCATAAAGGTGATGATCGAAAGGCCTCGATTCCTTCGCAATATCAGTGAATTTTTGATTTACTGATAAGTGCATCAGAGTTTGAGGAGGACATCTTGTCATTGTTGTGATATACCACTGCTCAAACCTATTTGCTCCCCCTACAAAACACTTCAGAATCCAGGCCTAACGGTGGCTTTTTTGGTTCTTTTGCTGTTATCAAGGTATTTCAGGGTAAAGTAGTAGACTATGAAGTTCGTGATAGTTATATCTTAGATTATGAACAAAATGGTGTAAAAATCGAAGGACCAGAACGACTCCTAAAGTACCTCCCTCATCGTGATATCCATTTCGTGTGAGCTAACAAAACGTGATTTACCTATCTAGATGGTGACCATATCAAGAAGTTGTATGAAAAGGTGTATCCAGGAGAGGTGGTGAGATGAGTTATTTTTCTCAGGACAGATACTTTTGAGCAGTTGATTCCATGATTTACGCAACAGCAGCGAGAACGACAATTTACCAATGCCGCGACCGATCTTATCAGAGGTACTGATGGGTTTGGGAAGAAGGAGTTGTATGTAAGTCAAGTGAGTGATATCCTGAAGGATCATGGAAAGACCTTGTTGTGGTCAGTAGTTGAGAAGCTCCCAGGACTCATCGAGCAAGGAGCTATCAATATCTATCCGTATAAGGTTTCTGTATCAGGGTGAAGATATGGATGAGGGATGGAATGACGACTTCGTAAAAACAACCTCACCACGAGATTTGAACAAAACACGATGTATATCCGAGAAGCCAATACTTCATACAACAAGATTGATAGCTTTGTAAAAAAGACCGTAAAGATTGAGAATGATGCATGAGTCTTGTATGCAGAAGGTGAGTTTGATACGATCGATGTATCTGCAGTCCCGGAAGGAGAGCGAAATGTTTTTATCAATTATCAACTTGATATTCCCCTCGAATATCAGCAATATATCTGAGCCCTAGAACGTAAGTATGGAATCCAACTAGAAGAAAGAGAGCAGCATATACTTGGCTTGATTCCTACACGAGAGGCAAGGTGACTGATGCATCTCGGGATACAGTTTGATGTGCTTGAGGTGACCGGTGATATCGCCTCATGACGAACCTTTGATACCCCAATCCCCACCAATAGCGCCTGATGGATGGTGAATCTTCCTGGAAATGGAACACAGGCAGAAGTGTTAGTACGTGTGAGGAGAAGATAAAGAATTTTAATTTTCAATAATACTTATGAAAACAATTAGCCTCCTATGAATATGAATATTGTCATTGTGATTGCTCTCTTGATGTGCATCAAAAGAAGCACAAGTCGAGCAAGATCCCATGATAGAACAAATGGTTTCAGATGATGCGATAGAGCTATTCGATGAACAAGCTAAAATTTTGATTGATGGTCTTGATAAACAAGAGATTGAAAAATTGAAGGGAACAGGAATTTAAAATATCCCCTACGGGGTTTTGATTCTGATCTAAATAGCAAAGAAAACCTCCATATAAACAATCTTGCTTGTTTAGTAATCGGGGTATTTATATGTATTCAGCAATATACACCGTTTTCTTGATCAGGCGTTCATAAATAGCTTGAACAGACAGTATTTAGAATTTCCTATATACCAAAACTAGAAAACTCCAAAATTGAAAACTTTAAACTTTTTGGGTGCACGTGAGGATGAGACGAATCAAGTACTAAAATGAGGCAATGAGACGTGAGTTTAGATTCATGCATCCTTGAAACATCAGATCTTGAGGTAAAGCGTCTTTTTGGATGCAAA
>CALGNI010000057.1 GCA_937958645.1 Candidatus Absconditabacterales bacterium
GATGATGTTTAGCCAAAGCATGCGCAGCAAGAGCAGTGGTGGTACTTTTCCCATGGGTCCCAGCTACAGCTATGGTACTAAAGCATTTGGAAAGTTCTCAGAGAAATTCAAAATAAGAAAAAGGTGGGCGAATCGATGCGCCTGACTCAAAGAGTGCTTTTGCGGACTGGACTTCGGGAGAGTCGATCGCGGCACTACTATAGATCACGAAATCATGAGCATTCACTTCATAGTTACCATGTCCAATCACTACTTCCAATCATTCAGACTGAAGTTGTTTGGTGAGCTCTCAGTTGGTGCTATCAATCCCTACACAGTTTTTGAATCCGCATCACAAAAAAAGCCTGACTACAGCAGACACTCCAGCTCAACCTACTCCTACAAACACGATCTTGTTTATCATGTTGTGTAGAATAAGGAAGTGAGTGGAGGAAAAAAGAGAAAGAGAGAAAAGAGAAAGAGAAAAATAGAAAAATAGAAAAATAGAGAAAGAATCGTCATTGCGAGAAGACGTAGCGGAGCAGAGACGACGTGGCAATCTCGGGAGGATATAATCAAAACGCTTAGATCTATCGAAGATTTAAATTTTCATTGAGGAAATATTTGTGTTACGTATTTTTGAATATAAATTCTTTTAAGGAAGCTCTGAAATAGCTTATATTTTAAGAAATAATTACATTTCATGAACATGAGAAAAAAAATGAATTGGCTTATTTAAGCTTCCTCGAGGAACCGTGAAAAATTCTTTTCAATTCTTTAATTTTTCAGAGGTTCCTTAACTAAAAAGCCAAAGAAGTTTTTCTTTGGCTTCAATAGTTTTAGGTACACTTGATTAAATACAACCTTAAATCTTGTCATCCTTTTCTGTCAGTTATTAAGCACATGGAACTTCAGTTGGTATTCAATCTATCATTCTCATGCTGCATCCTCAATCCTTATACTGGGAACAAACTCATGTGGCTGGAGATCATTGGTCAATTGGTTCTCCGAAAGATATTATTGCATTACAATATCCTTTACAGTCTTTACTATCATTACAAGCACTGCCGAAGTCATCTAAAGGTGCCATACATCAAAAATCTAATGATGGAGATAGCTTTCATCACATTTCTATACATGTTTTTATTCTATCAGGATTTGCATCATCTAAAATTATCATTCCATCTACAATAGCAGGCGTATTCCAACGTTCTAGAATTTTACTAAACACAGCCTTGATTCTTTCGGAGAAGTTTCAAGTTGAAACTTGTTCAATTTTGTCACGTAAGATTTCATTTTTCTCGGGAGAATCCTTGGTGATTTTATCAATTCTTTCGTTGGCATAATCAACAATTTCTTCATCTACACTAGTAAGAACATACGCTCCATAAGCTATTCATAAACTAAGGAGTCATATTAATAATACTTTTAGCATTGATTTCATAATGTACTAATTGACAAATAAAAATATCTTAATGTGATTGTATGGATAGGGAGTATTTATGCAAATTTTATCTCTTTGAGAGAAAAAGAGAAGGTGCAACTTACCTAATTTACCTAACTTGCCCAACTTGCCTAATTTACCTACACATCTCCCACATCATAATCGCAGCAGCCTGCCCTACATTCAAGCTTTCTTTGACTCATTGCATGGGGATATGTAAGATGGCATCCACCGCCAAAAGTGTTTCTGAAAGGACTCAGGTATTTTCGTTCCCCACGATGATAGCAATAGGCTTTTTTATCTCCTGTGTGAGAAATTTATCAAGTGGAGAACCTGATTCTACGCATTCTGCGGCTATCAAATAGTATCACTGATCCTTTATTCGATCAAGTGCATCGCGAGTATTTCGGATCACTTTCAGATCCACCGACTCCTCTGCTCACAAGGAAGTTTTCTTCACCTGCTCTTTTTCCTGAGGGTTGGGGGTAAATCCTGACAACAAAACACTATATCATAAAGCGTCTGCAGTGCGAATAATATTCCCTACATTGTATGCTGAACGGATGTTTTCAAGGATGATGAGAGGTTTCATTATCACACTTTATGTAACCAAACACCTCCATACTTCTGCACATCCACTACTTCCAACTTCTCACCTGTATCCAACTCTACAACTCCACTATCACCTTTCTGACCTCCACTTTCTGCATAAAACGGACTACAATCAAACACGAGATATCTCGTTCAGTGTATCTCAAAATCCTTCAATAAGACAGACTCCGAACACTGATTCTGCTCATATCATATAAACCTCGTCTCTGGCAAACCTTCAATATAATCAGCTCGATTGATACCCTTAGCAAATTTCTGTGAAGCTCATGCACGTGATTGCTCTTTTGCTTTCTTCATTGTGTTATCATATGCTTTCATATCTACGCTATATCCCTGTGCAGCAACGATCTCTTGAGTGAGCTCTACGGGGACACCATAGGTATCATACAACAAAAATGCTGATGCTCACGAAAAGCTTGAACCATCATGCGAAGATAACAATTCATCGATTTTCTTTCCTCATCTTTGCAAAGCAGATTCAAATTGCGTCATCTCATCCACAATCGTCTGAATATCTTGATCAAAGCTTTTTTTCAGACTTGGATATACTTCTTGGAGACCTGTACAGATGTCGGTGATCTTAGTTTTTAAGAGATGCTCATCTGACCAGTTCGTATCCTCAAAAGAGATCTTCTTGAAATGATAATAACATCTCCTCATGATTCTTCTCAAGACATATCATCTTCCTTCATTGCTTGGAGAAAGTCCTTCATGCACCAACATCAAAGAGGTCTTAAGATGATCGGCGATAATTCTAAAACTCTGAAGCATAACTGCGCTTAGTTCAGTTTCACTAGTAGCAAAAGTTTCAGCATAGGTTTGGACTGTGTATTTTGAGAGCTTCTCTAGCAGTGACTGAAAGATATCTATGTCATACACACTCAGTATATCAAGCGCATCGATTTTTCATTCTTTTTTTAGTGCTTGTCCTTTGAGAACCATCAACATTCTTTCAAATCACATCCCTGTGTCCACATTTTTCCTTTCCATCTGAGTGACTCATCATGTATCGTCTTTGTAGTATCCCATAAAGACATTGTTCCAGATCTCAAGCCAGTTCTCTTCGTCATTTCAAGGATTGGATTTTAGAGGGGGCTTACCTGGACCTACTCGATAGAAAATTTCTGTATCAGGCCCGCAGGGTCCTGTAGCTCCAGCTGGTCACCATCGATTCTCTTTCTTGTCTAAGGGAGTAATTCTTGATGAATCTAAGCCAATTTCAGTCCATAATGACTGGGCTTCCATATCAAGAGGCGCATCTTTATCTCCTTCAAAAATCGTGACACTCAACATCTCAGGATCTAGCTTTAGGTGTTGCGTCAAAAATTCTCGACTTCGACTAATTGCTTCCTTTTTGAAGTATGATCACAAAGACCAATTTCCCATCATCTCAAAATACGTGAGATGAGAAAGGTCTCACACCTCATCGATGTCAACGGTTCTTACGCATCATTGAATATTGTACACCTTATCAGATCCAGTAGGATGATCCTTTCCCATGAGATAGGGAACTAAGGGCTGCATTCCAGCAGTATTAAACATCGTGGTCGGATCATCAGAACTATTGACAATCAGCGAAGCAGGCGTCGCCAATGCATGTTCTTTGGACTCCCAAAATCTCTTCCAGGTATTTCTAAGTTCAACAGAGTTCATAAACGGTTGTTTCATATAAAGAACTCCTCTTGTTATAGTGACTTTGTGACTGAAACTCAATGAAAAAATAGGTTAAAAATAGGTTAAAAAAAGGGTCCTGAATAAACATTCAGAACCCTTTAGCACCCATTCTCAGTTGAGCGACTTAGTCTTTTTCATTGATAATTAGTGTAACTACAGCAATGCATAAAAAAATTGCTACAGCTGAGTTAATCACTATCGTACAGATCAGCTTCAAACCAAGAGGATTAGATAGGTACAATGGAATTCCTATACAAGCAAGAACGAATGAGACAGTCAATGCTTTGAGCCCAGACTTTCTTGTTAAGGAGCTGAAGTATCCTTCATCTTTATTTTTCATAATTTGTGTTTTAGTGTTTTGCCACTATAAGAAAATAATATCACTTTGTCAAGAGAGCAGATTTACTCAACCTCCTGATCAGCTATGTATTGGGCTATATATTCATGCAACGGAACTTTATAGACGCTATCTTTGGTAAGTAAGAAGATATTTGATTTTTCACCTTCTTCTACAAAAGCATCGGTTATTTGGAGTTCCTCACCAAGATCAAATTTGATCATAAAAGCATAATCTGGTGTTCGCTCTCTTTCTCATCCTGGAGTGGTCTTATATGGAGTAGAACGATATACAACAAAGTTTTGCAGCACTGGATCGAACAGATAAAGATATCTTGATTCCAATGTAGTAATTACTTTCACGTCTTCTGAAAACGGATTGGATACCGTATCTCAACCTACCAAAGGCATGTTACGTCAAATCATTACGTCACTCGTTCATTCTCTAAACATCTGATAGAGTTTCTTTTGACCTTTCGACCAAACCAGGAAAGTCCCATCGATAGCAAAGCTACTTGCTCAAGAAGCAAAAGGACTATTGTTATCAGTATTGAAAGTATCCTTTAGTACATAGCTGGTTGCAGCTTCAAATTCATTTTGTGATCAGAGCTTATTTTCATATTTGAGGATATAAGTTCCTTCATTATTGATTCTTTCGTCATTGGTAAGGACATACATATTTGAGGTTCTCCATGTTCCTAGACTTGATATAGCACGAGGGAATTTTTTGTCGTCAGTCACTACTGGAGTAAATCAATTTTTGTCTGTATTGTAGATTGATCCATCACTTCATGAACAAAGAAGTCAGTTTTTGAGAAGATTCAATGAACATTTTTCTAATTTCTGTCCAATAGCAGAGGCTACAAGAGATCCTCTTACCGACTCATTTACTGCACCAATTAGCACTCCATCTTCTCATCCTACATGAAATCCATTGTTATAAAACACTTGATTCATGACTCCCATCGTGTTCTTTTCTTGCTGAGAAAAACTATACACAGGCTCTCACAACAATTCAGTAGTATTGATCAATTTGATATTAAATCATTCTTTATAGTCTTGATCAAGAATACTTCTGAGCTCAGTTACATCATATACCCACAAGTTATTTTCTTCTAGTAGATCTAGACGATGAATAATTTCATTATATTTTTTTACTTTTTCACTCTTGTTCGGAAGAATCTGCTTGAAAATTGCTATGTCTTGTTGGATATCTTCTATACCAAAATCAATCAACACATCACCATTATCATCAGTGATAACTGTTTTGGTATCATTCAAGAATCACGCTAAGGCTCGATATGTCAGGAGTCATACAAAGATAGCCAATCACCCTACTCAAAGATAACGGGAATATTGCTTAAGGCCTTCAAATGAACTTCACACAAATTTGAATCAAGAACCAAATCACTTCTTAAGCTTTCTTTTACTGATCTTTTGACCAGTTGAATATTCTATATCCTGATAAAATCAAATCTTTTCTTCTTGAGTTCTCACCAACACGATGTCTAATAATTGCTCAACAAAAGGCTTTTCATTCTCATACGACAATCATGTAACGGTCTTTAGATCTTCTTGATCTAAGTAAACGCTAATATTCGTTCCTCGAATAACTACCCTATCTTCGTCCTCTAAATCACCTTCAATCATCTCTGAAAATAGATCGATTTTCCCGGTATTTTTATCATTATCTACACTATATACTAACTTACTGTCTCTAAAGATATGTAAACTTGATGATCCAATAAGTGAAGAAATATATTGATCATTGATAATCAAGTGCATCACCCCAGAAAGCTTGTAATGATTCTCACTTTCCATCTTTTCAGCAAAAGCCTGGAGTTTGCTATTGAGAAACTGCAATTTTCCTTCAAAAAAGTTTCTAATATCGTCAAAAAATACATCATCAGACTGAAGAAATTCCACGAGTTCTCCTAATACTTCTTGAAAAATATCTTGTTGATGATCAGAAAAGTCGTCATTTCATACGCTTACCATACAACCTAGAGTAGTTTTGCTTTCTTCAAAAAATTTCTCAAAACTAATATACGGAGATTCCTCATTAAATATCTTTTCTTGAAAAGTAATCATAGGACGGAAATTACTAAATTGAAATCACTTTATATGGTACCTATATAGACAAATTACAAGCTTTTTCAACTACTAGCTGTGTTTTTTAGGGGTTTTCGCAAGAATCTCACTATCCCAAACATAGCAAGAAATTTATGAAGATTTTTTTTAGGTTTTGTAGCTATTCTTCGAAATGTTTCTAGTACTCTTGCCTTGACTACTCGATCAGGAGCGCGAGTTTCAAATCAGCTTATAAAATCAATGAGACCTCCTGCATTAAACACGATCATCTCATGTTTCTCAAAAAACAATCTGTGTTCATTCGTTCGAACCTCTTGAAAAGGAGTTCAGGTGCAGTTTAAGAATACTTTTACTTCACTTTTATCATCGTCACTTGCTTGTTGCAATACATCAAAAGAGAAATTCTGACCTCTTTCTTGATACAAGCACTGATCTGACCAAGGGATACTTACTCAAAACTGTTCTTTGAGCGCATCAACTCATGCTTGCAGAGAATCACTTTTCTTACCCTTTGTTGGGTCATAACACTGATACAAATACACTGACACTGAATAATCTTTACTTATTTCTTGCAAGAAATACGGGATAAAGTCTGTTCCATTGAGGTTTTCTACTTGCATACTAGTGGCAAATTTAGAAAAAACCTGCAGCGCTATTCCGTCAGCAAGAAGAAAATCTGAATCTTGAAGCGCTGAAAGATACTTTTGTCTTTTTTTAAGATAATTTTCATCTCCTCCTGGATCTTCAAATAATTGTCGTTTCATTGCATTAGCAAAATACAAAAAACTAACAATCGCGAAGCGTTTCTGTTTATATAGTTGCAATAGTTGGTCTAGGGCTGCTTTTTTATCTCCAGAAAACAATGTATCTATCATGGCAATACTGTAGTGAATTTTAAACAAAAAAAAACAGCAGCTTATGAAAAGCTCCTGTTGTTTTTGTGCGAATGGTAATAGTTTATTAAGCTTCTCCTTCTTTGATTGCTTTGATACTCAATCAGATCTTTCTATTGTGTGGCTCCAAAAGAATAAGCTTAGCTTTTACTTTTGATCATAACTTCAAAGATCTTACTCCAGCTTCAGTATCTCCGATCTCAGAAAGATGGATCAACCCGTTGATGTCGTTATATACTCTGATAAACACTCCATAAGGTACATATCTCACCACTTCACCTTCAATAATATCTCCCACTCCATATTTTTGTGGAATCACAGTCCATGGATCTGGTTGAAGTTTCTTATGTGATAGAGAAATCTTACCGTCATCGAGTCCTATAACTTTCACCTTCATTGGATCGTTTACCTCACCAAGTCCGTCGATATTCGAAACATGTCCGTAAGTGATTTCTGAAATATGCACAAGTCACTCAACTCATCAACCAATAGTCACGAAGAAACCATAGCTTGAGATCCCTGAGATCACTCAGTCATACTCATTACCTACAGAAAGTCCGTCCATGATCTTTTGTCTTTCTTCTCTAAGTGCTTCTCTTTCAGAAAGAATCATTCTTCTTCAATCTTCATCGAAGTTGATAATTCTTACTTGAATTTCTTGCCCCAAAAGCTTTAACAATTCATCAAAAATCTTTTCTTGATCACCATCCTCTACTCTAGGATAATGAATTGGCGCAAGTTGTGAAAGAGGAATAAATCACTTGATACCATGAAGATCAACGAGTAATCATCATAGATTTGCTTCCGTTGGAATCACTGTAAGGATTTCGTCTTTTTCTTGTTGATTGATAATCTTATCTCGTACAGCTTGCTGCTTGAGTTGAGAAATAGAAATTACGTAGTATCCTTCGTCAGTGATTACATCAGTACCAAGTACTTCAGCCTCAAGTTCAGAACCTACAGTCAAATCTTCTCCACTTCTTTCTAGATTTTTTACCTCTTTAGATAAAATAAGACCAGTGAAAATACCTTGCTCACAATTGACCAAGACACCGTAGTCACCTCTTTTTATAACTTTACCTAATACTTTTTCTCACGCTCTAATTCTTGGAAGTGAAACTGTTCCATCCAATAATTGTGCGTGGAGTTCTTGTGTTGTCATAGTAACTAAAACGTTAGTAAAATAAAAATCATGGGTATTTTATGCCCATATATACACTATAGTGGGGGTAATTTATACTTTTAACTTCAACTTCTTAGAGATGAGATTGTAGCGCTCCAATGAATTTTCCTTCAAATATTTAAGGAATTTTCTTCTTCTAGCTACTTTTTTAAGAAGACTTCTTTTAGCATCAACGTCTTTAGCGTGACTTTCGAGATGTCCTTGCAATAAAGTTACTTCAAAAGTAAGCAAAGCAATTTGCACTTCTGGTGATCCATTATCCTTGTCATGTCTCATGAAAGGCTGGATAAAAGCCAATAGTTCTTCGTTCATTTGTCAAAATATAAATAAATAAAAGAATGTTCTTTACAAGAGTTCTAAGTGTGATCGCCTAGAGGTTCCGCAAAGGTAATAGTATATATCAAAACTACATCAAAAATCAAGTCTGAAAATCTAATTCGGTGGACAATGTAGTAGGTTGGTATATTGGTGTGTTGGTGTGTTGATATATTTGTGTGTTGATATGTTGGTGTGTTGGTACATTAGCTCAAGCTAATATACTAACATACCAACTTACTAATCTACTATTAAATAGCCTTCCCTAGACATACCCAACAACAGACCAAAAGGAACAAGGAGGAGGTAGTTTACCATGCTATCTTCTCGAACATGCAAGAAAAATCATTCAATCATGATTCATAAGATTCATAATCACAACAAAGAAAATAACGGAAGATTGCGAATGCTTTTTTCTAACAACAGATGCCTCAATGAAGGCGTAAGAAGAACTTTTCGACACAAGATCCAAAGCAACAATCCAATCACTCAGATATCTAACATGATCTGAAGAAATTGACTCTCAGGCATATAGACTCATTCATAATGCACCGAAGGTCATGAGGTTCACAAACCATACCCCATAGGATTGGCTACAAATGCTTCTCGACCCTGTACTCGTGCCTCCATATGCAATGCGGTAGATCATGCCTTAAGATAACTCAATCATACCACTAGTCAAAATAGCAACAAAAGAGATCACATTCAAAGTAAGACACTTTGAGACTTGTTTTTTACTAAGTTTTTGAAAGCAATGAGACCCAATACTGCAAGCTGAAAAAAGACAGCCACAAAAGCCCCTCTTGAAAGAGTAAACAACAAAGACATGACATATAACGCTCGTACTCAAGCTACTAGATAGCGATTATCTTTATCCTCATGCCATATATGTCTACTTCTAATCAACAAAAATGAAAAAATACCCGCTAGAAAATATCCATAATTATTAGGTCAAGCAAACAATCCTTGAAGCCTTGGTAATCATCATGGTCCTGTACGATATCGTAACGGAGGGTTTGCTCCCACTACATAATCCCCTATCGGTCCATATCACAACAGAAGAAAGAGATCTGGCATAAGCATCTTTACTCCTTGATATACTGCTCCAAAGATGATGATAAATGCAATCAGTCGATAGATAAGTTCTGCGATTTCTTTCGTATGTTTTTTCTTGTGTTTGAGGGCTGTATGTCAGATAAATACTGCACTGAGTGTGATCAGGAGAAAATGAATATCATACTTATATCAGATCAGCATCTCAGATAGTGGCGTACCTTGAAACCAAGAATAGCCAAAAGCCCATACTATCAATATCAGGAGCAAGAGAACTTCATATCATCGATCTTCAAAGAATGCCTTCAACTTCTTGGGTCAGACTGTAGCAGCTATCAATATTGCTCCTAAACCTCGAATCCCATCTCTAGCCAGCGCGTATTGAATACTCTCTCCTATCTGAGCACCAAAAACACCTCCTACCACAATCACATGGTAAAATATCACAAACAACAAAAATATAATAATAACTCTCTCTAGATGTTTCATGTAAGGGTGTTATAGTTATCTAGAAATGAAAGTCTATTCAAAGAGCAAAAAAAAATGAACTGAGAAAAAATTCCCAGTTCATTGTATTAAACCTTTTGACCTCTACTTTTTGATTGTAGATTGTTGTTTCGTTAAATCAATCGATACACTGAATTTGCTTGATAAATCGCCGCCAATTTAGCAGCTTTTTTTGAGTTCCCCTTTCCAGTAAATGTGGGACCTGAGTCATAAGTTATAAGATCAATTTCATATTCATCAGCACAAGAGTCATTGCTATGAATTCTTACTTTTGAGAAGGACATACTTTTTTTAAATGCTATCTGAAATTCTCGAGCAAATATTTGAATATTTGAAAAATCCTTCTCAAAGACTATATTGTAGCCCGAATCTTTTATAATAACATACAGCAAAGCCTGTAACTCATCTTGCGAATAATTCTCTTTTTTTATTAATGATCTAATGTTGGTAAATTTTTCGTTGTGTTTCATTTGTATTTGTTTTTTTGATTTGTCATGTAAACATACTGCATAGTGGCTCTAGTTATTCGAAAACCACTCATCTATTGGTGGTACTATGGTCTTTTTTCTCGACACTCTCTCTCACAGATCCGCAATTCCATCCTCAACTGAAGCTGCAAATGCTCATTGTACTATTTCAACTTCTGATTCAGAAACTGCAAATGCTATGTTCTTCTTTTGGATAATATCCACAACACAGAATAACAGTTGTTTGATTCAGTCTTTTTCCTTAACATCATGAATAGCATCGATAAGATCTTCCTTAATATCAAAGAGCTTCTGAGAGTTGGTGGTTTCAAATACTCAGATTCACATAGTATTTCCATGCAAATCAAAGGTTTTGTAGTCATATCTAATAATTTGTTCGGGTGTGAGTCAACTCAGGTCGGATTTTGCATCAAACATATCGATACTATACATCTCTAGATCATCTATTCTTGTGATTTCATTGAGTCGAGCTACAGCATTCCTATCTCTTTGTGTGGTAGTTGGAGACCTCCAAAACAAGGTATCTGAAATAATAGCTCCTATCATGAGCTCTGCAATACCAACAGGAGGCACTACGACATTTTCAAGCATCATTTCAGCTAAGATTGTGCAAGTACAAGCCACTGGCTCTAGCCTCATACTCAAGGCTGCTGATGTAGAAAAGTCAGCTACTTTATGGTGATCAATAACCATATCAATCACATATTTTTCTCTATTTGGTATACTTTGGGAGGCTTCATTGTGATCGACTAAGACCAAATGAGATCATTCAGGTAGTTCCTGAATCGGTTTGGTCGGAGTCAATCATACTTTTTCTAAGAGAAAACGCGTTTCTCCATTGGGATCTCCAAGAAACACTGCTCCAGCATGTCACTGATCTTCATTGATCTCATTGAGGTACCAAGCAGTTACAATTGCTGCTGCATAACTATCTGTATCTGGATTTTGATGTCCTACTACATACTTCATAACAATATATCATATCAAATAAACCTCTAAAAGATACCCAACTCAGATTGCTTTTCAAGAACACATAGGGATATTTGTGAACAAAGAAGAAGAATTTAGCCACTTAGAGTCATGACCTATACCATAGCCAATGAAGAATACACAAAGTCACTGTTTGATAGACTAGCTAGTGTGAGACATATTGAGGATGATATGAAGGATTTTTTGAATCCCAGCTTTGAGAAATATCGAAATGAACCCAGTGAGTTATCTGATATCGACAAAGCGGCAGATCGTATCATACAAGCCATGAAGAACGAGGAAAAGATAATGATTTTTGGTGATTATGATGTAGATGGGATCATGAGTAGCTTCGTGCTGTATACTTTTTTTCGTAAATACCTTGGCTATCATCAGATCTCTATACAACTCCCCCACAGAAAGAATGATGGATATGGAATCAAAGACTATCATGTAAAAAAAATTAAGGAAATGGGCTGTGGACTGATTATCACGGTAGATAATGGGATTACTGCGGTTCAGGAAGCGAAAGTAGCGAAAGAAATTGGGATCGATATGATTATTACTGATCACCATCATGCTCCAGATGAGTTACCTGATGTATTTGCTCTTATCAACCCTCAAGTATCAGAAAAAAGCAGATTCAAAGAGGTTTGCGGAGCAACGGTTGCTTGGAAACTTGCGCTGCATCTTGCAAAAAAAATGAAGCTATCTCAAGCAAATTATGAGGCATATCTTAATGAAATGCTCCCTTTCGTTGCGATTGCTACCGTAGCAGACTGTATGCCTTTGGTCAAAGAAAATAGACTGATCGTAAAAAAATGACTCGAACTCATGAATCACCAAAGAGGGTCACTAAACAAGAGTTTGCAGTGATTTTTGAGTTTTCTAAATATCCAAAAAGTTGATACTTATCATATTGGATTTATGATAGCACCAAGGCTCAATGCAACAGGGAGAGTGTGATCAGCTCATGATGGTCTGGCCTGTCTTTTGACTCAAGATCTCGCTAAGCAAAAGAAACTCCTCATCCAGGTTGATGAACTCAATGATCAAAGAAAAGAGACGCAACAAAAAATGATTGATAAAGCTGACGCACTTACTGACTCAAGCAAGATGATTATCACAGCAGCGGATGAAAGTTTTCATGCAGGAATCGTGGGAATCGTAGCAGGAAGACTGACAGAGAAGTATTACAAACCTTCTGTGATTCTAGAAATCAACAAAGAAAAGTGAATCGCAACAGGCTCTCTAAGGGCTCCAGAGTATTTTAGCGTCATTATGATGCTCAACGATGCAGAAGATCTCTTAGAAAGATATGGCTGACATGAACAAGCCTGAGGATTGACCGTAGACATCAAGAATCTCGATGCTATGTTTGTCAAATTCGAGAAATATTGCAAGAAAACGATCTGAGATGAAACCCCACCCAAGATCCTCAAAGTAGATACCTGACTTACTGAACAAGAGATGAATCCTGGACTGATCGATGAACTTGAACTATTTGGTCCTTATGGAATTGGTAACGAGAAGCCAAACTTTCTCATCACATGAGTACATATATCAAAAGTAGATCTCATAGGAAAAAAGGAGCGCAAGCACCTCAAGCTCCATTGTGAAAAATGAACGAATCACTTTCATGCTATGCGACGAGGAAAATGAGATGAAGCTAACACCGTTCCTCTTAATACTCCTCTAGATCTGATTTGATCTATCAAAGCAGATGACTGGAATGGCTGATGGTATGTTGACGCGATAGCAATTGAAAATTGAATTCTTTAGTTTTCTAGTATTGTCCCGCTCAACCGGATCTCATCATAATTCTTCAGCGTGATTTTGCTTAAGTTAGTAAGAGAAAGTCTAGCATGATACATTGTACCATTGGTATAGGTTCATCGAATTCAGATTCGAGGAAATCTTAAGTACTTAAGAGAAAATCATGGCAATGATTGATTGTGTTCGATAGTGAGTATGTCGCTTTTATTAAATGATTTGAGAAGCTTATTTCAACGAATAACCTCGATTTTTTTTTCATCATATCTATATCTAAGCTTAGAAAAATCGCGCCGTTTTAATCGATACACAGCTCACAAAATACACAGCAACAACACATAAGGAAGAATAAAATCAGGAAACTTAATCATAACAACGAAAAATCCATTTAATAAAAAAAGCATGAGTATTCACAATCAAAGAATGCCTCCTCTGCTTCGTCGGTCTTTATAGGGGAGAATAGTATTCATAAAGTGAAAGGGATTACAGTCTCATAAATCTCATCAATTTTTGAGCTGAGGTAAAACGAGGAGTACTAACTAGAGGCTTCATGGAAGCAATAACTTCAGCAATTTCTTTAATTTCTCACTGACTTCATACAAACGTAAAAATATGAGATTCCTTATTATCGGTGTATAAATGAAGAGTATGAAGCTCTTTCTCAGATATTTTATACCCTATGGAGAATCATTCTATAGTCTCCCGTGCGTAAAATTTAGGTCAAAGGGTAATTCAAGATTCTGAAAGATCAAAAGAATACTGTTCATGTTCATCTTTTCGTTGGAACCAAGCATAGATTCAAACAAAGATCGCCAGAAATAACACTCAAATCCAGTCCGTCTTTCGTAAAGAAAAAATCACCAATCAAAGCAAAAGTACGACCATACAAACCCATCGCCAAACCGGCCTATCGTGAACTTCTCATTGGATTACAGATATGGGCATGAGTTGGAGTTTAAAACATAAAGTTTAAGTAGGAATTCTGTTATATATTTCTCTCTACGTACTGCGCTATCTGAAACAAAGTCTTTTCATCTCGATGTGTGGTCATGATTTGAAATCACGTAGGAAGCATAACACCCTCATCTTCTACGCTTCCCATGGGGATTGATATCGCTGGGATTCAAATAAGATTTGCGAGAACAGTATATACATCTGCTAAGTACATTTGTACAGGATCTTCCATTTTTTGTCCCAGTTTTCGAGGGAGTAAGGGTGAAGTTGGTCAAATGATCGCATCGTAGTGTTCGAATACATTTTTGGTGTCTTGAATAAGTTTGGCTCTTACACGCTGGGCTTTTGCATAATATGCATCATAATGACCAGCAGAAAGGACATAGGAGCCAAGCATAATCCTCCTAACAATCTCTGGTCCAAACCCATCATGTCTCATAGATGCGTAATAATTATCGATACTTGCATATCAAGAAGTATCATCTTGCACCCCAAACCTCACTCCATCAAACCTGGCAAGATTAGTACTTACTTCTGCAGGACACAAAATATAATACGTTGCTACTCAATAACTCACAACAGGAAGATCAATCTCATCAACAATTGCTCCTCATGCACGAAGGATCTCAATGGTTTTCATGAGCTGTTGCTTTATACGATCATCTAAACCCTTATCTAGGAACTCCTTGGGCAATGCGCACTTTATACCACTGAGGTCAGCTGACTTGAGTGCATCATATCGATCTACAATATCTTGGTTATGATCTACTGTCATAGCATCATGTTCATCAACTCAAGAAATAACATCAAGTAAAATCACAGCATCCTCTACGGTCTTTGTGATTACTCATGCTTGATCTAAAGATGATGCCATAGCTTGGATACCATATCTACTGGTTCTTCAGTATGTAGGTTTCACTCATACTACTCCACACATCGCTGCTGGTTGTCTTACACTCCCCGCAGTATCAGTTCACAGTGCCGCAATACAAAGATCTGCAGCTACTGATGCTGCGCTTCATCACGATGATCATCCAGGAATCCTGGTAGTATCGTGAGGATTGAGAACTTTTCAAAAAACACAAGATTCTGTACTACTTCCCATAGCTGAGTCGTCCATATTTGCCTTTGCGATCATAAGTCATCAGGCTTCTTCAAGCTTCTTGATGACGGTAGAAGTATACGGAGAAACAAAATCTCTCAACATCTCAGAACCACAGCTGGTAATCGTTCACTGCACCAAGAAATTGTCTTTCACTGCGATGGGAGCTCCTTTTAATCTCATTTCAGAAAATCTCTCACGGTGTTGTGAGAGATATTCGTTTTCTATACGAGTATAACAATTGAAGCTATCTTCCTTGGATTTGCTGATATAATGATTAATGGTGTCTATGGGATCAATAGTTCAATCATCAACTCACTGAAGATAACTAGCTAAGGTTAGATGGGAAATTCACATAAGTATACTGTCTTCTTAAAACATGGACCTAAGAAACTATTTTATTGTAACAGTTCTTCCAATACTTCAAAGATTTCTTCTACACCAGGATCCTCAAATTTTTGAACATCTAATTCTTCATCTTCATCATCACTAGCTTCAACGAGTTCATCACCTTCAGCATTAGCTTCTTCTAGCGCTTCTTCTGCAGTATCAACATCAATTTCTGGAGCCTCTTGTGCTTCTTCATCTTCGCTATTATCAGTATCTTCATCGTTTTCCTGTTCTGCATCAACATCTTCATCTTTTGCATCAATATCTTCATCTATTTCTGCATCTACATCTTCTGCATCATTACCTCCTTCAACATTTCACTCATCGATTTCTTTCACAAGATCATTTACAGTCGGTGCCTCTTCTGGTGTCGTGCTTTTATTGCATCATGTAAGGATAAGACTTCAAAGGACTAACATAAGTACAGATACGCTAGTTTTTTTTAGATTATTCATCAAATAGATAAAATAGTAAAAGCTATTTACCTTGGAGTATAGGAGAGTATGTGAGCATTTCAAGAAAAAATCACTCCGTTGGTGGTTACAATTCTATCTCTGAAAACATTTGGTACATGATAAGTAAGAATAACATTACCACAAGCATCACAATTACGATATTTTTGATCAAGGTCTTTGCTTTTGTGATTCTCTCATCATTTCC
>CALGNI010000058.1 GCA_937958645.1 Candidatus Absconditabacterales bacterium
GATATGAGAAAGTCAGTTTATGTAATTTGATCAAGAAGGTAGAGCAGAATCTAAGGAAGCATCAGTTCTCACGTATGAAATCGGATGACGATGAACCGAATTGGCTTATGCACCCAAAAAGTCTTGATTCGTCAAAAAAACTCCTAAATCCTCTTGACTTCACTCACAGAAAGAATAAGTTAATTGGACACCAAAAACTGAAAACCTATGGTGTACACTAAATTAGTAGTCTTGATCATTGCCTTTACGGCAAGTTCACAGCACTTCAAGGAAAAAGGCATTAGCTCTTACAAAAAACAAACTACTACAATCAATGCGATTGTAATAAAAAGAGTAATACTTATTGAATTGGATGCGGAACTTGCTTCATCAACAACTTTACAAAAGAATATCTTTGCAAAGGATGAAGAAAGTATAGATCAAGAAGTGCAAAAGGGCCAGGTTAAGGGCCGGGTATCCATCGCTTCAAGTCTCTCACGATCATCGTGAGGGGCTTTTTTTTCGAAAAAAATCTAAAAAAAATACCTCTTTCCGAAGAAAGAGGCGAGTGGTGATACTAGTCACCTAGTCAGCTCGAAACTGACTAATATAATAACTATAAAGCAAATTCTTTTTTTTTCAAGTTTTTCTATAAGAAAAAAGCATGAAAATGATACACAAGTAATTTACGGGACCTCATCACCTTTGCCTTCGGCATATATTCCTTGCAGCTGATCACTTCGTCCCTTCGGTCCTAGTTCTCAGGCAAGTAAATAACTCGTCCAACTTGCCTTTGCCTTCGGCATATATTCCTTGCAGCTGATCACTTCGTCCCTTCGGTCCTAGTTCTCAGGCAAGTAATTAACTTACCCAACTCGTCTAACTTGCCCAACTTGCCCATTTACGTTTACACTCACATGAAAAAGCTTCTTATCTTTATTTGTATGTCAGTATTGCTATCAGCGACCTTTGCTCAATGAGGAGATTTTTCTGAATTTTCAATTTTTAAAGATGAAGTGCTAGAGAATGTCTATGATAATGAAGAATATTTGCCCTTGATGGATATGAATCAAGCGAAACAGGATCTGGTGCAGCTTACAAGATCATATGATGAGATCCTTTCATCAGTAAATGATTTGGATCAAAGAAAGGCGTCAACAAATAATTCTTATCAAAAAGCTAAGATCTCAGCTAATACAACCTTACAAAGCATGAAAGAGACTCAAGAATTGTTACTAAAAAGGCAAGCTCAGGTTACCATATCACTGAATTCGATTGCATGATTAGATGATTGATTGTGAGTGTTGTCTCAAGATATTGAACTAGCCAAGAAACAAATCAGTACCTATTCCAAATTTCTTTTCAAGACGATCAATGATTATTACCTTTCAGATCAAGAAATTAGTTCAATCAAACTCCTTACAAAATCTGACAACATCTCCCGTTCTTTATCAAAACAAGAACTCAGTCAGATGCTTTATGCGAGTCTAGAACAGTGATTTGATCAAATGAATGATCTCCATCAACAATATGAAGAAAAAATCCATACCCTCCAGTCAACCATTGCAGGCTATCATGAGCAGATTGATCTGTATCGTACAGATTTACGTTATCTAGAACAACAACGTGAACATGTGGATCAGTTGTTGGATTTTTTGGCGAAGGATAAGGCATATATTGATCAACAAATACAGCGTTTTACTGAGTCTCAAAAAAACCTAGAATACCAAATTGATCGCATCGATACTATTACTCAAAAAACTGACGACTTCCTTTCACAAAATGCTTGAGTGAGAAACTTATTGGAGAACAATGATAAAGAAGATGGAGCGCAGTATTTTTCACGACCCGTTCGTGTCCCGAATGGACTCAATGATAAAATTGCTACGGATCAATATGCTTGATCATCATGAATTACCTTACAAGCACAGCACGAAGAAGAGATCTATGCGCCAGCTCCAGGGATCGTCTATAAGGTGTATGAATCGGCAGATGCGGGATTATCTCGAATGATTCTCTTGCATAAGTATGGGTATAGTACCGTGATCTTGCCTTTATCAGAAGTATTTGTTCGTCAATGAGCCTTGGTGCAAAGAGGTGAAATATTATGATTGGCATGAGGAAAGCCATGAACCACCTGAGCATGACGGGAAAGTACATGAGCTCATACCTACTTCGAAGTGTTACGTAACGGTGAGCGTATAGATCCATTTTTGGTCATGGATTTGAGTGTCTATCAATCAATTGATGATCTAGATGAACAATATCATCTCAAACGAAAACAAGATTATCTTTCCAGAACTATAGATCTTTCAGACTTACCAAAACTTAAGGGAGATACAGTCTGAGCAAGAAGAGATTACTTCTTATCCAAAAGTGGAAATTCAATTTTCTCAGATCCAGGATTGCGAGTAGCCGCAGCACAATGAACCTGAATCGACCCCACTTTTGGGATTTGTATCGGGGCAGCTGAAACCAGCTATAGAAACTTTAAGTCAGGGAACAATATTGGTAATGTAGGAAATAATGATAGAGGTGATACGGTTCAATATACTGCACCCATAGATTGAGTAAGAGCTATCTTCCAGACCTTAGGTAACAAATATCTCGGGAAGTATCGTAGTATGAACCAGCTTTCTAGATATGGAAACAAAACCTGATCTATCTATGCCTCAGATCCTATCAACCGACAAAAAAATATTCAGAGATGTTTATCAATGATTTATGAGGTCAATATCCCGGAGGATTATTTTATGAGAATTAAGGAACCTCTGAAAAATTAAAGAATTGAAAAGAATTTTTATTATTTTCGATTGTAGTCTACAGATTGAAAAATTGAACAAAACAATATCTAGAGACTACTAAGTAAATGACTTAAATCTAGCCGAATAGAAAACGCTTCGCTGTATTTCTATCGTCTATACTTATAGTCTATTTACTATATTTCATTTTTCACGGTTCCTCGAGGAAGCTTAAATAAGCCAATTCATTTTTTTCTCAAACTCATGAAATATAATTATTTCTCAAAATATGAGCTATTTCAGAGCTTCCTTAAATAGAAACGTAGGGACGTGGTATTTTACGTCCTGGTGATTCATAGGTAAAAGTGTGTTGTTGTTAGTCATCCTAAAAGAAGCACAAATAAGGGATCTCGAGAGGTTCGAGCTTCGCGAGATTCTTCAGTACGCTACGCTTCCTTCAGAATGACGACTACTTCAATCAGCTTCCTGGGAAATGTCAACAAAATAAGTAGCTCAAAATTTGACAGATGAAGCAAAGATCTATAGAATTATAACGTTTAACAATTTGTAAAACATTTTAGTTTGTTATTATAAAACATGTTGAAGAAACTAGTAATGTGAGTGATGGTATCAGTATTTACCTTAGGGACTATTGGTATGGCGTCAGCTCAGTTTGTAAGAGGTACGAATAGTATCTTGGATCCTGTAGGAGATACGGGAGAAACAGAAAATCTAGAGTTGATTGGAGCAGGTTCGGGTCAAGGAGATTCGTTTGCTAATGTGATTAGAGGTTTCATCAACTGGACGCTTGGTATCTTGGCTCTTATTGCTTTGATTATCTTGCTCTGGGGTGGTTTCCAAATGGTGACTGCTGCGGGTGATGAAGAAAAGTACAAGAAGTGATTTACTATCTTGAAACAAGCAGCGCTTGGTCTTGCAATGATCGGTGTAGCTTGGTTTATTATTAGTATGATCTTCTTTGTGATCAATCTTGCAGGGAGAGGAGGTGAAAACACTTCTGGATCTACAGCTGGATAAGTTGTTTAAAGATATCTATGAGAGCTGGTTTGCCTTTTTGAGGAAATCAGCTCTCTTATGATAGAGTTAGAACGATATTTTAGTTTACTACTCAGGTGCTGATGAAGACAATAGTGAAGTGATTGATTGGTGTAGTTGCGTTGGTAGGATTTTCTGCTAGTGTTTTTGGACAAGTGGATAATAAGATCAATCCCTTCACTGATCCTCTGGATTCAGGTGGAGCTGAGCAAGTAGGACTTATAGGTACTGAAAAAGGACAAGAAGATTCAATCGCCAATGTGGTAAAGTGATTTGTAAACTGGACTTTAGGTATCTTAGCCTTGATCGCTTTGATCGTGGTATTACGAGGATGATTTCAAATGGTTCTTGCTGCAGGTGATGAAGAAAAGTACAATAATGGATTCAAGATCTTGAAACAAGCTGCAATTGGACTGGTTGTGATCGGTCTCGCTTGGTTTATCGTGAGTCTGATCTTCTATGTATTAAATATCGTAGCTGTTGGAGCTGAAGATACAGGGTGAAATACGATTGAGTAAGTAATATAAATTTAAAAACCATGAAAAATCGACTGATAGGTATTTGCTGTGTATGATGAGGACTGATGATGAGTCCCAGTTTTGCGGTAGAAAGACCTACGGGTCAGTGATTTGGTAGTGTTGAAGTGATAACCAATGAAGGATGAATCAATCTTTCCTGAACTACTGGGGATCAAGAAGATGTGAATCTTTTGGATGCAGCAGGAGGAATTTTCAATCGGGTGTTAGGAATCATGTGATTGATCGCTTTGTTGGTCGTAGTGCGGTGAGGAGTAAGTATGATGACTGCATGAGGCAATGAAGAAAGATATAACAAATGATGGACTACCTTGAAAAATGCGGCGATAGGGTTAGCGATCATTGCTTTATCATGGTTTATCGTGAGTCTGTTCTTCTGGATTACGAACTTACTCGCAACCGATGCAGATGAAATAGATGCACCAAGGAGTTTGGGGGTGAGCGTGATGATAAAATAGTTAGTAATTACTCTCTAAATCAGTATTTTGGCATCGTTAGTTTCTAACCAAACCTCATGCTAAAAACTCGTATTAAGAAAATAGTCAAAACGATTAGATGAAAGATTCAGACCAGTTCACAAGAAACCGATTTATTGGTATTTTTTGGTTTTCTGTTTTTTGTTATTTTTGTGAGAATCTTGTTTTTGCAGGTAGGCCAGGCTTCTGCATATCAAGAAAGACTTGTAGATCAACATTATACCAAATCATCACTCAAAGCAGAAAGGGGAGATATTTATGTAACGGATAAGTCAGGAGAAAAGATCCAACTTACCAACAATATTGATCTATATACCTTATTTGTTGATCCAAAATTTATCGTAGATAAAGATGCATTTATCGATGATATTGCACCGATTATTTATGATCATTTGTGTGTGTTTTATGAGCTGGAGGAGCCTACTAAGAGGGAATGTCTTGAGCATCTGGAAGCATTTACGAAAAAAACAATCCTTCCTCAGCAGAAGTATGTTTTTTATACCTCTTGATCAAACAATACAGAGTTTAATATCCAGGAGGAAAATGCTTTGTATCAACAAGAACTCCAAGAAGTAACCGAAACAGCGACGAGTGAGTGGATCTTAGAACATATCGTGGATCGTTTGTATGAAACGATCAAGATTTGAATCAAGGACCAAAATTACCTGGGGAACTTTGCTGAATATCCAGAGATCCTTGAGGAATTAGAAGCTTTAGATCTTGCGTATATCGACATCATCGATAATGCTTTTATTTATGTGATTCCAGGAAAGGTTTCAGATAAAAATGCAGCTTCATTGTTGTTGGCACGTATTATTGCAAAGCATACGGAACAAGTGGAGGATGATAATGTTATTAGTAGTGATTACCTGAGAACAAGTGTTTTGGTGCCTAGAGAAAATAGATATGTGCGCTTGGTGGCAGGGTTGAATGCATCGTTGATCAATCGCGTTACTACTTTGAAGCAGCAGTATTATGATGAACGAGTGGAGGCAAAGAAAGAGACAGAATTCCCTCGTTTTCATGGGGTGTGATTAGAAAAATCTCAAAGAAGATATTATCCTTTTGATTCTTTTATGTCTCATTTGGTGGGATATGTTGATAACAAAAGTGATAGTTATTATGGGGTAGAGGAATACCATGATGAATTGTTGGCAGGTAAAGATGGAAAAATCGTGGGACTCGCGACGCCATGGATTGGTCAAGTAGGATCCAATAACATCGTAGTTGAGAAACCCAAAGATGGTTCTGATGTATATCTTACGATCGATCCTATTATTCAAAAAGAACTCGAATCTCTCGTCCAAAGATATTTTGGGTATTATAATGCTGATTCCATTGCGGTAACATTACTTGATCCTCATACAGGTAAGGTAAAATCAATGATCAACTATCCTACCTTCAATCCCAATGATTATTCTCAAGAATATAAATTGAAGCCGCTCACTTCAGGTCAAAGATACCTGATCGATGATGATACGCGTGTTGATACTCCCATATATAAGCTCTCCTGAGATGTCGTAAGTATCGCTACTTCTGAAGAAAGACTAGACTTGAGTCTCCCCAAATATTACTTTGAAAATCAAATTTGACCACAAGTATTTGTAAATAAGAATATTAGTTATCCATATGAACCAGGGAGTGTCTTCAAGACCCTAGCCCTATGAATTGGTGTAGATAGTGATGCATTTAGTATGTATGACATTTATAATGATCCAGGGAGTGTGAAAGTAGGGCAGTATACGATTGCCAATATCGAATCTAGATGCACGGGGAATCATACGTTTCTTCATGCTTTAGCGTTTTCTTGTAATGTTTGAATGGTAAGAATGGCTCAATCTATGCAAAAATATGTCTTTTATTCTTATCTTGAGAAACTAGGATTTGGGAGACTATCGGGGATAGAGCTTGCGAATGAGCAAGCATGAACGCTTCCAGATTTCAATACGGTTTCCAAAGCAAGATTTTTCAATAATACCTATGGACAGGGTATTTTGACAACGCCACTTCAGATGGCTGCAGCTTATGCGTCATTGGTGAATGGTGGTCGATATATTTCCCCTACCATCGTAGAAAATATTTATGACCAACAAAAGGAACGTTATTTAGAATTGGCAAGCAAAAATAAGCAAAAAGTATTTACCTCAACGACGTCTGATGATATGAAGAAGGCTTTGGTAAATGTAGTGACCCATGGAGGTCTTGCGGATGAAGTATATATGCCAGGCTATAGTTTATGAGGGAAGACAGGAACCTCAGAAATCGCGTATCAAGGGGTGTATCGTAAGGGTGAAGGGCGAACTAATACCTCTTTCGTGGGAATCGTTACTGCTAGTGATGTAAATTATGTAGCAGCAATACAAGTAAGGCGTCCAAGAAGTTCACAACGATGATTGGATACCGCAGGGAGATTATTTTATCAGATTGCAGAGTTTTTATTGGCGTATGATCAGATAGAGCAATAATAATTGATAATGCAGAATTGAAAATTGATGATGTATCATTCGAAGAAAGATTGCTAAGAAGTTTGATTTGTAGTCAACTTAATATTGACATTAGTAAAAAAACAAATACACTATTTTCTTGTAGCTAATTTTACTTTACTATCTAAACGATTTATGAAGTACTTTTTTCATTTGTTGCTGATTTTACTTACTGCTTTTATCTTGGCATGAGTATATGAAGTATATGTGGTGCGTGACGGTAATAGTGCACGAGAAGATATTTTTGAAACAACTATCCAAAAATGATGAGGTTGGGAAAAAATATTGTCAGGTGAATCTTCCCTTACGATTGCAGGTTTTATTGATCAACTTAAGGGTAAGACGTGAGAAGATAAGGATGCACAAGATAAAGTAAAACCTGCTAATTGAAAGAGTGATCCATGAAATAGCGATACATGAAGTACTGATCCATGAAATACTGATCCATGAAATACTGACACATGAAATAGCGATGAAAAGTGAGTTGATAAGAGCCCAAATGAACTGATGAAAGAATACCGTACTGGAGTATTGTGAGATGAGGGATTTCAATCAGATCCAAATTCATCAACAAGATATACGGTGATAGAATTTTGTACTCCTTGAGTGCAACTATGTAAAGATTCTTACGAAGCGAATATGCAAGAGTATTTTGAAGAACAAATCGATTCAGTCAACTATGATCGTCAACCTTATCTTACGAATTTTGGGTGAGTTGATGAAAAGATATGGTCATGAGTATTGTGTGTAGATGAAAAAGATACATCAGCGTATCTAAATGCTGTCTATGAAAGTAAAAAGATTTCAAATGATACGCTTCCTTTGATTAGTAAAAGACTCAAACTTCAAGATGTAGATGCTTGTATAGCAGCATCCAATCCAAGGTTATATTTGAGAAACGCAATGAAACTCTCAAAAGAAGCATTTGGTATATCGTCATTGCCTACTTATGTCGTGCTTGATGCTGAAGAAGGAAAGTGGGTTGCGATTCCTGGTTTATATGAAAAAGATCAGATCACTCCCGTACTCGCAAAAGAGTTCCCTTTACTGAAAAAGTAAAGAAGAAATTCTTCAACAAATTCTCAATACCTTGTAAACACAAAAACAATGCTTATCAATGTAGGCATTGTTTTTGTTTTGTATAATTAACCATGCGAGCACCTAGTGATGAGATATTAGAAAAATATGCAGATATCCTTGTAAATTTTGCTTTGGGTAGTGAGAGGTGAATTGCACCTGGAGATGTCGTTATGATTCAGATTCCTGAATGCGCAAAACCATTTTTGATTCATTTGCAGACGGCAGTGTTGAAAGCAGGTGGACATCCATTGATACGCTATTTCCCAGATGGAGTGATAAGAAACTTCTTTGATCTTGCTTCAGATGAGCAGTTAACCTACAAACCACAGCATGAGATGTTGGGGAGAGTGGAAGATGTTGATCATATGATCTCCGTGATTGCTGATCATGATAAGCTTGAGCTTGAGTGAGTCGATCCTAAGAAAATCATGACCTCATCAAAAGCTAACAAATTTTATAGAGATGCTTTGAATGAAAAGGAGAACGCTGATAAGTTTACGCGAACTGTGTGACTGTATGGGACACAGCAGATGGCAGATGAAGTAGGTCTTTCTCTAGAACAATATCGAGATCAGATCATCAAAGCATGCTATCTTGATGAACCAGATCCCATTGCTAGACGAAAAGAACTCAGCACGCAGATCAATAAAGTAAAAGACACACTCAATTCGCTTCCTATCGAACGACTTCATGTGAAAGGTGAAGATGTTGATCTCAAAGTGAAGATTGGAAAAAACAGAAAACGACTTTGAGGGACCTGAAGAAATATCCCTTCATTTGAGGTGTTTATTTCTCCTGATCGAAGATGAACCGAAGGTCGATACAAATGTAATCAGCCCCTATATAGATATGGAAATTTGATTTCTTGAATCGAATTGAGATTTGCAGGAGGGAAAGTCGTGGAGTCCAGAGCTGCCCAAAATCTTGAGGTGCTTAAGCAGATGATCTCAACTAAAGATGCGGACAAAATAGGAGAATTTAGTCTTACTGACAAGCGTTTTTCACGCATTGATACCTTTATGGGAGAAACCTTATATGATGAAAATGTAGGATGACCGTTTGGAAATACGCATATCGCATTGGGTATGGCCTACAAAGATAGTTTTCCTGGAGATATCCCAGCAGTAACTCCAACACAACGAGAAGAAATGGGATACAATGATTCTGTGGTGCATACCGATATCGTTTCTACCACCGATAGGACAGTAGTAGCAACCATGACTGATGGAACTGAAGAAGTAATTTATCAGGCAGGTCAGTTTACTTTCTTATAAAGATCACTACTGTTTCCCGTATCTCTTTATCATAGCAAATGATGCAGCTAAACAAACAATACATGATCAGTATTTGATGATATGCAATAGTAGGACTCTTGTTTTTGTTGATGCCTTCATGGACAAGTATACTGCTTTGGATTATGTTTTTCTTGATAGTGAAAGATGTGAGTGTGTATGCCATCGATTTGACTTGATGAATCCCTATTGCTCGTATGGATCTATGAACCGTGAATGATTTATATACCTCCAAGAAACTAAGCACAGCGTATTTTCTCGCGTTGATCAATAGGATTTATTTGTTTCCTGTGATATTAACCATCTATCTTGTGTATCTTTTGATACAGCAAACACAACTTCGAGACTTACATCTGAGTAATCGATATCTTCTCACCAATGAGCAAGTGCTGCTTCTGCTAACGATCTTGAGTGGAGTTTTTTTGGTGTATCAGCAAGAAGAAGATAAAAAATATGAAATAAAATCGATCTCAAGGACGAGTAAGGTGCTGTATTATGCATTGAGTATTGTGTTGTGATGATTGACCTTATATATTATCTCTAGCCAAGTAAAGGATCTAGGAGGGATAGGAAAAGTCATTAGTTTGATCTCGTGAGTACTTGTGTTTTTGGTGGGGGTGTTGTTGATGGAAGAAGATGAGGAAGGCAAAGAAGAATAAAGAAGGAAGAAGAAGGAAGGAAGAAGTGGCGCATTTTCCACTACGTTACAGGTTCTTTATTTGCCTTCCCCCAATATTTGGATATCAGTATATTATGATTGATTGTCAAATAAGAATCGTTATTATAAAACTTCTACAATACCAATAGATGATACATATGTGTAACGGAATTTCCGTGCTTTTAGATTTTTGATTATCAATGAAAAATTATGAATCGTGTTATAAATCATATGATATAAGATCAGTATATGATGAACCTATGGATGCCACCTTTACCTATAGTCTCGGGAAATGAATTGGAAATCATCTCATGAGCACAGTGTGAGCAGATGCTACCTTTGTGTTTGGGTCAGATGTGAGAGAAGCAAATAATGAACTGATTTATTGGTTTTTAAAAGGACTAGAAGAATCTGGGATCACGAACTATATCGGGATATGATTGCCTGTAGAAAATATCTGAGGACAGCAGCAACTCTGGGGAGTAGCGAGTAGTGCCATGCTGTATTATCTAGGGAGAAATAATTTTGATATGGGAGCAGTGTTTACTGCATCTCACAATCCACCAGAGTATGTATGAATGAAAGTGATAAATAATAAAGGACTTCTGGTGCCTTCAGCTGATCTCAAGGCATTGGTGAAGGAATATACTCCTGTGCCAGAGTTGGATGAGGAAGATCTTCAGCGTGTCTGGGAAAAAGCAATGGGTCCAGAAAATACACATGAATCAAAGATTGATAATTCATTGGAAGCGTTATCAGGAATGATTGCTGAGAAATTTGGTAGCCTTACGAGTTCGTTTAAGGTGGTGGTTGATTATTCTAACGGTTCTGCAATTTCGTATGAAAAATCTTACCTGGAAGCCTTGGAACAAAATGAACAATTTACCTTTATTCATCAGCATCATCTTGCTGATAGCACCTTCTCTTCTCACGAATCAGACACCACCAATCCTCATGATTATGCGGACCTGATGAAAGCTGTGCTAGATCACGAAGCTGATTTTGGAATAATGTTTGATGGAGATGGAGATAGACTAGGATTTGTGAATAGTAAAGGGGAGTTTGTGAGTGGAGACCTTATGGTAGCGGTGATGGCCAAAAATATTTTGACCAACGCTGAACCAGGTTCTTCAGTAGTGTATGATGTGACCTCGACCAATACGATCCCAGAAGTGATTACGAAAATGTGAGGAATTCCTGTTCCTTCTAGAGTAGGTCATAGATATATCAAAGAAAAAATGGTTGAAAATGATGCAGTATATGGTGGAGAACTCAGCTGACATTTATTTTTCCCTGAAGTAGGGAGTATAGAATTTCCTCTTCTTGCGCTGTATCATACGATGCAAGAGATGGATAACTATGATTCTTTTGATGCGATGGTAGCAGATATCTGCCAGTATTACAAACCACCTTTGGTAAACTATAAAGTGACTGATAAGGAAGCAGTGATAAACAATATAAAAGAAGCCTATAAAGAATATGAGCAAGATTATACTGACGGGGTCAGAGTCAATTTTGATGATGGACGATTTTTAGTAAGACCCTCAAATACTGAACCGAAGATGAGAATGTATGCGGAAGCAAGTACGCAAGCAATCTGTGAAGAAAGGGTTAAAGAACTTGAAAAATATCTTGTTTAATTTTTTTGCTCAATCAATGAATAAAGGACTTTCTCTGATTATTTTAGCAGCATGAATGTGATCTCGTTATGGAGGTCTCAAGCAGATCGAAGAATTTGGTCCGCATGGTGAATCGTTGCTTGAATACGCGGTATATGATGCTCTCCAAGCATGATTTGAGCATATGGTTTTTGTGATTCGTAAAGAATTTGAAGAAGCCTTTGTCTCTAAGTTTGAAGCAATGCTTGAGGCTTGCCCCAAGTTTAGTCTTGTGTTTCAAGAGTTTGATCCAGATTTTGGTTTTGCTGAAACCAAAACTCGTGAAAAGCCATGGGGGACGCTGCATGCGACACTCAGTGCACAATATAAAATTGATGGTCCCTTCGCAGTAGTAAATGCAGACGATCGATATGGGACCCAGAGTTATACCTTGCTAGCTCAGCGTCTAAGAATGATTCAGCCAGACCAGGCCTTGTTGGTATGATATATCCTCAATAATACTCTCTCAGATTATGGAACTGTGAATAGAGGCGTTTGTGCCGTGGAAGGAACTGCATTGCAGCACGTCGAAGAGTGTTATAAAATCGGTGTAGATGCATGAGTGATCAAAGATAAGGAGGGAAGAGTATTGACTTGAAACGAAATCGTTTCTATGAATTTCCGATGATTTCATCAAGATTTTTTCAAACAAGCACATCCTTTATTCGTCCAGTTTGTCTTAGATCATTCTCAAGGAGCAATTGCTGAGATGGTGATCCCGGCTGCAGTTGATGAATTGATAGACAAAGAACTCCTATCTTGTGAGGTAATCACCTCACCAGATTCCCGATACGGAGTCACCAATCCAGATGATAAACCCAAGGTCCAACAAGCCTTTGATGCTATGATAAAAGACGGAGTGTATCCTGAGAATTTACGAACTAAATAGTACTTATCACTTTCATGGACACATAGTCTTGAATCTCAAATAATTATTGATATAAGTCTGCACTCGCGATTATTTTTTACAGTTTTTTGACACTTATTTTAAGTGTCCCATTAATTAGTTACACAAAATAAAAAGGGTACACATGAACAAAATGAATAAAAAGAGTATATTGGAAGTAGTAATAGATTTTATGAATATATTTGGTCCTTCTTCAACTCAGAAGATGGTAGATATGGTTATGAAGAAGAATGCAAAAGAAAGAAACTTTCCAGCATATGTGAAGAGATATCACGGAGAAGAGTCGGGGATATTTCATTTGGTTTTAGGACCAAAATCAAGCCCTCCTGAGGTGCTTGACGTAATTTGTCTTGATGCATCTCATAAGTCATTTCTTTCAGAGAAGATTTTCGATTTGAGGATCTTTGAAAGGGAACATGCTTATATGATGCACTTACCAAATCTCCCAGAAAATTCACAAATACTGGTTGCAAGTGATGTTAGTTTGCATTTTAATGGATATGAAGTTTTTGATCTTAGAAAGCAAGATTCGATAGACTCCGAAGGGAGTCAATCAATCTCTATTTATCTTGAACAAGATAAAGAACTGAATGAGTATACGGTAAAAATCTTTCTTGAGATGAGGAGTGCGAAAGGCGAGCGAAAGCTCAAGGTATTGGATGTAGCAAAAGCATCCGGCACGATTAGTATTCATCATCTGAAAGCAGAGGCAGATCAGTATGCTTATGATGTTATGAAACCAGAGCAAACAAAACAACGAGTTCAAGAACCAGAATTAGCTGAAGTCAACTAATTCAATCATTTATCATAATCGCGAGAATTATGGTAGCCAGAGGACTTTTTGTTCTCTGGCTTTTTTAAAATATGATATAATATATTGACATATTATATAGAATCCTTAATATAAGTTATTTATTAATCTTATTCATATGAATTCTAGGGTTTGATTTTTGAGACATTGAGATGCATTATACTCTGAAGGGGAAGTGGATCTTCCAGAAAAGAAATTTTATAATTCTTGATTAGAAAGGAGTTGAGAGATCAGCACGAAGACTATGGATTTTAATGACTTTTTTGAATTTGCAGAACTTCATAAAGATCTTGATGCTATCAAAAGACAAAAAGTAGCAGACTCAATTGATGCATTAATAGAAACATGAACTCTAGAGGATAAAGAAATCGTATTTATGATTTCTCCATTTGCAAGAGTCTTAGAAACGACCATGATTGCTATAAAAAGATTGCAAGAAAAATGATATGAACCAAGTAGGTTAATGATTGTAAATCAGCTTAGGGAATGCGAAAATTTTGAGCGACAATATCTTAAAGCCTGTGTCTTTGGTTGAGAGTGCGAAATAAATTGAGACACGATTGTTCTAGATAAAAGCATCACAAATCCAGAAGATAAGTCTGTAACTGATTACTTTTTTGATGAATGATTTCATGCTATTCCAAAAGAGTATCTGGAGTCAATCTGAGCATATGAACGCATCTCTAGTATTGAAAAGTATCAAGATGTGGAGAGCAGATCACAAAAAGATATCAGTAGAATTTTAAAACATGTTGATAGTGACCAATTTTTATGTATGGTATGACATCAAGTATTTACTGACCGAATGGTACTAGCTCAAGAAGAGTATAAGAATGGTGGTCAAAAGCCATCTGAGATCTTGTTGCTAGATGATATCTGAACCTATGAAAGAATCTCTTGAGAAACTCGTAAATGATAATGTCCTTAAAATAGAGGCTTTAGATGAATGATATTTGTCTAACGTTTTTTTGGCAACAGGAAAAAAAGCTAAATATATTCTTAGGAATTGCAAAAACAATGTTCCATGATATGAATATCCTTGAGATGTGTATCGTACTTTTCTAATTTCCCATAACATGTTTCAACATGCATGTGAGGTTAATGACGTAGCATCGTATTGAGTATTTGAGAAAGAAAATAATATTTATCATGTAATGCAATTTGTTGATTGATCGGTAAAAGATCTCTCAAAATACACCAAACAGGACGTAGAACGTTGTGCAACACTAATAGCACAACTGCATATGCTTCCTATACCAAATCAATATCAAAATAAAGAGGTGTATCTAAGATGACTCAGGGAAGTGGTAACAAATCATGAAACTATCTTATCCTTGTATGAATCAGAAGCTGATGAATCAAGTCCATACCTAAAGAAAATATTAGCAGCTTCAATGTCTACATATTTTTCGATTATACAAGAAAAAAATTTCCGTAAATGCGTATGATTGCATTGAGATTTTTGGCATAACAATATTATGTTCAATGAAAATCATAAGCCAACATTAATAGATTTTTCAAGAATACCATTTTGAGAAGCTTGAATAGATGTGTGACACTTCTTGATAAATCTTGAAATTGAATATCTGAAAACCTGAGAAGATAAACGGAGAGAATATTACGATGTATTTTTAGAGACATATATAAACATCACTTGAGATCACCAAATTGTAGATTTTTTGCAACTAAATAGACTATTCGTTGTATGAATTTCTACCAGTAATCGTATTTCCTGATTTACATGAATTGATGATTTAAGAAAAGAGTCGTTATTGAAGCTAGTGTTATAGATATTAATTAATTACTTGCCTATGAAATCTGAGCGAAGTGATAGATTGAATAGACGTAAGGAATATATATCGAAGATAAGAAGATTGAAAATGTGAATGACTCGTTACCGGTGGTGGCGGGTTTTTTTGTTTTTCATTATTTTTTCATAGTAATTCCCTTCTATTTGATTGTTGGTGAGTTAGAGTATGTGGAATGAATACCGTTGAAGCAAGCTTCTTGGTATTCTTTCTTCGAAATATGATTTGCATATTTTTACAAAATAAATACAATTGATGTACAAAAGGTTTATTAGGCATCTTGATGAATTTGATTTCGTTCGGGATGAGAAGAAGAGTGAGTTATTACAACAAAATAGATGAGTGACTTTTGATTATCTTTTAGCATTAATTCTAGGCTGACGTGTACTTTTTTTCGATAAAAATCCTAGTTATGATAATCAATATGTAATAATTCTAAAAGTTAATGAGTACTGTTGGAAGGTCCCTTGTAGTTTTGATTGAAAGATATGTAGATTGATTACAGCGTTCCCAAGTAGAAAATTAACAAAGGAGTATTGAGTAGATTTATAATGTAATTTATTACCATGACCTTAGATTCTAAAGCATTTATTCTTGATGATTTTGAGAAGCAAATTGAAAGGGAATATGAAGCTGGAGAGCGAGAAACGGTCGAAAATCTAGAAGAACGAAAAGAAATCTTGAAGATCATCGCTGGAAATACGCTCAAAAGAAAAAGTATCACTATCAGACCCTTTGGTCAAGATATCGTGAAACTCAAGGCAATAGCAGCGCATGAGTGAATTCCTTATCAGTCCAAGATTGTTTCTATATTACATCAATATGTGAGGGAGTATTGGAAAGATAAAGGAGAAGAGAAATAGAGAATTAGGGAAAGAAATATAGACCGAAGGAGAAATATAGACCGAAGCTGAGAAAGAGAAAAAATCTCTCCCTCTCGAAATCACCTATGACTTCCTTATGATTAAGGAAGTTTTTTGTTGGCTAAGATAAGATATGAATAGTGCAATCCTTTGATTTTGACCTTTCGGTCAGGCGTTATGCTCGCTGATACTGCATAAAAATCCAGATACTACCATCACTTGTCTGGATCTAGATGCGACCTTTGTTACAGAACAAATTCAGCAGAATTTTGCTACATTTTCTGATCGTCTTATCCCGCTTTCTAGTAAAAATCCCAAGGCAGATGAGGTGTATGCAGAAGCTGATCTTGTGGTGATTGCGGTATGATCAAGGTTTATGGTGCCGGTGATGGAGTCCATGGTCAAGCTAATAAAGCCTGGTGCAGGGATCCTAAACGTCGCAAAAGCCCTATCCCCAGCTGGGAAATTGTTTTCTGAAGAGTTTGCAGCGCTAGGAGTAGATTATATTCACTATGCAGCGCTAGCATGATGAATGGCTGCACAAGATATCATGCATGGTAACACAACTTGAGCGAGTATCGCTTGCGCTGATGCCTGACGATGAGCACAGTTGCAGCAATATTTTGCATCACAGTGGCTAGAAGTCGGTCTCACCAGCGATGTGAGATGAGTAGAGATGGCCTGAATTCTCAAGAATATGGTATCGATTCATGCTGGGTATGTATCGATACCAGATAACCATGCCCCGATCGATCTTGTTGTCCAGGAAGCAACTCAACAAATACAAAATCTCGCTGATCAACTCAACATCCAAACCTCGACTTTTGATCAAAGCTATTGTCGAGACCATCCAACATACGGTGATATCAAAACAAGCTGCTATGGCGGGACGAGGAACTTCATGCTTGGCCAACTGTGGAAGAAAAAAGGTTCACTTGCTGAGGCTATTGCTCACTGCAATGAACAAAACATCACTGTAGAATGAGCAAATACCCTCCGCGCCTTACTCCAAGACCCATCCCATCCATTCAATGATTTGCCATTTGTGGGGGAGCTGATAGGAAAGCTAAAAACTGAAAGCTAAAAACTAAAATGATGTGCTATAAGTCGTCATCCTGAAAGAACCTGTAACATAGTGGAAGGTGACTGAAGGATCTCGCAAGGAATGAATCCACTCGAGATCCTTCAATCGTTCTCCGCTATGCTACGAACTCATTCAGGATGACGCATAATACAATATTTCCTTCTTCTTTCTTTATTCTTAATCCTCATATGTCAAAACTTCTCCTTACTTGATGAACCTGATTTATCTGATCTCATACGACGGTAGAACTTCTCCAGGCATGACATGAAGTTGTCATCTTCGATAATCTAGCCAATAGCGATCAATCAGTATGTGATCGTATCCAGCAAATCACCGGAATTGCTCCGGTTTTCGTCCAAGGTGATATTAGATCACTAGAAGATTTGCGTGGAGTGTTTGCTGATCATAGCTTCGATGGAGTGATTCACTTCGCTGGTCTCAAGGCTGTCGGCGTTAGTTGCGAAGATCCTTTTGGTTACTATGAAAACAATATCGTCGGGTCGATGAATCTGTTGCGTGTGATGGATGAGCACGAGGTGAGGAAGCTTATTTTTTCTTCTTCTGCTACGGTGTATGATGCAGCTGCATCTCAAGCTCCCTTTGCCGAAGATGCACCAACAGGGAACACCACCAATCCGTATGGAACGACGAAGTTTGTGATAGAGCAGTTGCTCAAAGACATGTCCAATTGGAAGCAGATGGATATTACTTCGCTGAGGTATTTCAATCCAGTAGGAGCGCATCAGTCGTGATTGCTCGGTGAGGATCCCACAGATATTCCTACGAATCTCCTTCCAGTGATGATGGAAGTCGTAGAGGGAAAAAGAGAGAAATTGAGCGTATTTGGTAATGATTATGATACGACGGATGGGACCTGTCTCAGGGATTATATTCATGTAGTGGATCTAGCCAAGGCTCATCAAATAGCTCGAGAATCCCAATGATCTGGCTATGAAGTGTATAATGTATGAACGGGATCGGGAACGAGTGTCGCTCAGATGATCACCATCTTGGAATGAGTGAGTGATAAGCCGTTTCCTTTCGAAAACGTAGACAGAAGAGATGGGGATATTGCGATCAGTGTAGCAAATGTATGAAAAATAGAAAATAAACTGTGACGGAAAGCAAACCTTGGAGTCAAGGAAGCCTTGGAAGATGCGATGAGGTTTAGGGGAAAGGCTTGATAAGGAACCTCTGAAAAATTAAAGAATTGAAAAGAATTTTTATTATTTTCGATTGTAGTCTTCAGATTGAAAAATTGAACAAAACAATATCTAGAGACTACGAAGTAAATGACTTAAATCTAGCCGAATAGAAAACGCTTCGCTGTATTTCTATCGTCTATACTTATAGTCTATTTACTATATTT
>CALGNI010000059.1 GCA_937958645.1 Candidatus Absconditabacterales bacterium
ACGATTCCATTGTTTGTCTCAAGAATCTTTTCTTTTTCTCAAAAAGTCTCTTTAATCGCTTCCTCTAATTTGACGGTATTTGAAACCCCATCAAGTGAGGATTTGATAAAGTCATGAAGTTGATTTTCTTTACTGTGTTCACTTTCTTCTAGTTTATCGAAAAGTTTGTCGATGTCTTCCTTGTTGGAAAGTTCAAGATGCTTATCACCTTCGAAATTTGTATCAACACTAGTAAATTTTATTTTCTCAGCCATCTGTATAAAACAAATAAATCAATACCCAAGTATACCCACACAGCTACAGAATGTCAAAAAACTGAAAAGTTTATTGGATAGCGTTTTTTTGCATTTTCCTCCATCCATTCATATACTTACAATAACCTAAGTTTTTAAATACTAAAAATAATGCATCAAATCGATCAATTTTCATCGGTGAATCAAACTGAAGTCCAGCAGGACTTGGAAGATTTATTGGTTGAGACAAGAGGATCACTAAAAGGACTTCATCATGATGTGCTAACTGATGTGGATGGCTCACAGTTGATTGGCATGATCGAGAGTCAAATGAAGGAGGGAGGTAATTGGAAATCATATTCAAGTATGAAAAAAGTGCAGACATCTGATACTCTCGCACAAATGGTGCTGGATTATTTAGATCTATGAACGACAAAAATAGATGCTTTGGAATGAGCGATGTCATTTGCTGGGTATAAAGAATTGCAGCAACAATATGTTGATACATTTGGACCAACAATTCAGATCAATTGAGTAGAAGAAAATGTGACGGTGGATGGATATAAGGGGCCTCAGTTTTGGAAAGCAGCGAGTATGTTAGTAAGTAATACAGTGTATGGACCCACTGCAGCGGATGCATTGCCGCCAGAAGCACCAATCGCTGAACAACAACAGAATCTAACCCTTGATGAATCAATACAAGATGTCGCTAGTGTGAAAGGTGACTTGGAGGCAAATTGATTTTTGTTGAAATCTAGTGGAAAATGATTCGAAGAAGATGGAACATCTAGGGAATCAAATAGAACAAGTCTTGTTTGATTGAAGCAATCTACTGTGACGGGGATGAAAAGTATGATGGCACGACTAAACATTCATCATCCTTGATCCAAGCTAATTATTACCTGATGAACTGAGGGGTGAATCCATTCTAATAATGGTGAGCACACGCATAGAAATGGATACAAAATCGACTTGAGTACAAGATGAATTAAGTGAAACGCAGCAAGAGAATTAATAGCACTCACTCAAGTGACTCAATGATGAGGGAGAAAATATTGGAAGATCCCTTGAGGAGATCCTTTTGGAGATCAAGAACAACGAATATGAGTTGATCGAGAGCCTTCATATGTAGATAAAAACTGAAAAGAACAAAAGGATCATCTAGATATTGTGTTTTATCCTCCAGGATATGTTTTGCCTCGTGATAAAAAATGAAACCCCATTGAAGAAGAAGGGTATGCAGTTCTGGATGATGATGTCGAAAAAGCTGGAGAAGATCTCTCTGAAAACAATGAAGTCATGGGAATTGCTTGTCCTTTCGACGAGAGATTTACCGTAGAGCAAGTTAAAACAGGTATTGCTCAAGAATTCAGCAGGACAGAAAAAAATAAAGGTGTGAAGGTTCCATTAACTGTAGATGATGTGTATAATGCATGTTTAAAACATTCCATACCTGCTCCCTATTTCTTAGCAATCTCTAGAAATGATTCTCATCATGCAACAACTTGAAAATGAGCAAGAACTAAAAATCCTTGAAATTATTGAAATACTGATTCTGGTGCAGAAAGGTCATTTGCAAGCTATTCTGATTGATGCATGGCTCTTGCGAAGCATCTTAGAAAAGTAATTGATACATATAATAAGAAATACTGAACAACTTGAATCCCTGAGCTTAAACAATTAGTTACTTGAGTATGAGAGGATGGAGAAAAATTCTGGTGAGTATGGATGAGTGATGTATCTTGACAAAATAGAGTTACTTGAATACAAAGAACTATTGAATGAAGAATCTCAAATATTGTTTAGTGAATTTATAGACTTTCTAACTTTCTATTTTTTACTTTTTATTTTATTTCATCCACCCCCTCACAATCCTAATATTGAAGTGAAACGTTTTCACTTCCTCGAACTCAAACGCAGGATATTCTTTTCTCAGCACATCAACTTGCCAGGTCATCATCTCCAAAAACATCACAATTTCTCTGTTTCTCTGTTTTTCTGTTTCTCCATTTCTCTTTAGTAACTGATCAAACATCACTCTATATAAATCACAACCATCTTCTCCTCATACGAAAGCCATCTTGGGTTCTCGTTTTTTTATTCATACATCGGTATTGTCATCGAACAGTTGTTCAGGGATATAGGGGAGATTGGCTACGAGAATACAAGGGGAGTGTGTGAGGTAGTTGTTGATGTCTTCATGGTCCAATAAGCTCGCTTGCAAAAAACTAATCGGTGCATCGCTAGGAAACAACGATTTGGCATTGCTTTTTGCTACTTCTAAGGTGTCGTTATCTAACTCAGTAAGTAGAACTTGAGTGATTGATGCTTGATTGTGAAAATAGACCGCTTGACCCAAGACACCACATCAGGTTCATACATCTAGGATATGGATGTCGTTGGATGAATGATCTGCGATATGCTCATTCACTGCCTGGATCATATATTCAGTCTCTGGGCGAGGGATGAGTGTCTTTGGACTCACCTTGAAAGATATCCCTGTAAAGCGAACTGATCAGATGATATACTCAAGTGGTTTCTTATCGACCGTATATGCATGGTATCCGTCCTTGATCATCGCAAGGAGATCAGTAGAAATTTCATAGTCGAGTTTGGTAAACAGATCCTCTTTTTCCAGCTCACAATAGTGACAAACGAGTTTTTCTAGGATAGATTTTTGAGGATAAGAGGAGTTGGAGAGGAGTTTCTCGAGCGTTAGTATTGACATTTAGTTTAATCTAGTTATAAGATATATAAAGATTTTTTACTTGTTATGATTGTTATGAATTCTATGGATTTTTGATCAGAAAAGTATAAAGAATTTTTGCAAGATTTTTTGCCACAGCTAGAAATTCATGATAGAAGAACTAAGGATGCATTATCTTCGCTATTTACCATAGAGATCCCATGATGAGATGAAGCTCATCGGTCAAAAATATCAGTACATCTTTGACCTTTTCTTGCTTTTCTTGAGTCAGGGAAGGCTGATCACTCAACAATCTCTACTGACTTTCTTGTGGTTTGGAATAGATATCTCAAAAGTAAGTTTATCAGCTCAGGATCAGAGTCATATATATCTAGAATTACCCATGACGCTTTGTTAGGACTTTGTCATGCTTATTTTGATGCTTATCATGATCCAAAAGAAAACGTTGAATCTCACAAGATCTTGGTTGATATAAGAAATAGTATTACTGCCCATGAAAAAGATGATCACGAGATAGATTTTATGTTCGATGAATCTATTGATCAAAAAGATAAGATAGAATCGTTGTGGTGAGATTATTTGAGGTTTAAAGAAGTGGTAGACCAGAAGGTAGTTGCGGAACTAAAGATGAAATGAGGAGATTGGGTAGCTATGAAAAAAATGATTCTGCATTGAGACAAAAAAATATGAAGACATCCCTTTCTTCTTTCAGCGCAATTACCTATGCTTGATCCTGATAAATACGAAGAAGCTATCAAGACAATAAATAATTATTTAAGCAGAAATGAGAAACGATTTTGGTTGAAGACTATGTCAAATGCAGAACCTTGGATTTCACTTTGATGATTGCCTCTGATTAGGGAGTATACGAACTTAGATCAACTTTTGGGGAAGAAAAAATAAAAACCAAACTAATTCTTGAAAGTAATAAAACATGATTTTTAGTATGCTTTTACCGTCATGACTAACCCTAACTCAAGGACAGAAATATATGCTGAGGTGCCCGAAACGCCATTAGTAAACATTCTTTTGAGCGATCTCTGATTTTCTAAAAAGCATGAGCCGTCTCTTAAGAAATTTAGAAGAATATATGGAGCGCAAGATAATAAGGTTTTTGAGAGAAAATTGACGTTGGTGATGGATACATATTATGAAATAAGAAAAGTCGATAAGCGAGGTCCGAAAAAAAGTATTTTGACCACAATGGATAGAGTTTTTGGAAATGATAGATATGAGTTTTTGAATTCTTTTTTTGGTGCTATTATTAACGTTATCGCTCGCTTCAATAAGTCATGAAAGGAAGTTCCTCTTTTAGCGCCCAAGCAAGAAATCATAGAAAAAACAGCCAAACAACTCACCATTAACTTTCCCTCAAATCCGCCTGATTATCCTGTATCAGGAGTTTATACCGAATTATAAATCACTATGAAAAGACTTTTTTATACCAACGAAAAAACAGACAATCGTATTTTTCAGTATTTTTTATGATTTCAACCTAGTGATGGGTGGATGTTGATCGATGATAAAACGAAAGAAATTTCAGTTTTTTTGGATGGAAGATATCTTGAAAAGACAATCCAGGAGCAAGAAGAGTGGAAGATAGAGAAAGTTGCCCACACTCAAGGATTTCTAAAAAAGTTAGGAGATTATCTTCTGGCTGATGAGCTGGTGATGCTTGAAAAGAGTATTCCCTATGCAGTACATGAAAAGCTGCTGAGTCCAGATCGTGAACGAAATGTCTTATTCAGTTTTGAACCAAAATCGTGGCAACAAGCACTCAGAGTAATTAAAAATCCTGAACAAATCGATATGATCCGTCAAGCGATTGAGATCACACAGCAAGTGCGGGAAGCTATTTTTAAGCTCGCTGACTCTTGAGATTTGATAGGGAAGACTGAGCTTCGACTCAGGGGAGAGATGATACGTACAGCATTGGAACTTGGAGCTGATGGAGAGGCATTTGATGCAATCGTAGCCACTGGAATCAACAGCGCCATCCCTCATCATAATGCATGAGACTCAGTGATTGAGTCTTGAGCGCTTTTGATAGATATGGGGCGAAGAGTGGCCTGATGGTGTAGTGATTTTACCAGGACGATATGGTTGGGTGATGAACCACACCCAGAATTTGATACCATCCTCAAGGTCACACAGCAAGCTCACGCGAAAGCAATTTCTCTTTTAGAGCCATGAGTCTGACTCGCAAGTGTAGCGCAAGCTGCAAGAAAAGTAATCGAAGACGCATGATACGCAGAATTTTATCCTCATTCGCTGGGTCACTGAGTAGGGCTAGATGTCCATGAAGCCCCAAGAGTGAGCTGAAGATCCGAAGATATCCTCGAACCATGAATGGTAATTACCATCGAACCAGGAATTTATTTGCCAGGAAAATTTGGAGTGAGACGGGAGGATACGATAATAATATTGTAAGGATTCATGGCAATGAATCCACGTGAGGCATTATCAACATCATAATAAATGCTGTAAGGATTCATGGGAATGAATCCACGTGAGGCATTATCAACACACCGAAGTAATAATAAAAAAATATTTCTCAAAACAAAAATAAAAATTTATGGAACCTCTGAAAAACTAAAGAATTGAAAAGAATTTTTATTATTTTCGATTATTTCATTTTTCACGGTTCCTCGAGGAAGCTTAAATAAGCCAGACTCTATTTTTCAAATATTTGCTGCTTTTGGAAGATAGCGTGAAAAT
>CALGNI010000060.1 GCA_937958645.1 Candidatus Absconditabacterales bacterium
ATCTAATCAAGAGTCTATTGCTTCAGAATTTCTATGAAATCTTGCAAATGCAGATGTTGACTGATCTTTAGTCGCAACTTTGGCAAAGTACAAGGATACTTCATTGTTGAAAAATACACTAGTAGAGTATTATTGTGATACTTGGTTTCTCACACACGACACTAAAAACACTGACATTCCTAATATTAGTAATTCTTGTGTTGATAGTGGTACCATGAGATACGATCCTAGACAATCATTATTTATGTATGGCCTGTGTGTAGGGTATGATGAATCTCATAAAGGCAAGACTGCGTTAAAAGATTCTGATTGAAAAAAATATAAATATAGAAACTGGAAAAAGGAATTTGAAAAATTAACATACTCTCTCAAGACTACCAAAGACGGATCTAAAAATGTAAAAATCAAGGAAGATATCTCTAAGTACATTCCTTCAGAAAGTGACGATGAAAACTTACTTTATACTTGGCGAGGTCTTGATTCTGATAATGACCCCTGTCTTCCAGAAAATTGAATGATCGAATGTCTAATGGGATATCCAACCACTAATATTCTAACAAATGTGTTTGCTTGATTATTTGATCTCAAAAAAGCTGCTATCGATGGATATAATCATGGAACTACTGATGATGATATAGAACTTGCTATTAAGGACTTCACAGTTTCATTGTATGATCAGCCCTGAGTAAACAATAGTATTTGTAATAATTCTGATAAGCAGTTTATCATGAAGCAAGATTCTTGATCAAATGACAAACAATCTCATTGTTGACACTTTAAGACACGATGACAGATTCAGGCAGTTATTAAGTCAGCAATCAAAGATGTTGATAGAGTGAAAGAACTTGATGGTCATGCTATAGCTGAGGCAAAATGTTTATGACTAAAAGAAACCATGATCCCTTGTGCAATGAGTAATATCGAGGAATGAACTGAGTGAGCTGAGCAAATTATTTTTTGATCAGAGGAGAAAGCATGGAGAAATGTTATTTTGAATGAGTTGTTTTTTGCTGGAATGTGGATTGAGTATTATGCTATGATCATTGAATCAGAACCGTCTCGTCAACTTGCTCAATGAGGAAGCATCTTAGATAAGAATAAGAGAATTCGTGAAGTTGAAATTATTCCTATGAGAAGTAATTTTGCTATGATAGAACGTAGTGTAGACAGAATGATTAATCTGTTATCGCAGTATCGCACAATGTATCATCAATGTATTTCTTTGAAAGCCTATCAAGAAGATATGGACTATTTTTGGACCAGAGTAAATAAATCATATACACCCACTCATCAATTACATTATCTAAAACAAGACGCACAGGAACTAGACTCATAATCATCTCACTTTACTCTTATCTCTTGCAACATGAATTTTAGCCAAGCGAGAAAACCAATCATTATAAGATTCTCTATCCTCATCGTTTTTGGTGCGATAGTTTTTTGATTTTTATGATGATCTGCTTCTTATGCCGCTAGTGATCCAGAGATAGATGTGAGTGTATTATTGCAAGATTTGGTACTAAAAGAAAATGCTGCAGGAGATAGAGCGAGAATGGTAGATGCTGTGATCGATGGTCGTGATTTATTTAGATCTAGTTTAGCATTTGAAACATATAATAAAGCTCAATCCCATACACTAACTCTCGATAGAGTATATGAACATCTAACCTCAACGTATACCTACTGTCCTGAATGACTCCTGTATGTGGAGAATGATGACTGAATCCCTTCTGCATCTGAAGTGTATCTTCATCCTGATCCAAACACTAGAGAACTCACACAGATACAGTTGAGTAAGAAAGATGTAGTAAATATATATACTCTCAATTCTCAATGAACTGAAGCTTTATGATTCTTAAATAATCAAAGATCATTTCAGTTTGAAGATGTTAAAGAGGTAGATGATGCTTATATAAATTCATGTAAATGGATCGTGTGATGTGAACAATGAATGAAAAGATTTATTGATGATGGTACAAGAATTGAGAATGATGATCTTATTTGAACTTCAACCCAAGAGTTGGATTCCTGTCAACGTATTGTGAGTGATTTATTTGACCTGTATGAAGTTCAAATTTCATGAAACCTTGAATATGATGATCAAAGAGACCGAGATATTTATTACAATACAAATCTTGAAGAGGATCGCTTACAAATTTGTGATGTAAACCTTGAGCTGGAAACAATTGCAAAAACATTCTCAAGTGATACTCAAGATTTTCCAAGATATTCAGCATTTGACCCACAGTCAGTGCCGAAAAATTCTGAAAATAACGAGCCTGAACTTTCACTTCCTAGCGAATATAGATCTGAGCCTGAAGATGTGCCAGAAGAATCTACTTTTGATACAATCATACAAGATATACCATACAATTCTGTCCCTGATGATACGAATACTAAAGAAGTAACAGCAGATTATCTATGACTTGGTGAAGGGGGTAAGAATGTAGTGGGGCCATCCTGAGCTGAAAGCTGAGCCTCAGATCGTCTTGTAACCAGACCAAAAGAATGAGGACTTGCTTCACTGATTAGTACTCCTAGAAATTGATCAGAAAGTGGATGATCATGAGTAATTATTAATCCTCAGTGTGAAGTTTCTGAAATCCCTCCAGAAGATGATCCTATTGATCTGTTTGCAGAAGCCAAAGATCTTACTGAGACCATTATTGCTTACACTGATGATCTTGATAAGAATGAACGTCTATCCCAAGCGCTGGCAAATGATCAACTGTTAAGTGCATCTGAACAAGAAGCTCATTCAATCGCTGATGAACCCGTTATTCCTTCTTGAGATCTTCAAAATGATCTAGATGAATTTTTGGAAAAGAAAGAGCTTACTGATGATCCCGAACTTCTTGATACTCTAAAGCAGATGGAAGATGACATTAAATGATGTATTGAAGAATTTACTGATGAAGATGCCGAATCTCGAGTACAGCAAATGAGAGAATTTATTCAATCTTCATATGAAGTGAGAGAATGTATTCAAGAAATCTTATGTAAAGAAATTACGGATCCTTCATGAAGAGGCCTTTATAGTATTAGGTTTTGTAGTGAAATAGAAAAGGGGGTTGCATTGTCTACTGTAAGAAGAGTAACTTCGATTGGTGACACCTTCTTCAATCTCAAGGCAGTATTGGACTCAGTAAATAATAGTGGTCGTACTCTTAAACATAAACAAGCAACTGAGGCGTTTGAAGGGCAAGTTGCTGATTTGAAACTTAAAGACTTATTTTCCTTTACTTTAGATGTTTCAACTAGAAGTTGAAGAATTACAAGGGATCCTAAAGTTGAAAAGAGAATACTAGAACAAGAACGCGCAGAAATACAAAAAGCAGTCTTATGAGAACATGGTGATCTAAGTATGATAGAGCCATTTGCTACCGATGCATTGCTGTATTCTGAAATGCAAGCAAACGCAATTGCTCAAGATCGACAAACTGCTCGTGATTTGCAATGATCAGTAAATCAAGCAAATGCAATTATTGATGAGCTTGATGAAAGCAAAGATGACCTTCATAAGTACTATGAGCGTCTATATAACTATGAGCAAATAAAACATGGAACCCTCGTGATGAAAGATCATATCGCTTTCTGGGATGGTTTTCTTCAAATCTCAGAAGAACTTAGAGACGAATTACAAAAACATGAGAAGGCGATGAAATAATATATAATTGAGAATTGATGGTGGATAATTGAAAATCATCATCAATTTTTAATTTAAGATTTTATATTATCAATTTATGTCATGCTTCTAATTTGAGATATTCATATCACTTCCAAATTTAAAGATCGTATTTTGCAAAATTTACGTGAGTATATTTTGAGTTCCGATGATCAAGATGTCGTATTTCTTTGAGATTTT
>CALGNI010000061.1 GCA_937958645.1 Candidatus Absconditabacterales bacterium
ACCGCATCAAAAATCGTATCATCTTCACCATAGATACTACTATCTACACAAAGATCTCCCGAAGGAGTTGCTGCAGAAGTATAAAACGTTACTCCATTTTGTTGATAGGTAACTACTCAGTTTTGTTTTTCTACCCTAAAAATATCGCCTTCAGCCCATTCACCAAAATATCATTTGTATACTCACAATTCGTACACATAAAATCTATTTGTTGTTTGTTGAAAATCATTGTGTTGAATATATATCCCGTAGCTAATATCATTGAAGTGTTGATCTACATCAGCTCATCACAATCATACCATATAATGATGCTTATTTGCAATAGCACCATCACTTGCTTCAGTCGCGAGAAACTCCATATACCCGTCAGCACAATCCGCAATACATTCTGCAGAGATTGCACCACCATCATCCCAATCATTCAGCGGATCAGTTCCTCCATTCGTAGGCGGATCATTCGGATCGGTCTTAGTTAGATCATTACCGTTAGCCGCAACTCCAACTTGATTCGTCCAAGTGACGGTGGAAAGAGCCTCAACCTGAGGTATTCATCATAGGAAGGTCTGAGAAATTAGCATGAGAGCAAAAAATACTCTTACAGCTTTTGTTTGCGTTTTTACGAAGAAATTTTTCATTAGAATAGAGACATAAAGTTGTTTACTCTAGTATAACAAATCCCTCTATGTAAACAAAAAGCCTACACATAATGTAGACTTACGATTGACAGTTTGAAAAACAGACTTTATATAGTTGCCATAAAATAATTATTTACTTATAGTAACACTAATTAGCTAAAAATAACGCATGATGATCAATATCCAAATCATTTTCGTCATGGAGCATCACTCCTACATTCACCCATGGTGATACATAGGGTCATAACACTGGCGAATAAGTAAATGAACCTCCTGCATCAGTGCTTGTATAAAAAACATCTCTTGTTCCTGTCGTATCTTCAAAACAAATTGCAACTTTTGCATTGGCTTGAGTGCTCGTTCATGCAATCAGTCCGGCTGTCAAATCCGTAACCACAAAGTTTTTTGATGTGTCATTCAATGGTGCATCATCTCGACAGTACTCTATTTCGCATTGATCACTACACCCATCTCATGAAATCATATTTCCATCATCACATTCCTCATCAGTTCACAATATATTATTTCCACAAAACATCTCACACGCATCTCATTCTCATACTCAATCCATATATCAATTACTGTCTGCCTGAGTAGCATTCGATACATCTACACAATTATCAGCACATGCAGGAACCAAGTCCCCATCCACATCACTATCATCAAGAGTATTAAAAGCTCATGGAGTACAATCCTGATCCCATTCATGATCAGTCATATATCAAGAGACTCCAGCTAGATTTATATCACACAATTCGGGAGCTCAAGGAAAGGTATTAGCATCGCTATCAGCATTATTTCTTGCACGGCCATCACTAGGTGTACACTCCTGTCAACATGTCGGAATACTAAATCATACTCACACTACTCATCAAACACATCATCATCCATTGATATTGGGCACACTAGTACACAGCTTTTCATACCCACTAGTAGCAGCTAGAGAATATATAGCTCAAGTCACATGTCCATCATTATCGTCGTCATCACATCGTCGCCCACATCATTCATCTACAGTCAAATCACAATCATCATCAATCCCGTTACAGCTTTCTATTGCTCATGGATTTATCGTTGAATCATTATCATTACAATCTTGGCAATCTAGATAACCGTCATTGTCATTATCAATCGTTGGAGGCACAGCTGGAGCTGAAACAGAACATACTCATGTACATAAAATATTTCAACTATTACTGGCGGTTACACCACATGCATTTGCTGCACTAGTCTCAATACAAACATCTCAAAAGTTTGCAGGTCAACCAGTAGTTGTTGTCCAAGCATCATTCTCACAAACATCTTCACAATCCGCTACACCGTCTCCATCAGTATCTACATCAACATAATTTACCGTGATCGTTTGAATAACTGAACTTTCACTGGTACAGTGATGATCATCAGTTGATTGAATAGTTATTGTATAAGTCTGATCACCACAAGTAGGAGGAGTATCAAGAGTCAGTTGTACTCCACTTGCTACTGATCCCGTCATGGCATCCAAACTAAAGTCTGCTGCATCAGTTCACGCTAGAGTATGAGTAAGAGTATTTTCTGTTACAAAATATCAAGCACTATTTGAAATCGCTAATTGTCATATTGATTCATTTGCATGTCCTCTACTTCAAGCTGAATCTTCATCTACAGACACTCTAGCCGTAGAAACAGTACCAGCTGCAGTATGATTTACTGCAAACGATCAATTACCTCATCATTCTCCCATTTGACCAACTATTCTTGTTTGTGGGATAGCTGAAAACGCAGATGAATAATTCATAGGATATCATACAGCAGTACAACAAGCAACTGAATCTTGTGTCCTAGTAGTATCTATCTCAATTCAGTTCGATGTCATATGTGTTTCGTCAAAAGCTATCCAATCTACCTCTTCTGGATCGTTCACGCAGTCATTAAATGAAGATTCTAGGGTTACACTCATCGCAGTCGTACTTGGTTCAGTTCAACGTCATCATGAAGTATTATATACTTTCGCATCAGTCCACCTAGTATCGTTGTCTGAGGTCACTGCATATATCACTCCAGGAGGAGCATCAAATGCAGGAGAAAAATTCTCTATAGTTCATAAATAATTTTCTCTACATGTAGCTGGCGGATCTCCACGAACCACACTTACAAAGGATGATCAAGCTTGTATTTTTGTATCATCAAAAAGTGTATGTGATCATTTTTCAAGCACCATCCAAGTTATTGGCGTCGCTCAAACAAACGGACCATTCAGTCCTTGATCAGCCTTTACTTCAAAACTATCCGTATCGAGATTTTTAAACTTTTTTGTTCTTTGTGGTGTCCCATCTACATTATAGGTCGGAGATCCCACTACTACAGGATCACACATCTCATGATCTAGATTCACTGTGCTCCAAGATTCGTTAGTCACTGTCTCAGTTCCATATTCTCCCACATAATGATACTCATCATCAATTATAGGCACCACAAAACTTGTATTCCCAGGACCGATAGTAAATGTAGTTACCCCAAACGCTGGAGCTTGATTTGTAAACACTCATGCACTAGTGGTGAGTTCAATATTTGATAGCGAAAAAGCATACTGTGTACTCAGCATCATACAAATTAGTACTCCTCTACAAATCGCTTGTATTTTCATAAGGTTCAAAAAAAATTATACCGACTATAGTATAGCTTCTTCATAAAAATTTTACAACTTAGGAGAATTTATTAGCACAAGAAACTTGACTATTTCACTAAAATAAGTGAATGATGATCTATATCTAAATCATTTTCATCATGAAGCATTACTCATACATTTATCCAAGGACTAGCATAAGGTGCTAGATTTGGTGCATAGCTAAATGCTCCATTTGCATCAGTAGTCGTAAAGAAAATATCTCTCGTACCTGTCATATCCTCAAAGCAAATTGCTACTTTAGCGCTATTCTGTGTACTCGTTCATGCTATCGCACCAGAGGTTAGATCAGTCACTATAAAATTCTTCGATGTGTCATTCAAGGGAGCATCATCTCGGCAGTATTCAAACTCACATTGATCACTACATCAATCACCATTATCTGTATTTCCTTCACACACATCTAATCAATTTTGATATAATTGATCAATCTCACTAGCAAGCAATGGACGATCATACACACGAACATCATCCACTACTCCATCAAGTTCACGAACATCAAATCATGGATATCTTCCAATTCAGATATTTTGAGTATTTTGTGTTCAGTTTCATGTAGAGGCAGCTGTTAATTGCAGCACACCATCTACATACAAACTAATAGTTCCAGCAACTCAATCATACGTCGCAGATACATGTGATCGTGTATTTAGTGGTAGTGGGTTTGGCGCAGTATGATATCAAGGACTACTAAGCCCATATCGGTAAAATTGAGGTCTTCACGCAGCGTTCAGATTCAGATAATATGCTGCTCATTTTGTAAGTATAGCAGAGAAATCACCTGATCACTGACCAAAACCAAATTGTCTTGGGTATACTCGAGCTGAGATAGTAATATCAGTGGTTAGATCCACACTAGAACTATGAGGAACCATCATTCGATCATCATATCAATCGAAACTAAGTGACTCATCAGTGATTCAGTTAACAATTTTCGCATCTCACATGAGTACCCCATCGTTTCCATTACCACTTAAGTCTGTTAGACTTCATCATTGAAATTGATGATGCAAGACCAATCAATCAGTGATATCACTATCACAGTCAATATCATCAGCGCAAGTAGATCCATCAGAACAAATCTTTGGATCATCGCACTCTTCTCCTACGTCAAGTAGTCCGTCTCCACAATAACTAAATAGTGTAGCATCGATATTGTTTTCATATAAACATTCTGCTGTAGAAGTATTTGGAAATAAGGCTGATCAACTTAAGGTATAAGGCGTTTGAGGAGAATCATCATTCACTATAGCAAATACTGGTGAACTGCATGAGGTCATAGGAATAGTCACTAGAGTATTGGTTCATGTTCATAGTACAGATCAAACAATTCAAGATCATAACACATTGGATGAAAATATAGTTGGGTCGTTATCATATATTTTTATTGGAGTAGATGCTGGAAGAGAAGTATCTCAAACATTCTCTACCAAGACATCAATAGTCATTGATGTAGAACACTGTGTTACATCAACAGTTTGAATCGTAAGTTGTGCATCTGCTGCAAAAACATGCCCAGGAGGCAATAGACTATTTGTTGGCACAAAATTACTATCAACTGGTAAAGATTGAGCTAGATAGTTATCATGGGCTCCACCAGCATGTGTTGGGTTATATAATGGAACTGCCGGTATCGTGAGGTCATCATTTACATTCGTTACATTATACCCATGCTGATTCCATACTGGACGCGAAGGCGCCCATGCATCAGCTCAAGATCTAAAAACAGAAACTCCTATATTATTGCAAGCAACTACGATTTCTGTTGCTCAATCATTATTTACATCTACAATTACAGGATTTTCCCAGCGAGTTCATGAAGTGCAAGGAAAAGGAGTAGAAAGTTCATCTCAGTTGGGTCACGCTAGAATAAATAAATTACTTTGATCTCTATAAATCACTTCATAGATACCGTCCAAATTAAAATCAAAAACACTACTTCAGGTAACTCAAGATGTATCAGAATTATTAATTGATCGCAACACAGATCATCAAATATTTGTAGTAGATCAAGTAAGATTAGGACCTGGACATCATCCATCATCAGTAAACACATCATCAATTACAGAATACCTAGATCTCGTAACTACTCATATCTCATTACACCCATCTCCATCGAAATCAGCGATATTTGGTCTTCATATGCTTGCTCTTGTATCATTGACTTCGATTACCATTAACTGCTCAGAAGTTTGACCATCTCGGATAAACAGATGAGCATCTCCACCCACAGCCCAAGTATACACTATATCAACATCACCATCATTATCCATATCTGCAATTGCATCACCTCATCTTCATGCTACTCAAGATCAATCCTCTGTAGCCAAAGTTATAGTTCATAAAAGCACATCTACGGTAAATACACGACTACCTACAGCTAACTCCAGTCCTTGACAGTCATTACATATTGTTCATGCACGAGGTCCATCTACAAAAAGATAATTATCTGGCAAAATATCCATTGCATTTGATCAACCAAGATCAGTTGGATTAAATCAAGCATCAAGAATTTTTACTCAGTCGCTAGCACGGAAAATCTGAGATCACATGTATATTTCAGCATTTCCATCTCCATTAAAGTCAGCAAAACTAGGGGTATATCGATCTCGAGCTGGTCAATCAGACACTCGAGTTTCACTCCAAGTGGTTCAGTCAAAATCCCGACGATACATTTTACATGGATAAGCAGCATCACACAACCTTCACGAGGATCCAGTTGCAGGGTTCATATTATCTTCGATAAAATATATTTCACCATAACCATTACCATCTACATCAGCAATTCCATTTGCAGAATTATTTTGATTCAAATCTCTTCCAGTGTTTAATACATGTTTAGTCGTCAAATCTGTTCCATTTAAGACATATATTTTTCATGGGTCTTTATAGTCATCGACAACTACTTCTGGAATTCAATCTCCATCAAGATCTCACACTAAGGTCATTTCTCTCGAATCTATGTTCTGTCCACTTACATGAAGTATTGTCGAAAAATCTTCTGAAGTTCACAAATCGACACTACATACTTGAGCATGAGCATAAGAAGAAAAGAGAAAAATAGTGCTCATCACGATGAGACCTTTTCAAATGAAATTTAATGATTCTTTTAAAGTTTTTTTCATCATCACTAATTAGCTAAAATCAAAGCTTTATGATCAATATCCAATCCATTACTATCATGCAACATCACTCCCACATTCACCCATGGTGTTGCATAAGGCGTTAGATTTGGTGTATACGTAAAGGCTCCACTTGCATCAGTAGTAGTAAAGAAGATATCTCTTGTCCCTGTCGTATCTTCAAAACAAATTGCTACTTCAGAGTTAGTTTGCGTGCTTGTTCAAGCAATCAATCAAGCAGTCAGATCAGTCACCACTAGGTTTTTACTCGTATCATTCAATGGTGCATCATCTCGGCAGTATTCTGACTTACAAGTAGCGGAACATCCATCATCTGACAACACATTATTATCATCACATTCTTCTCCAGCATCAATAATTCAGTCTCAGCAAGGCTGACAAGTACTTGCAGGAATCAAGAGATCTCCATCAATCAGTGAAAACTCTGCTGAGGTTGCTCCTCATGCACAACTATGTGTCGTTGAAAGTCCATAACAATCCAAATCTTGATATCATCAAAGATGTCATGGAGCTCGAATGATTTCGAGTGGATCAATTGTACACAAAGCATTAGTCATCCACAAGATTTCTATTGGATATAATCATGGTTCGGGAAACGTAACTCGATGATATTGTTTCCAATTTCATCAAGGAGCCTCAGTTGTCCAGCTATATTCAAATAATGTATTATCTCAAACAGTCATACGTAATCCATCATTCACATGAGATCATATCGTCCATTCTACAGGCTGCCCAGGAGTTCAAGGCACATTCAAAAATCCACTAAGACGCATAGCATTTAGTGTGGTCATGTCAGTTGGTCGACTATCTCATCATGGAAAATTACCTGGTGAGGTACAACTGGGAGACAAATATGAATAGTCTAGAGTCGTTTGAATATCTCAAGAACTACTATAAGTAATATCAGGCAAGCTCATATCATCTAATCTCGCTATATAATGAGGGAAGTTCTCTTCATCATAAGCAATAGGTCATGTTGATAAGGAAACCGCTTCTTCACACAATCATGTGTAAAATGGATCAGCGATTTCATCTCAAATTTTTGCTGTACTGATAAATTCACATAGATTAGGAGATCAAGAATCACAAACAAATCAAGGATTGATAGTACAATTTATTGCGCAACCATCATCATTCTCAACATCTCAATCATCACATTGTTCTACTCATTCTACTACTCAATTTCCACAGTACGTGGTTGTTATTTCACCACAATATTCTGTACTTCGAGGGGCTCCATTACTATCACCACTCGCCCTAAGATAACACTGAAATTCATACGCATCACTTGTAGGGATCGTATAGGAAACTGGATTGGCAGCTGTATACCAGGAAAATTGATCCCGAGCTGTAGTACCAATAGGCCTTGCTCTCATAGCATATAGTTCTGCAGAATTTCAATTGCAGCTCACCTGCACTGTATCTCATGCTTCAAGTTGACTCCCTTGCACATCTATCCCATTCTTTGTGACTGTCGTTACTTCTATATCACACAGCAAGTCAGTACATCATCAAGATCCATCTGGCACTCATGTAGGATCACATTCCACTATACATTGATTATTACAACCATCTCCGTCTACGAGATTTCCATCATCACATTGCTCTCAAGCGTCTATAGCTCAATCTCCACAACACGATCCAGCATGAATGGTAATTCAATCAACGTACGTGTCTAATCTATACAACGCCAAATCTACATATAAATCATTTGCAGAAGGAATAAGTGAAGTATAAAAAACCACTCAGTTTCTTTTATATTCAACAGTATTTCACACTCTTTCCACTCTCATAATTTCTCCATCTACCCACTGAGGAAAATTACCCATATATGAACCATTTTCATAAACACGTAACAATCTCGTATTTCCTGATCTATAAATATAAATTGCATAGTCGATATTAGTATAACTTGCATTCGCTGCAGGATCAGAATTCAATCCAATCATTATCGGTGCATAGGTTCACGCTCATGCAAAATCATCCTTTGCTTCAAACTCAACATATCAATCTAAACACTGTGAAGTAAGAAACTCATTCGAATGAGCATCAGCATTCCATCCATTAGTTCATCACGCGACTTTTGTAACCGTATCTCATACTATAGTAGTATTCGTTGGATCTGTCCAAGTAACTGGTGATAAGGAAAATCAAAACGAAAGAAAAAATACCATCGCTCACGAGACACCTGTTATTTTATAAATAATACGCAAGAAGATAGCCTTCATTATTTCACTATAATTAAAGAATGATGATCAATATCCAATCCATTACTATCATGTAACATCACTCCCACATTCACCCATGGTGTTGCATAAGGTGTTAGATTTGGTGTATACGTAAAGGCTCCACTTGCATCAGTAGTGATATAAAAGATATCTCTTGTTCATGTTGTATCCTCTAGGCAGATAGATAACTCACTATTTGGCTGATTACTTGTTCAAGCAATGGTTGCAGTATCAAATGTATCTACTACAAAGTTTTTACTCGTATCATTCAATGGCGCATCATCTCGGCAGTACTCTATGTGACAGAGAAATTCTCATGCATCAGAACCACTACAACCATCTTTTGATACATCATTATTATCATCACACTCTTCTCAAAGCTCAAGATTGATATCTCAGTTTCCACAAGCAATTTCACATTCACTATATTTCTGTTGTCTAAATCGTATTTGATGAAATGTGTCATTTGAAAAATCTCCTATATAATCGTCTACCTCCCAACGATCTCACAATCCTCTTATTCATCGGTGAGAAGTTCCTGAAAGTCGAATAGGAAAATCTGTCATCGCCATATTTCATTTACTAGAGAATACATTAGGAGCATATTGAGGGACATTGATAGCTGAATGATCATTGAGCAAAGTATAATTATACTCATCTACCCCACCACATGATCAAACTCATGTTCTTATATAATCAATACAAGCTTGATGATCAGTTGTAAAATGGATCACGCGATCATGCGCTTCAGTTTTTGCATACCATCTCATTTGTATAGGTTCTAAGGCATCAGATAGTACATTTGATGCATGACCCCAAGTAGCTGAAGCACTTTCATCATTCCCCAATACTGTAGATCATAATAAGGGAAGATCTCCATTACGGATAGTTAAATTTGGGTTTGTTCATCATTGATGTAAATAATTCAACGCAAGTGTCCATCAACCACCATCGGTAGTCATATCACAGTACGCCTGCATAGCATCAGTAGTATCTCATGGAGTATATGGATCGATCCAATACACCCCATCAGTTAACGATGGATAAGCAAGATGTAAATCCCAACAACCAAAAGCAGCTTTATCTTGAGTGGATCAATCAGATCAAGTAACATCATAACAAATATATCCAGCCTCCAAAGCGCAAACAGAATCACATCAATCTCAATTTACTGTATTTCCATCATCACATTCTTCTCCAGCAAGGATGATTCCATCACCACATCTTTCTATCTTACAGGTCGCTGAACATCCATCACCAGATATCAGATTTTCATCATCACACTCCTCTCATTCAAATGCTTGCACTACATTGTCTCAACATGAAGCTGGACACATTTTGGTGATCGTATGATCTCGTCAGCCAGCTGAGTTTGCTTGATAGGGAGTCTCTCATTGCCCGGTGTGTGTAGGGAAAGTACTATTAGTTGAAGTAGATGAAGAAGTAAAATAGACACATTCTCCATCTATGATAAGTGACTCGTCAGTTTCATAATTATAATCTGATCAATTAGTTCATCAAACATAGGTAAATTGCTTCATGTCCGTAAGATCTGGTGATATAATACCAAGCATATTATCTCGACCACTATTAGTTGAATCAAATGCATCTGCCGTAGGTCAAGGGGTAATAGCTACTGGAGTTGCTCCCAAGAAAACCAGATCTCCACTTGGTAGAAATTCAATCGAAGATCACATTTCTGAGGATGTTCATCAAACAAATGTAGAAGCCACCAGTCAAGAAAAGTCTTCAGTCAATGACATTATAAACGCCTCTCTTCATCATTGATACGTCTCATCATATACTCATAAAGTAAAAGGAAAATCAGATGAAGCAGTCGACCCAACAAGAAAAGGATTATTATTCTCATCAAAAATAACTTGTCATCCGTAATAACTATAGTAATCAGCGTTTGATCCACCAATGTATGTTGAATCCATAAGTGTAGTTAACGTAGGATCTAGTCTAGATAAAGTAATATCATAAGATCAAGCATTATTTTCTTGATATGCTCTACCAATAATAACTGGGAAATCAGTTGATAGTGAATGTCCCCTTACGACAATGTCACCATTATTATCTATAGTTAGCGTTGTATTATATAGCTCTACTGCTGTTCATCATAGATAGGTACTTTCAAACAAAGTTGTTAACTCTCCATCCATATGAGCAACATACATATCATATGATCATGCTCTTGCAGATTGATATGGCACTCCAGCTAGAGGCAAGTTCGTTGATAAGGTTGTTGAAGCAAAATAAATACTCCCGTCGGAAGCAAACTCCATATCCGCACCATACAACTCATTACTAGATCAACCAAAATATGTTGAGTTAAGTATTTGAGTCAGATCTGGTGTAATTCTTGCTATATATGTTTCTCGAGCAACGTGTACAGGATCATAAGCATTTGCAGTTATAGGAAGATTATTTGATGTAGTATTCATGGATACATAAATATTTCAATTTGGTCAGATTTCAATATCAGAACAACGATCATCACCAGTTCATCACAAATATGTAGAGGCTAATAAATTTGTCAGCGTTGGATCAAATTTTGAAATCACACAGTCATAAGAACTTCATCAATATGCAGATTGAATTACCCCAAACGTGACTGGGTAATCAGTTGAGCTAGTCATACTCACGATATACATATTTCCATCAGCATCTTGCGCCATTCATCATTTATACATACCTCCATTATGATCAAATCCTGTTCCACCTACAAAAGTACCATACTCTACATGACTCAATGGTCAGTTCGCTACTGACATCCCAAGCATAAGAAAAATGATGCATAGCAGTCAAAGTAAATAATTACTGAAGTTCTTCATTTTCCCCAAGAAGATAAATATTTTTTCAAAAGAAGAAAAAATCACTACTATAAGTGTAGTGATTCTTTACGCAGTGTAAAAAAACTACGCAATATAATTAATAAATCAATTGACAAGATCATGTAAAAAGTTAATTATCTAAGAAAACTCTAAAATACGTAATACTTCGAAATTCAGAGACTCCGTAATCAATAATTCTGTATTTTTTCATAAAATTAGTTCGCTACATCCAATAATACTAGTTATTATTTATACTACTTACGCTTCATCAAGTTTTTGGCAAAATCAAAGGCAATTTAAGTGGCGATAGTCAACGTACTGCATCATCTATATTCGAAGCTGAATCAAAAAGCTTGCTATTTTCTTTTTCAATTCTTATTTCTTCTACAATCAGAAGCTCCTCTACAGTAAATTCTTCTTCGTTTAATATTTCTTCCTCAAGAAAATTGCTTTCATCATTATTATTATTTTCAAACTCAAGATTGCGTGACTCACTTTCATCCTTCGACTCATTAATTATCGTACGTCATCATCATCTTTTTTCTTTCCTATTAATTTCTGGTATGACTGCCATTTGTGTTCATGGACCAATTGGATCAATAATAACTCCATCAGCAATTCCATCTGAATCATAGATTCATCAATCTGTGATAGAGTAAGTAACAACTGTTACTTCTTTTCAGTTCACTGTCTGAGTTGAATAAGAAACCTGATCATTGAAATCTATATATTGATCTGAGTAGAAAAGATACTTACGATAATTCCATGAAGAGGTATCATACATATCATCTCGATAATACGTAATCGTTACGTCTGATCATGGTTCTACACAAGAAGTTTCAAATCCATGGAATCATTGCTCATAGTCAAATTCTTCATCAGCTGCGGCAAAATCTTTCTCAGCATAATACTGAATACTACTATCTGATGGCGAACATGTATCAGACTCTATAATAGTCGTCGCATATCTTTGAGTAAATCAATTAATAGCTGAGATTACATTTCATTGATACCCATCAGCAATTCCGTCATTATTCACATCATCTCATAGAGGTCATCACTCCTCTTCTTCTTTTGGAATTCAGTCGTTATCTTCAGAAACTTCTCCCCCATCTGTTCCTCCGTCTGTACTTCATCCATCTGCACTTCCACCATCTGTACTTCCACTATCATCGCTTCCTCCGTCTGTACTTCCACTATCATCACTTCCTCCGTCCTCGACTTCACAAATCGAACTACATCCATCTCCGTTAATTAGATTTCCATCATCACACGCTTCGCCTGTTTCTAAGACACTATTTCCGCATGTATTAATTGGTTCGCAAACTGGATCAACTTCTGTTAGGTCACAGATTCCACTCTGACATTGATTATCTCAATCACATGAAATCGTGTCTTCCAAAAGACATTGATCGCTACACCCATCACCATTGACAGTATCCCCATCATCGCATGCTTCTCCCAACTCGATTACATTGTTTCCACAAGCACCTACTGGTTCACAAACATCTGTATTACCAGAACTGTCGCAAATGCCACTTGCACATGATGCAGGTCATACTTCCCCCGCAACATTCATATTACATACATTTGTATTTTCTATAAGACAAGTATTACTACATCCGTCTCCGTCTTCCGTGTTCCCATCATCGCATCATTCATTAGTTTCTAACACACTATTACCGCAAGCAAGACTTGGTTCACAAACTCCACTATCTCATCATATCACATCACAAATTTCTGTTTCACATGATGCTGCGCCTATTTCTCATGGAGCGATTGTATTACAAGAATCTCCTATCTCTATTAGACATACTACGCTACACCCATCTCCTGCAATTGTATTTCCATCATCACATCACTCTCCTCATTCCAATATTCCATTTCCACACGTATCTGCTGGCTCACATACTGATGGTGTTTCTGTTGTATCACAATTTCCACTTTGGCATGCTACATTAGCATCACACTCTTCACCATCTTCAAAAAGACAAGCAGAAGAACATCCGTCTCCATTTTCAGTATTACCATCATCACAAACCTCTGAACCCTCAATTACGCTATTTCCGCAAGTGTTAGCTGGTTCACATACATTATTTATTTCTGTCTCATCACACACTCCACTTTCACAACTTTGATCTAAAGTATATCCCACTGGTCCTTGATTACATAAATATGTATCTTCAATTCTACACAATGAGCTACATCCATCTCCATCTATATTATTTCCATCATCACATCCTTCTCTATCCTCCAATACACTATTTCCACAAACGCCTCCAAGTTCACAGACTCATGGAGCACCTCACGTTGTATTACAAATGCCTGCCTGACATCATAGTCAACCTACCGCACCGTTTGTATCTGTGTTACACTCCTCATCTATTTCTACAAGACATGTTGCACTACATTCATCATTTGGATCAGTATTTCCGTCATCACATCATTCTCATGATTCCAATATTCCATTTCCACACGTATTTGCTGGCTCACATGTTCCTGGTGCTCCTCAAGTCTCATCACATATTCCGCCTTCGCACGAGTTATTTGAAGTTTCTCATACTGCGTTATAATTGCATACTTCTCCGTTTTCTATTTCACAGCTTGCATTACATCCATCTCCTGCAATAGTATTTCCATCATCACATCCTTCTCCTGTTTCTAGCGTTCCGTTTCCACAGGTGCTCGTTGGTTCACATATTCCTGGGGCTCCTCAGCTTTCATCACACAATCCACTTTCGCATGAGTCGCTTCCTACTTCTCCTGCTGCATCCACGTTACATGCGATTTCATTTTCTATTTCACACATAGCATTACATCCATCTCATGCTGTTGTATTCCCATCATCACATCCTTCTCCTGTTTCCAGTGTTCCATTTCCACACGTATTTACTGGTTCACATGCTCCTGGCGTTCCTCAGCTTTCGTTACATAGTCCACTTTCACATGAGTTATTTGAAGTTTCTCATACTGCGTTATAATTACATACTTCTCCGTTTTCTATTTCACAGCTTGCATTACATCCATCTCCTGCAATAGCATTTCCATCATCACATCCTTCTCCTATTTCTAGCGTTCCATTTCCACATACCAGCTGAGGTTCACAAACACTTGGAGTTTCAGTTTCGTCACAGTTACTACTTGCACAGTCAGTATCTCATACACATTCATAGGTGTTTTCTATTTTACAAAGAGTATTGCACCCATCTCATGCTGCAGTATTACCATCATCACAAACCTCCGTCCCTTCTAATACATTGTTTCCACAAGTATCAGCCGGTTCACACGCATTATCAGTTCCAGTAATATCACAAATTCCACTCTCACAGCTTTCAGCTCATACCAATCATACTCCACTTTCATTACAGATTCCATCATTTTCTATTAGACATACATCACTACATCCATCATTTGAATCAGTATTTCCATCATCACATCATTCAAAACTATCTAATTCGCTATTTCAACAGACACCTGTTTCCTCACAAATTCCTGGCGCACCTCAAGTTGTATCACAAAGTCCCGATACACATGATGCCGCTCCAACTAATCAGTTTGTGTCTACATTACACTCTTCTCCATTTTCTAGTTGGCAGAGCACATTACATCCATCTAATCCAAGAATGTTTCCATCATCACATCCTTCTCCCGCTTCCAAGACTCCGTTTCCACAAGTATTTACTGGCTCACATGCACCTGGCACTCCACCACTTTCATCACATAGTCCGCTCTCACATGAGTTATTTGAAGTTTCTCATACTGCGTTATAACTACATTCTTGTGTATCTTCTATCAAACATGATTCGTTACACCCATCTTCTGATTCTATATTTCCATCATCACATCATTCTCATGATTCCACTATACTATTTCCACAGATATCAGCAGGTTCGCATACACCAGGATTTACAGTTTGATCACAAATTCCACTTGCACACTGAGTGTGACCTACACATAAGTACGTATCTTCAATTCTACAAAAAGCACTACAACCATCTCCATCTAAATTATTACCATCATCACATGCCTCTCTATCCTCCAATACACTATTTCCACATGTTTCTGAAGATTCACATACTGCAGACGGTTCAGTTATATCACAAATATCACTGGCACAATCTACTGCTCCATTGTTTTCACAACTTGCACCATCTATACATTCATTATTATTCTCAACTCATGAACCAATTGAACAATCAACAGGTGTTCCTGCACAAACATTCTCTCATGAAATACTATCTATACATAGTCATGAAGCACAATCTGCATCACCATTATTATCACAACTTGCTCCATCTATACACTCATTATTGTTTTCAACTCCTGTTCAGATACTACACGCTATTGGTGCGTCTCCACACGTTCAATCTCATCCTCCTGCTGGATCACAAAACTGACTTTCACAACTTCCATTATCTGTAAGTCATTCTGATCCTTGGTTACATGTATTTCAATTTTCTATCAAGCACAACTCACTACACCCATCTCCTGCTATCGTATTCCCATCATCACATCATTCATTTGCTTCTAATTCACTATTTCCACACATATCTACTGGTTCACATACCGAAGGACTTTCGGTCTCATCACAAATACCACTAACACATCCAAATCATCAAGTCTCGCCTTGCATATCATCGTTACATTCAAACAGATCTTCTATCAAACAATTCGCATCACATCCATCTCAACTCATTGTATTACCATCATCACAACCTTCGGTAGTTTCAAGCACACTATTTCCACACATTTCTGAAGATTCACATACTGCAGACGGTTCAGTTATATCACAAATACCACTTGCACAATCTACTGCTCCATTGTTTTCACAATTTGCTCCATCTATACATTCATTACTATTCTCAACTCATGAACCAATTGAACAATCAACAGGTGTTCCTGCACAAACATTCTCTCATGAAATACTATCTATACATAGTCATGAAGCACAATCTGCATCACCATTAGCATCACAATTTGATCAATCTTCACATTCATTATTATTTAGCACTCAGGTTCATTCGCTACATTTTGGTATAGCCAAAGTAAAGTAAATATTATCGGCGAAATCGATTCATGAAATTTCTCCGTTAGTATCCAAATTTCAAAGATTAGTTTGATCAGCAGTAGTAGAAAAATTTCCATCCACGTCTACCAGTAATGCATACGTACTATCTAATCAATCAAATTTAAGACTTACTGAATCAGTGAAGTCTTTCTTTTGAACCAATCGTTCACGAGGAATACGCGATGAATATATCGAAAGATCGATCTCAAAATTACTATTTCCAATAATACCAAAGTTATTAGAAATCGTTAAAAATTGTAGATCATTTGTATGAGCTGTTGTTCTTGTAACATCATTATCTGGAATAATAAAATCATCATCAAGTGATACGGTAACTATCGTTCCAAGATTCACACTTGTAGAAATTTTTTGATCAAGCCCAGAATCATCATCTCTTCAAATACCAAATACATTAAGTTGATAGGTTGAATCAACTCATAGATCCCACATCAAACTATCATCAGATGCGAAATAGTTTTGATTACCTCACAATTCTACTCAATACTTTAGAGCCAAGTATGATCTTACCTTAAATATTTCAGCATCAGTCAATAATCAATTATACATAATCACTTCTCATAGATCACCGAAAAATCTCCTTCAAGAATCATCGTCTAAGTCATTATTTTTTGATGCCCTTCCAATACTCACTGGTCAACTTGTAGCTTGATGCGTCGGTGCCTCATTAATTTCCGCTGCTGTCAATTGTCCCCAATGCAATTGATTTCATGAAGATTCATTTCAACTTCTTGCTAAGTACTTACGATCAGCTACGAAATCATAATGCGCTTCTCCAATAGCTGTTGTATTATTTGTAGGGGTTCATAGGGTCGAGTATCATCGTTCAGCCAATGCTAGTTGATTAGTACTCATATACAGACCATAATTATTCGCTATGTATGAACCAAAGTCAACAATTGCTTTTCTATTATTAGACTTTGTTGGTAAAGCTGCAGTAAAAATATGCATTCATCAATTTTCATTTGGAGAAAAAATATAATTTGATCAGAGGTTAAATCAAATATCATTATCACCCTCTGGAAAAGTAAGGGAAGGATTATAGTTTAATGCATTTTCTTCATATAAAGGTCTGTGAGAATTTGCTCAAGAGGAAGCATCAAATCCACTTGGAGATAAATCCTCCCAAATATTTACGTCTTCTCATTGTACTATTGTATCAGTTCAGGTTCAAGCATGAAGTCGAAGAGCCAAGTTATTCGAAACTCATCATGGATTCACTGCGTTCACAATTTCTATCTTACAGGCAGCAGAACATCCATCTCAAGAAATAAGATTCTCATCATCACACTCTTCCCCCAAGAAATCTTGAACTACATTATCTCCACACGAAGCTGGACACAATTTAGTGAGACCAATATCGATTCCTCCCCCAGTATTGCCTTGATAAGGAATATCTCATGATCATGTAGAAAGTGGGTATCCTGATGATGTGTCATTTCCATCAAAAAATGTAGAATCAAATGATTCAGTCCCTCAAGCAATATAGACACATTCTCCATCTACTATGATTGATTCAGCAACTTCTCTTGATAAATCAGTGTTATTTCATCAAACGAAACTAAGTTGACTTACTGTAGATAAATCTGATGAGATCAGTCATATTACGTGATCAATTCCATTTGACGTATCATCAAAAGCGTCAATACTTGGTGTAAGATCACCATCAGTAAATCAAAGAAAAACTAAATCTCAATTAGGAGTAAATTCAAGAGATCCCAATACATCTGTTCATACTCCTCATATGAAAGTTGATGCTTTGAGCGTAGTTAATCATTCATCAAATCTAGCGATATATCATTCAGAAAGATCAAAAGTGCTATCATATGCTCATGAAGTAATTGGAAAATCAGATGATCTTGTAGATCATACTATATAAATATCTCAAGCTGCATCTTGAATAATATCTCATCCATAGAATTGCTCATGATCAAAGTTAGATCAACCGAAATATGTTGCAGCCTCCAAGGTAGCTAATGTAGGATCAAGAATAGCGATTACTATATCTTCTTCTCAAGCATTTGTAGTTGAGTATGCTCAACCAGGCACAGGAAAATCTGTAGATGCAGAATGAGTCGAAATCATAATATCACCATTATTTGCTATTCCAAGAGCAACATTTTGACGTTCATTACCTGATCATCATAAGTAAGTAGAATGAATCAATGTTGTTAGATCACTATCAAAGTGAGCAACAACATTATCTAATGATCATTGATTAGTTTGAAAAGGTGTTCATGCAGTAGGCACATCACTAGAAGTACTATAAAATCAAACATAAATAGAACCATCTCATGCAATCTCTAGATCTGCTCATCACACTTCCAATCATGATCACCCAAAATATGTTGAGTTCAAGACTGTACTTAGATCAGAGTCAAATTTTGCTAAATATACATCTCGATTGTTCATCGTTTGATCATAAGAATCAACTGTAGTTGGCAAGGTGCTAGATTGAGTTGAAATTGCTATATACACATTATCTGCAGCATCAATTTCAATATCAGTACATCGTTCAGCAGCCGAACCACCAAAATATGTTGATGCTAACAACTCCGTAAACGTAGGATCAAACTTTGAGATCACACAATCTCCCAATAGGGCATTAGCAGCTGGATCATTATATCAAGTCCCATATGCACCTGCAGTAACAGGATAATCATTAGACTGAGTTTGCCCGATAACATAGATATTTCAAGCACTATCTCTAGCAATACCTCCTCTTTCCAATCATGCTGGATCTTCAGCGCCCGATCATCCAAGATACGTACTATACTCTACATGACTCAATGGTCAATTTGCTGAAACAAAAAACTGCGAACTTACTGCGATTATAGATATTCAACAGATCAGCGCCCTTTTAAATACATTAGTTTTCATTTTCTATACGAGATATAAATAAATTAGTAAAACAAGTATATAAATAAAAATTCAATCAACAAAAAAAGCTCCTCAAACGAAGAGCTTTATCAACAATTATCAAAAAAAATATGTGTTATATGCGTTCTAATTCTCATGCCTCAACTTTTTCTTTTACTTTCTTTCGCTTTACAGCATATTCGATTTTTCCATCTGGATGTTTTACGTTTACTTTATCGTTTGGTCTCAGTTTCTTTTGTGTTGCATGAACTACTTGTACTTCTCCAGTATTAGTATCATTCACTTCCAGCACTTGAATATCATTATCTTCAGACACCACAGTCGCTTGTTCTCATGAATCTAGTTTTACAGTAGTGGCTCAAGCTCACGCTACCTGAGTAGTTGGTTTTGCCTGTCCTGCTACATGCTTAAGTACTTCCATCATATCAATTCCTTTTACTTTCGCTTGTGCTTGGATTTGCTGTTGCATTTGAGCTGCATCAGAAACTCAACTATAGTCAGTTTTGATCATCTGACTTAAAGTTTCTTTTTTGATAATACCTAATAATCCCTGAAACTTCCCATATGCTTCTTTTTTATAAATCACCAAAGGATCTTGCTGAGCATAACTCCAAAGCGAAACTTTTTCTCTCAAGTAAGACATCTCATCAATATGTTCCATTCGATATTTATCTATCACTCATAGGTACACTCTCTTCGCATATTCATTAAGTTTCTCAGGATCTATTCATGTCAATTTCGTAGAATACGTTGATTCAAGAGAAGAGTCTAGATATTCATTCAGTTTTCTTTCATTAGTAAATCAGGCTAACTCCTGTTCATCAAAACTAATACCTGTTACTTGAGCCAAAGTCTCAACCAACTCAGGTGTATTCCATGGCTTGAATGATGCATATGCAGTAGTGACCTCATCCACGATCTCTGGGATAAAGGTCTGTACTTCATCTACGATCTGTACAGCATCGTTATTATTTATTGACTCCATATTATCAACTTGAGAAGTTTCAATTTCCAAGATCTCATCTCTTTTTGCATATATTCTCGATCTTTGTTTATTGATCACAGAATCATATTCGAACAACTGTTTACGGATTCCATAATGTCGTCCTTCCATTTGTTTTTGTGCTCTTTCGATCGAATCTGTAAACTGTTTTTGGGTGAATTCCATGGTTTCTAATTCCTGCGTACTCATCATCATTTTTGCAATTCCTTGAATTTTATCTCCACCCATCTTACGCATGATCTCATCATCCATAGCAACATAAAATTGCGACACTCACGGATCACCTTGTCTACCAGCACGTCATCTTAGCTGATTATCGATACGACGAGATTCGTGTTTTTCAGTACCCAAGATAAACAAACCAAAATGAAGATCTCTAAATTCGGTTTCACCCTCAGACCCTACCGTGATTTTTACATACCAGTCCTCTGCAGTCTTTTTGCTCTTGTTGATTGATTTTTGATAGCTCACTCACTTTTCTTCAAGGACTTGTTTCAACCAAGAAAATTCTGTTTCACTATAGATAGTTCACTCAAATGCATTCCCTCCTTGAGCCACTTTATTCATATACAGTGCATATCATGCAGCGATATCATGATTTAGTTGTTTATCCAACTTAATATCAGTACCACGTCATGCCATATTGGTAGCTACTACGATACTTCACTTTCTCCCCGCATTCTTTACGATATTTGCCTCTGATTCATGAAACTTAGCATTCAAAACATTATGAATCAGTCCTGCGTTCGTAAGAAACTTAGAAACAAATTCTGATGTTTGAATCGATGAAGTCCCGATCAAAATTGGCACTCCAGCAGCGTGAAAAAATTTGATATGATCAGTTACTGCAGTTCGTTTTGCTTTTTGATTGAAATAAACTGCATCCTTTTTATCAACTCTCAAGATAGGTTTATTGGTAGGAATCGTAACCGTTTCTGATTCATAAATTGATTCAAATTCTTCAGCTTCCGTCAAGGCAGTACCTGTCATACCACTGAGTTTATTATATTGCTTGAAGAAATGTTGGTACGTGATCGAAGCAAGTGTTCTTGATTCTCTTTTGATTTCTACTTTCTCCTTTGCTTCAATCGCTTGATGCAATCATTGTGAAAAACGACGACCTGGCATCACACGTCAGGTATTATCATCAACAATCATCACTTGTCCATCGCGAACTAAGTATTCTTTATCTTTGTTATATACAGCTTGTGCCTTCAGTGCATTTTCAATATGATGGATTTCAGTGAATCACAAATCTTTATAGAGGTTCTCTACATTTAGAATTTGTTCCAATTTTTCTATCCCTGCACTACTAAGCGTCGCTGATCTTGTTTTTTCGTCTATATAGTAATCACCGGTATCATCAGCTTCCTCTTCATCTTTTCCATCTTTCATCAACTCAGCCAAGAATCATTTTGAAATTTTCTTTTTTACTTTTGAAGGAAGCAAAGATTTTACAATCTGAGCGTAATATGCATATTTTTCTGTAGGCTCACCACTGGCTTGAGAAATAATCAATGGAGTTCTTGCTTCATCAATCAAGATACTATCTACTTCATCGATCACCGCATAGTTCAATGGTCTCCAGAGCATATTTCTTTCTGCTACACTCTTTGCAAGGTTATCACGAAGATAATCGAATCCGAGTTCAGAGTTTTCTACATAGGTAACATCAGCTTCATACTGAGTTCTTCTTCAGTCTAGTGGCGATCATTTCACTACGGATCAAACCGATAATCCCAATCGACTATATAAATGAGACATCCATTCAGCATCACGAGAGGCCAGGTAATCATTTACCGTTACTACATGTACTCCCTTTCCAGTCAAAGCATTTAGATAACAAGGTAAGGTCGCAACCAGGGTCTTCCCTTCACCCGTTCTCATCTCTGCCATTTTTCCTTGATGAATAATAATTCATCATACAAGTTGAACATCATAGGGTATCATATTCCATGTCTCAGTTACTCCTTTAACTTCAGCTTCAGTCCCTATCAGTCTTTTACAGGCTTGCTTAACAGTTGCATATGCCTCAGGAAGAATATCATCAAGTGTTTCTCCAGCTTCCAATCTCTTTTTAAATTCATCAGTCTTCGATTGAATTTGAAGGTCAGAAAAGTCATGCCATGATTCGTAATATTCATTGATACGAGCCACTATCGGCATGATTTCATCTATTTGCTGCTGGTTATAATCCCCAGAGAGTTTTTCTATAATTCGATTAAACATTGGTTCAGAAATCATAAAGAGCACCTATTATATCGATGTGCTATATAATTGCAAAGAGAAAGAGTTTAAAATAATCCTTCGGATGCTTGATTCAATCTTTTTAGTAAAGAATTACTACCATAAAACTGCTTAGTCAGTAATTGGAGTATTTATATGTATTCAGCAAATACACACCGTTTTTTAAGGAACCTCTGAAAAATTAAAGAATTGAAAAGAATTTTAATTATTTTCGATTGTAGTCTTCAGATTGAAAAATTGAACAAAACAATATCTAGAGACTACGAAGTAAATGACTTAAATCTAGCCGAATAGAAAACGCTTCGCATTATTTCTATCGTCTATACTTATAGTCTATTTACTATATTTCATTTTTCACGGTTCCTCGAGGAAGCTTAAATAAGCCAGACTCTATTTTTCAAATATTAGCTGCTTTTGGAAGATAGCGTGAAAATTGTATTTTGCAGAGCTTCCTTAATCAAGCATCCGTAAACAACTTTAAAAATCAGTATTTAGAATTTCCTCTATACTGAAAAAAGAAAAAGGGTCGCCAGAGCAACCCAAACTATCACCTAATTTCGTAGAAGATTAATCGATAGCAATCGTTTCTTAAGCAGTCTTTTTTACTGGAGCCTTCTTGTCTGTAGTAGTTTTTTTCTTTTTCGCTGATGTCTTCGCTGCTGTAGTTTTCTTCTTTGTTGCTGCTGTAGTTTTCTTTTTTGTTGCTGCTGTAGTTTTCTTCTTTGTTGCTACTGTAGTTTTCTTCTTTGTTGCTGCTGTAGTTTTCTTTTTAGCTGACGCTTTAGCTGTAGTATTTTTGCTTGTTGTTTTCTTCTTTGTTGCTGTAGACTTCTTTGCTGTTTTTGAAGCCTTGCTTGCCGTCTTAGACGCAGTCTTTTTTAACTTAGCAGCTTTCTTTGTTGCCGCTGAAGTTTTCTTAGATGCAGTTTTTTTCGCTGCTGTCGCTTTTTTCTTAGTCTTCTTAACAGTTTTTTTTGCATCTTTAGAACGGTCCGTAAACCAAGATTTCATACTTGATAAACCTTCGCTCGTACTAGATCTCATTTTTTTCATACTACTAGAAAATGACTTTCTACGTGCTGCAGGGATTTTATCATATTGTTTGGCTGCATATGCTGCGATAGGCGCAAACATCATTTGAGGTACTTTCCCCAAACTAGACATCGTTGATTTGATATCTTCAGTAAATGCTTGTTTATCTTTATCAGTAACGACACCTGTTTTCTTCTTTTTCTTTGATGCAGAAATAGTCTTCTTCGTTGAAGCTTTCGTGGTTGTCTTAGTTTTTTTGGTGTTGCTTTTCTTAGTTGTTGGCATCACGGAATCAAAAATGAAATATTTTACTAACTCTATTGTACTCGTTTCATGATCTAAATGCAAATTTTTATGTCTTTACAGATTAAACAAATCACGCAAGAAGAGATATTCGCTACTCAAATCATCTCCAGATTTGATTTCTTTATCAATTATCTCAAAGTCACCACGCAATACTCTTCCCAAAAATTCTATTGCTCCATCAACATGTAAGAGATATCTACTTCCCATGTATTCTCTATCCATCTTATCTAATTCCAAGACAAATCATTTGATATATTCACGTTGTTCGGCATCATTTTTTCCTTCAAGTTGCTTCAACAGCCCCGCATAGGTATCAATATTGTTCCCGAATAAGTATCTATAGTTAGCAAAAGTTTCCCCAAACGCTTCTACGATCGTTGCAGCCATATCCTTTCTCTTGAGATATCTACCAAATCAAAGTGATTGAGAATAATCTTCCTTGATTCCAGCATTTTTCAGCATTGCAGCTGCATTAGCTTTCGAGATCGGTGCCGCAGGTTTCAATATTCTAATCGCCCCCATTTGTATCCCGATAGCATCCAACAGTCACTGTCTATTTGCATACCCTATATATGGCGTGTACCATTTATTTAACGCTACATCAAAATAAGGAATATCGCCTTGATAGGTTGAATATTCATCAAACTGAACACCTTTCTCAATCGCATATACTTTCGTCAAGACCTTAATAAACTCACCCATCCCTGTTGCAGCATCTTGATGGAATCGATCACGATTCGTCTTATCATATCACTTCACGATACAATAGGTCCTCAAGATATCAGCAGGATCACCAAGATCAGATCGCTCTACATCTCTAAATCTGATTTCAGGATATTCCGCATCAGTATATCTACAACTCATTCTCAATTCTTTCAATGCGTTTTTCAAGGTCGTTTCGATAGTGGTAGAAGGAGTTGGATTTTCAGGCATTGGTTGCTCGATAGCATCTTCTATCTGACAATTGCGACTACACCCATCCCCATCTCTATAATTTCCATCATCACATTCTTCACCACGATTGAGACTTAGATTCCCATCACCACAATAATTACTTCCACCTCTTGATCATCACGAACCTCATCATCCTTGTCATTTACAATTTCCTTCATCTATCTCACCATCACAGTCATTATCACGCCCATCATTACATATTTCTCAGATTGCTTCGATTTGACCAACACACACTCATCGGTCTCATGAAAGACATTCTTGTACTCATCTTTTACATTCTCATACATTGCTCCCACACAACTGTTCTTCATTCAATTCACAAATTTCACATACTCATTCTTCATCAGTGAGACCATCACAGTCATTATCTAAAGTATCACAAATCTCTCTACGTGGTCAAAGGTCTCCACTACATTCTCCTGATCGTTGTCCACCTACACAAAACTCGGTACCAAACAGACATACTCAGATATCACTGGCTCCACATGATCTACTTTCACCACTAGTACAAACATCACAGGCATCAGTATTACAAGATCTTGAATCAGCTATAGGTCTTTCTTCAGTACATTTTCCATCCAACACGATATCTCCATCACTATTTTTACATAAATAATTAGCTGTCTGAGTTCCTCATCCACATTCCGCAGAACAAGAACCATAATTACCCAGCACTCGAGAATACGTCTCAGTCTGAATACAAGTTCACTCAGATTCGATATATCAAGTATCACAAATCCACGTACATTCAGTGCATGCAGACTGTGTCGCATTTACCCATGAAGCATTGGTTGCTAAGTCTCCTTTGTTGGAACAAGAGTTGGAGCAGCTCACCTGTTCAGGGATACACACTCCACTAGACTCTACATACCCAGCATCACAAGTCCAATTACAATCAGTACAGGTATTTGGCGCACTTGTGTTCCATGATGCAAACGGAGGTATAGCTCCTTTATTAGTACAAGTACCACCACAAACCAGAGTATCACTTACACACACTCCATTTCCATTATCAGTAAATCATGCATTACATTGCCAACCACAATTTTCACAAGTATCAGCAGAAATACTTCTCCAAGTCGCATTAGCTGGGATAGGTCAATTTCTACTACAAGTATTTCAACAAGCGACAGGCTCATCACTTATACATTGACCATCACCATCATCTTTATATCAATCGTTACATATCCAACCACAATTTGCGCAACTGTCGGCAGTTGTTCATCTCCAAGTAGCATTAGTTGGCTTAGATAAATTATATCTATTACATGTATCGCTACAAGTCACTGATCCTCATGGAGGATTTCATGGAGTCAATCCTCATCCAGGTGGTGTTGGAGTTCACGGTCATGGAGGAGTAACCGTTACTGATTGTAATTTACAAGAAGCATCACAATATTGACACGAAGTAGCACCACTTGGAGGGAAACAAGTAGTTCAATTTTGAGCTCAAGCATCGCATGTCTCTCATGTTTCAACGGTTCAATTTCCACATACAGGATTTGTTGGTGCAGGAGGATTTGGGTTTTGGTTTGTTATACAGGTGTTATTGCTACAAGATGCTCATACAGGACATCATCCACAATATATTGTTCCTCATGGACATCAGTTTGATATCGTTCAACACTTTTGAGCAGGAGTACATTGGGTAACATTTGGTATACATTCTTGCTCACATGGGGCGCAATTTGAAATAGTTCATCCACAATCTATATCCTCTTCATCTCAGTTTTGTTTTCAGTCGTTACAAGTAGGGTCTGGCTCGCTTGAACACTCCTTCCTACCCACTCAACAGTCATTTCAACAACTATCATCTCATGCATCTTCATTTGGACAAAAATCTAATTGAATAAGTTCACAACTCCTCTGAGGAGTACAAGCTTCACATATTGCATTCGGAATTGCTCACCTACCTGGTTTACAAACTTCTCAAGCAGGACAATCATTATTTTGACCGATACAGGATCAGTTTGAACAAATTGATTCTCTGATAATTGTGTCAGAAGCGCAGGTATTTGGACCGCAGTCAGAATCATCTCTACAGTCTGGGTTTGAATCAGAAACACAAACACCAACTACATCACCATTACTATACGTTGTATTCTCACATGTATCAGGACTTATACAAGGTGGTTCCTCTACATAAACGAGACATCATGCCTGTATTCAGCAATCAACTAATATTGATCAATTACAAATTGGTGTATCACCATTAGTACAACGAGGATCATCACATGAGGTCAAAGGACAACCATTATTACTAGCAGGTCATCGTTCATCAACGCAATTATCAATAACATCACATACCCCATCTCCATCATTATCACCATCAGGACAAGGTCCTACACTTTCACAGGTAAAAACACCACTCGTCATGGAGCAATTTGGACAATCAGTTTTTTCGGGGATACACTTATCAGAATTATCAAATCAGCACGTAAATTCAACCTTTTCATCACCAAAGCAAAGGTTATTTTCAGAACAATTTTCATTTCCTAATTCATAATAACATCAATCTGAGCTTTCTGCACAGGATATAAGAGCATTTCATACACAATGCTGTC
>CALGNI010000062.1 GCA_937958645.1 Candidatus Absconditabacterales bacterium
CGCTTTGCATCCAAAAAGACGCTTTACCTCAAGATCTGATGTTTCAAGGATGCATGAATCTAAACTCACGTCTCATTGCCTCATTTTAGTACTTGATTCGTCTCATCCTCACGTGCACCCAAAAAGTTTAAAGTTTTCATGAATCACTAAATAATGCTATTGATGTAGCTACTCGAGAGATTATTTCGTTTGTAAGTATTTATGGTGCAAAAGCTTTATACTCAAAGGACAAAAATCATTTGTATTATCATTCAGGTGATAGTGCCATACAAATTGAATGATCTAGTCCTGAATCACATACGTTAATGTGAAACTACATAATAAGTAATTGATCATTATATTATAAGGGATACAATGTATGAGAAGCACACGCTTTTGATGTTATTGAACTTGAATGATGATATATTCAAGTAAATTGAAATATATATTATGAAGGGTTAAGAATTAATAGTGAAGACGGATTCTATTCTCTTTCAATAAGCATTGAGGAGATAATGGAAAAGATGCAAAAAACAAAAGAAGAAATAGAGACAATACCATCAGAATGAATGATAGAATTACCTGGATATTTATGTAGTGGTGTCTGTCCTCGATTCTTGAAACCTGTATTCTATGCAAATGATACATGAGAAGTATATCTTTACTGAAAGAAGATTTCTTTGTTTTGAGACGCAAATGATATTATTAATAGTGTTACGCATGATTGAGTCAGTAATTGAATTATTAAAATATTACTTAGTGATAGTTACTATATTGATGAAAATGATGCCTATTATAATAGGCATTGAGAAAAATATACTTTTACAGATGAATATATCGATAAGATTGATAAAGCAGTCAAAAGTAAGTTGGTACCTATGTTTACTCAAGAGGAGTTGACATTAACTCTTGATGCAATGATCAGAAAAACATGATGATATTGGTATTGAGATAAAAACGATGTAATAATATGAACTTTTTATCGTCATATTCGTAATCGTATCTGAAATTTTTATTAATAGCTCATCATAAATTCTAATTATATTTTAGATTGAAATTTTATCACTACTTCCTACCATGGAAGTAGTTTTTTAAATCTTGATTCATTATCATGCTGTGAATGTGAAGTATGTTGTCGATTCTTATCGCTGTATTTGCAGTAATTTTTCTTGTTGCGTCGCTGGTGAAGGTGTCACCTCATCAAAAGGCGGTGAAGGAAAGACTTTCTAAGTATCAACAGACGCTGGAGCCAGGTTGGCATATCATCATACCTTTGATAGATCATGTACAAAAGGTTGACATGAGAGAAAGAGTGATTAATACGCCACCACAAGAGATGATTACGAAAGATAATGCTGTAGTTACGGTTGATGCTGTGATCTTTACGCAAATCTATGATCCAGCGAAAGCGGTGTATGAAATTCAAGACGCGTTCTTGGCGATTTCAAACCTTTCTATTACTACACTCAGAGCGATCATTGGGACAATGACTCTGGATCAAGTGTTGTGAGAAAGAACAGAAATCAATGTAAAGGTACAAACAGAACTGAGTGAAGAAACAGCGAAACGATGAGTAAATATCAATAAGATCGAAATTCAAAGAATTGATCCACCAAGAGAATTGATGGATGCCATGAACCAACAAAAAATCGCTCAACAAGAAAAAAGAGCTGCGATTCTTACTGCTGAAGGTGCTAAAGAATCCGCAATTAGAGAAGCTGAATGAATCAAGGAAAAACAAGTGTTGGAAGCGACAGGAAAGGCTGAAGCGATTGAAAGATTAGCAATAGCTAGAGCTAAGGCAACTGAATTGGAATCTCAAGCTGCAGTAGATTATTTCAAATGACCGGCAGTTATTCAAGAACAACTTCGTGTGATTGAGAGTTCAATGAAAGACAATAGTAAGTTTATTATGGGGAATGAAGTTTTTGATTTGATCAAGAAGTTGAAGATAGGATAGAAAGAGAAATTGAGAAAAAGAGAAATTGAGAAAAAGAGAAAAAGAGAATGAGAATTATGGCGCCCTTAGGGGCGTTTTTTTTGTTTTCAATTTCTTTTTTCTAGCGAGATCTAAATCCTCTCACTTGAGACCTCAATCTACCTGTTTGAATCCTTAATTCTGTTGCATTTTTTAATATTTTTCATAGTATATAGCACATAAGTCTTTTAGGTGCTTCGATGAGAAGTATTATCTTGTTCATCTATGGGAAAAACTGAAAAACGCTTCAACAAACGACTGATTTGACTAGTGATTGGCTGAGCCATCGTTGGATGATTATCCAAAACTGAAAAAGGTAAATCATTCTGGAGAAGAGCGAATGATCGTATAAAGAAATCATTTGGATTTTTTAGGGGTGGTCTTCGTGAAATGAAAAAGACTGCAAAGAGAGTTAAGAAATAGGATTGAATAAGAACCAGAAAAGTGAAAAAGTAAACGGAACATGTGAAAAAATAAGGAGAAAATTGATTATAGATCAAGGAATGCCTATAGTATGGTATCGATACTATGAATCCTTTATTAGCATTATTGTCATGAAGAAGAAAAATTATATTTTTACAAAAGACTATTTGGATTGTATAGCTCAAGCAGGGCTATTTACCTTTCAGCATAATGAACTACAAATACAAGCAGATGATGTTTTTTTAGGTATCTGGAAATACACAAAAAAAGAATGATTTGGAGATGTTCTCCGGAAATTGTTATGAATAGTTGAATGATCTGTCTTTATCAAAGAATTTATCTCTAGTCACTATTCTCATCAAGAATCCCTTCCTTCAGGGGGTAAACACACGTTTCATCTTGATCCATTTTTTCAAGAATATTTTGAAACTTATAGCAAAAAATGAATTGAGAAACTTCATTTCTTGATACTATTAATAGCTTGTTTTGATAATCTTTCTCCTGATATTCTAAGTTTTTTGAAAACTAAAAATATTCAAGTTGAGATGCTCAAAGAAAGATTAGAAAAAGTAATTTGAACATTGGAAAAAATCGATATGACTCCTAATGACTTCTTCAAGATGGTTGATACTATGGTTACCTCATTGTGATTAGATCTAGAACAAATGGAAATGTTCTTTGATGTGGATAATGTAGAAATGATGGATTCTTTGATGAATGAGTGATCTGGAGGTGAGTCCGATACTCTTGAACCAGGACCTTGATCAAATCCATGAGGAGAATGATCAACTATTAAAACAGAAGATCCTGAAGATGATAAAAAACTCACTATAGAATATTTTGCTACTGACCTTACTGACGAAGCGAGAAATGGTGATTTGGATCCTGTGATTGGAAGAGAGAAAGAGATTCAACAAATCATTTATACTTTGATGAGAAAAACAAAGAATAATCCTTTGTTGATCGGTGAAGCGTGAGTGGGGAAAACAGCAATTGTTGAATGATTAGCGCAGAAAATTTTGGATAACGATGTACCAAGCAAGCTAAAAAACAAAAGACTCATGATGGTTGATATTGGATCATTGGTGGCGGGTACTAAATATAGAGGTGAATTTGAAGCGAGACTGAAGGCGATTATCGATGAAGCGATGGATCCAATCAATAATATTATTATGTTTGTAGATGAAGTGCATACTTTGATCTGAGCAGGTAATGCAGAATGAAGTGCTGATGCTGCAAATATGCTAAAACCTCTTCTAAGTCGTGGAAAGATTCAAATGATTTGAGCTACTACGTTTGATGAGTATCAAAAGCATATTGAAAAAGATCCAGCTTTGAAAAGAAGATTTCAGGAAATCACGGTAGAAGAGCCATCAAAGGAGGAAACGATCGAAATTCTAACGGGGATTAGAGAAAAATTCGAAGAATATCATGGAGTAAAGATAGCTGATGAAGCAATTAATTATGCTGTAGAATATAGTGTAAGATATATGATGAATAAACAGTTGCCAGATAAAGCAATTGATCTCATCGATGAAGCCGCTGCAAGAGTTTCTACGGTAAATCAAAAATTGGATAATGACGAAGCATATCGTGCACTAGAAAAGAAGATTTGAAAAGTAAAAGACAGTATTGAGTCAGCTATCGAAAGACAAGATTATTTTAAAGCTGCAGAACTAAAAGACAAAGAAGAGGTGCTAAAAAATAAATTAAAAACCGTGAGGTCACAACATAACTTACCGAAGCATTTGAGACCTGATGTAAAGGTGATCGATGTAGGAAGAGTTCTTTCTGATAAAATGTGATTACCTCTCGAGCAAGTTACCTCATCAGAGATCAGTCAATTAGCAAGTCTAGATCAACATCTAAAGTGAATGATCTTAGCCCAAGATGAAGCAGTAGATGCAGTAGTAAATGCTATCAAAAGAAATAGACTTTCGCCTGTTGAGTCATCAAAACCTATAGCTTCATTTCTATTCCTAGGACCTTCATGAGTTGGTAAAACTTATCTTGCCAAATTGCTAGCAGAAGAATACTTTGGTGATCCAAAGTCATTGATTAGAGTAGATATGTCAGAATTTATGGAAAGACATTCATCATCAAAACTTATTGGTGCAGCTCCAGGATATGTAGGATATGAAGAAGGAGGAATTCTTACTGAGCAAGTAAAAAGAAAGCCGTATAGTGTGATCTTGTTTGATGAGATTGAAAAAGCCTCGCCAGATATTATGAATATCATGCTTCAGATCTTAGATGAAGGACATTTGAAAGATAATAAATGAAGACGAATTGACTTCAAAAACACCATCATCATCATGACCTCAAATCTTTGAGCTGAAGAATTTGGTCGTAAGCAAGTGACTATTGGGTTTAATGCTGATGAAGAAAATAAACATAACAAAGAAATGACTGACAGTGACTTTGATGTGGTGAAAGGAAGAGTTTTATGAGCAGCAAAAGAGTTTATGGCTCCGGAACTTATTAATAGAATCTCTCAAATGATTGTATTTAAGCCACTTACCAAAGAAGTCCTTTCGAATATATTCCAAAAGGAAATCAAAGACTTCTTGAGTGCATGGAAAAAGAAATGATGAATCAGTCTCCCTACGTTCTCTAAGAAAAAGGTGAATAGTATTATTGATGAATTGTATGATCCTCAACTTGGAGCACGTCCATTATGAAGATATATTCATGATACGGTAGAGCCCGATCTTATTGAGCAAGTGATAAAACAGTGATAATCATAGTATTTGAAAAGAGAAAGAACCAGTGTTGGTTCTTTTTTTTTATAAGTCAATTTTTTATAAGATGCTTTATTAAAAAAGTTGCTGATTACATGATACTTCTTTAGAATTAGAGTATTTAATTTATAAGACTTTTGCGATGAAATTAATGATAAGATTGCTATGAGTATGATTGTTGCTTTGATGATGATTTTCATTTGCAGACTATTCTTACACGAATAGAAGTATTTGTAATGGAGCTGATTGTTCTATTGAAACGTGTGATGTAACAGAATTTGAAGAGTATACACAAGTGACCGTAACAGAATATCCAGACGGAGATATTTCTTCTGAATTATATGAATATTTAGTTAGCCAGGGTGAATATACCTTTGCTAATTGGCTAGCATGATCAGTATGTATTTCGGATAACACCTATACGGAAACTAGTGAAGAACTTATTAGTCCTGATCCAGTGCATGAATGCATATGGTCTGTACCTATCTGTGGTGATGGAATTGTGGATAGTGCTTTATGAGAGGCTTGTGACCTTTGAATAGACGATAATTGATGAGACTCAACCTGTACTGATAGCTGTCAAAGGAATGAATATTGTGGTGATAGTATCGTTCAAGTTGATCTTGGAGAAGAGTGCGATCCTTTAGTGGACAAAGAATATTGCGATGAGGCAACCTGTCTTTTTGTTCCTTGAGTTCCTGTTGATTTAGAATTCTCAGTTCGAGATCCAATAGAATGTGGAGGTCATTTTTATGGAGGTATTGTTCTGGGGGATGGATCCAAAAATTTTGAATGAGTGACGATGCATTTAGATGTTAAATGTGAAGGGAGTGATAGGTTTGTACCTTTGCATCCAGTGATTGATAGCGAAGGTAATTATACGGCAGCAGTAGAATATGAAGATACCTCATCTGAAAGATATTTGATAGGAGAGTGTGAAGTAAGATATTGATGATGTTTAAAAATAGATGAAAAGGAGTCATGTACAACTATAACATTTTATGATACTCTGAAATGAGTTTGTCAGTCCTGATCTGGTTGATCATGATATGTTCCAGCTCCAGAATTAACTTCAAGTTCATGATGAGGAGGATGAGTATGATGAAGTATTTCTCCTATAGATTGAGTAACTAGAACTTCTTTTACAAACAATGCTACTATTAGTGGAGAAGAGTTTAGTGCTGCACCAATATCATGAGTAAGTAAATTGTATCTAGATCCTAAAACTCCATTTACCTTTCCAGTGAATGGAACTCTTTTAGATACATGAGCTAGATAGAATACTTCTTACTTGTTTTTTATACTTAAGAAAAGGATGCTTGAAGAGGCTGTCTCAAAATCAGTTTTCAAGCAATACAAAAACCAAGCAATCACGCTTGGTTTTTTTTTCTTCGAACTAATCTAAAATCTTCCTCTTATCCTACCTGTTTAGCTCTATATCCAATGATCTTTTGAAAGTTATGC
>CALGNI010000063.1 GCA_937958645.1 Candidatus Absconditabacterales bacterium
GATATGAGAAAGTCAGTTTATGTAATTTGATCAAGAAGGTAGAGCAGAATCTAAGGAAGCATCAGTTCTCACGTATGAAATCGGATGACGATGAACCGAATTGGCTTATGCACCCAAAAAGTCTTGATTCGTCAAAAAAACGGAGACAAATGTCTTGTGTTTGAAGTACTCATATACAACTATCTACGCAACTTTTGTAAGAGTTTCTTTACTCCAGAGAAATAATTTCTTCTTCACTTTCCTTCTAACAATTCAATTTGCACTGCATGATCTTGTTGCACATTTCCTATCGATCCAGATCTACACTTGCACGACTTACACGTATTTCAAGCTGGGCATTCTTGATCAACTTCACACTCTTCGTCTCCGTTAATGATTCAGTCACCACACTCAACTCATACATAAGCAATTTGACACTGAGCTGAACAGTACGAACAACTTCCACCCAGATTAGCTGGCATACAAGGTACTCCATTAGCTTCTCAAGCATCGCATTGTTCTCCAGCTCATACGATATTATCACCGCAATATCATGCTTGAGTTTTTCACAAATCTCTATCGGCAGATTGAGTAGTAAGTGAATCAATTTCAGCTGTTTGTGAAGATCCATCTTGGTATAAAGCACTTGAAAGAAGATATCCCAATACTACACCAAATAGTGCAATCAATACATAATACAAAGTCTTTTTCATTGTTATTTTTAAAATAAAGATGCTCTTATGAACATATTTATTATACATAACCATAAAATATTGTCAAATAATGGGAATTTCTTTTTATACTAAGGAATCCACTTTCGATAAGATCTCCAATACAAATTGGAATCTCTTCAATACTGGTGATCATTGTATGAAGCTCGATACAGAAAGTGTATAATTGATCTCATCGATTTTCGCTGCTACTTTATTTTTTACTGTTTCTTTCATCTGAACAGATGCAGATACTGACCACTCCCCTACGATCTCTTCGATAAGTTTTTCATGAGCTGGCGTTAGGATTTGATAATTCACTGCAGTTACAGCTACAGGCTCACATTCACCTTTATAGTCTACTTCTACTTGTTCACACCCTGCAGTACATGCATTCCCATACGTCTGTCCATTTACTCAACAAACTGGGTCAAATTGCATCGTACAGATGCAGTCGTTTAGTTGTTCTTCTTGGTCAGCATTTTGTGCTAGTACAAACGTACAAGACAAAATCACTCACAACAACAATACGAATAGTTTCTTCATGACATGTGTCTCAAATTAAAAACTAGATACCAGATTTACATCATACTATCAATCTTCCAAAGCACCTCTAACACAAATTGAAATTTCTTCAGGGCTGGTGATCATTGTATGAAGCTTGATACGGAAAGTGTATAATTGATCTCATCGATTTTGGCTTTTACTTTTGCTATTACTATATCCTTCTTTGCTTGGGTTACTGTCTCTAATCGTTTCCCAACTACGTTTTCGATTACTATCTCTTGAACTATTGTGAGAACTTGGTAGTTAATTTGCATTGGCTTACATTCTCAAGCGTACTCTATCACAACCTGCTCACATCATGCAGCACATTTATTACCATACGTCTTTCAATCTAGTCAACATACGGGATCATATTGAATCGAACAACTGCAGACAACTTCTTTAGGGTAGAATCAAGTATCATTTGATAGCTCTGGTACTTCTTCTTCAGGGTAGAATCAATCATCATTTGATAGCTCTGGCTCTTCTTCAGTTTCACTTTCACATTCTCCCTGATACTCTACTTCCATTTCTTCACATCCAGCTAAGCAAGCACTACCATATGTTTCATTGTCTATTCAACATACTGGAGCATATTCCACTGCACAGATACAGTCATCAGATGGTCGATTTGGAGCTTCATTAGATCAATTTTGTGCGACATACTCACTCAATAACATATATGGACAACCTTCACCTCCGCACTCATTACCATGTAACATTCATTCATTGTCCGTTAAGATGATATATTCTTCTCCTACTTCCATTGAAGAACAAGCATGATTCGCGTTGGGAGCATAAACTTCACGCTTCACAAAAGAAACTCCTCACAAACCTCCTTTCAGATATTTAGAAACATCTACTATATATTTATACGTTCAGACATCTCACTCAACATCATATTGAATGTCCTCAATTACAGCTTCTATCGCAGTATTTGTCAATAAATATTGTGTTTCAAATGGTATTGAACCACAGCTTCAATAAGCAAATCCTCAAGTAAGCATACCTCATACTACTATCAGTAATAATTTTTTCATAAAAGTTTTAAAAAAATAATTAAAAAGAACCATATCTCTTACATCAAACTATCTATCTTCCACAAAACTTCTAACACAAATTGAAATTTCTTCAGGGCTGGTGATCATTGTATGAAGCTTGATACGGAAAGTGTATAATTGATCTCATCGATTTTGGCTTTTACTTTTGCTATTACTATATCTTTATCTGCTATAGTAGCAGTGGTTAACCATCTTCCTACGATATCATCTATCAATTTCTCTTGTACTGAAGTTAGTACTTGAAAGTCAAAAGCCGTACACTTAGCTCTATTTATTGTGAAACATGCTTTTTCTGTACACATAGTGAGCATTCCATTTTCAATACCACACTGATTACATCCATCATGCCAAGAAGTACAAAATAATGGAGCGTCAACGATATTTAGAGGATTTGGGTTTGCTACACATACTCCATCATAAGCTCTTTCAACTCATACTTCTTCCATATCGCAGATATCAGCATAGGTCACTCAGTCCACTCCACAAACATTTCCACTATATCCTCTTTCACATCCTCCTGGTTCACCAAAGGTGCATTCTCCTGGATACGCTATTTCTACTTGTTCACATCATGCACCACAGGCATTCCCATAGGTCTTACCATCTACTCAACATACTGGATCAAATTCAAAGGTACATAAACAGTTTTCAATTGGTGGTTCAGGTAATGGTGGTGGACCTGGATCTACACATAACATTGCATTACATCATGCTACGCAAAAACAACCATATCTCTGAGAATCTTCAAACATAATAGCACCATCATCACAAACTTCTTCTCACTCTACAATTCAATCTCAACAGACAGCTTCGGATTCTTCTTTAAAATAACTATTACAAACTGATTCACCATAGTCTACATCTCCTTCACAAATTGCTAATGTACACATAAGAGAATTTGATCAATAACTAGGTCTCGCGCATCAGCCACAACCATTACTCCAACTTCTACAATTTGGGTCAGAACTAGGACTATAAGGAGGAATTACTTCTTTTTCATAAGTTTCAATACAGAACGGTTCTCCCATCTGAAAGCACGCCTTCTTTGTACAAGCAGCTGATCAGTTTTCTCCCTTGCTACAAGTATTACAGCCATCATTATATGTTTTGCATGTTGGATCATCTGCCGGATCATACGCTGGTGGCGCTGGCACATAATCATCAAATAAGATATACGGACAAGGACTACACAGTCCCCCATTCAAATTTTCTCCATCTGGAGTCAAGACAACATATGTTTCTCCTTCTACCATATCGTTACACGCTCAACCTCGAGTACAGTGTATTCCATTTACGTCACGGTTGAGAATAGTTGTCGATCATAGCGTTCCCTTGATAGTCTCTTCTACATCAAACCAAAATTCATAGGTTCCTGTTTCAAGATCACTATTGAGTTGTGAACAATATTCATCTTCAGAACTGTCTTGAAAATAATTCACATTCGTCACTGTACCCACAAAAGCAATAGGCGACTCCTCAATCATTTCATCGAAGGTAGGGAACGAAGCACAACTCAATCAATAAGTACTACTTCAAGCGAATAATAACGAAGCTAGCAAAAAAAGAAATTTTCTCATAACAACAAAAGATAAATAAATAGGTCTTAAAGGTTTATACGAATGGGGAATGAATTGGTGACGAGAATAAAAGAGGAAAGCAAAAAGAGAATCTTAAAAACCTTAAAAACACCTAACCTTCGGCACCAAAAAAGAGAAAAAACAATGAAATCATATAGAAGAACTGTATCTTGAGAAGTTTAATTTGACAGGTTGGGTATGAAAAAAGCACCAAAATCGTAAGATAAAGGTGCTTTTTTAGTTGTTCAATT
>CALGNI010000064.1 GCA_937958645.1 Candidatus Absconditabacterales bacterium
TAGAATACAGAAGTTCGAAGAAAGTTCAAAAAAATGAATTGGCTTGTTTGCTATCATTTCCTCGAGGAGGCAATTCTTTACTGCTCGAAAAAAGATAAAAAAACAATCTTTCTATCTCTTTTCGAAGTAAATCATCACCTCCTTATTTCGAATAAAGTTTACCAAGAAGCTTATTTCCTATCAAATCAATTTATGCTTAATTATGATTTGTATATTCACATTTTATTCCTACCATGACAGCATTTATTTTCTTCCTTTCCTTATGAAAAAACTTTGAATCTTGAGCCTATGACTTTTGAGTATAGTACTTATATGATGTTCATCATCAAATACAGCTCCAAATGCTGATGTTGCAGCAGATCCTGATAATGTAATGCTTACCGCTGATCAAGAAACGGATACCTATAAAATTTATTCGCAAGCTGCGTTTGATGCAGCAGTAGCTGATGAAAAAAGAGTTGTACTGAATTTTCGTGCGAGCCGATGTCCAACATGTACTGATGTATCAAATGATATTTTAGCAAATCTTGCAACATTGCCTGCAGACGTTATCGTTCTTGAGACTGACTTTGATCAATATGAAGAACTCAAAGCTAAGCATAACGTAAGACAACAAACTACTTTTGTTTTCTTTGATGCTGCATGAGAGTATGTGAAGACGGTAGAAAGTATTAGAAGTTTCACTGATCTTGTGAGTAACTTGTAATCGATCATCACTTGAGCATATTCCAATGCCAAAAAACTCAGCGATTCTCGTTGAGTTTTTCTTTTTGCTAAAAGACTATTGCATACTCTTGATACAAATGTACTGTATGTACTATGTATTTACTCGTAACTATAAGACCATGATAGCCAATACTGATCTGATTCAACAATTGGAGCGAAGATATGCAACTAAGCAGTTTGATACAGAAAAAAAGATTCCCGAGGATGATCTAAATACGTTACTAGAGTCACTAAGATTGAGTCCATCGAGTTTTGGTTTGCAAGGACGATGATTTGTAGTAGTGGAGTCTTCTGATCTCAGAGCTCAATTGAGACCTCACTCACGAGATCAAGCGCAAGTAACTGATGCATCTCACTTGATCGTGTTGTGTAGAAGCTTGGATATGTGAGAAGAACAAATTCAACTATTTATCAATAAGATCGCTGAGATAAGAGAAATACCTGCAGATTCACTGGATGGATATAAAGGGATGATGAATGGATTTGTCGAAGGCATGTCTGACCAAGAAATTACTCATCGATTGACCAAACAAGTATATCTAGCCTTATGATTCTTGCTTTCTTCATGTGCTCATCTTCAGATCGATGCATGCCCACTAGAATGATTTGATTCGAAAAAATACGACGAGATTTTGTGATTGGAGCAAGAAAGATTATCTAGCTGTGTAGTGGTGCCTGTTGGATATAGACATGCAGATGATGCGCATGCAGCACTTGCTAAGGTGAGATTTGATAAACAGAAAGTGATTATTAGAAAATAAGATATACCATTAATGACGAGCGCTGATGGAAAGGTTTTTGTTTATACTCATAATGATGCCCAAAAATATTATATGAATCGTTGATATCGAAACTACAGGTTTTTTCAATAAAGGTGGTCTGATCGTAGAGATTGGTATTGCATCCTTGGATTTGGATACCTGAGAGATAAAAGAAGTCATAGATCTTATCGTGAAAGAACCATGATTTGATGTTTCTCATACCAAATCTCCTTTTGGATGGATATTTTCAAATTCTTCACTGACTCCCGATGAAGTTACTCAGGCTCAAAGTTTGGAGGAAGTACTACCCAAGATTCAAAGCTGCATAGATTCATTTCCTCTCGGGATCACCGCATACAACAAAGCCTTCGATTTCACCTTTCTTAGAGATAGAGGAATCACGATAGCGAAAGAACTCCCTTGTCCGATGAAGGTGGCAACACCAGTTTTGAAGCTTCCCTCTACCGGATATGGTGATTATAAACGACCCAAGGTAGAAGAGGCCTGGGATCATTTGGTAGGAACACCGTATGTAGAAGCTCATAGATGATTGGATGATGCGATTCATGAAGCGAGAATAGTGTATGAGTTGTATAAGAAAGGGGTATTTGAGGTGTAAGAGGCTTTTTTTGAAAATCTTCCTTGATCTTGACAAAGTGATATATAGTATTATATCTATCAAGCTAAAAAATAATATTAACAAAAAAAATTTAAAAACATGAAGAAGATTACAACGATTGTCTTGATTATCATTCTTATGCTCACAAACATTATTGGGCAAATTAGCTATGATAATGTAGCTACAAAAAATGAAGTCATTCAGGGGAGTCAAAGTATGGCTCAAGAGTTTGGTATCTCCTCTACCAAACCGATCACTGTAGACTCAATATCTTTTGATATCCTTGGTACTGCATCTGGTAATATAAGAGCATGCACTCTTTTTGAAGGTGATACACAGTTAAAGAAATTGACGAGTAATGATCTAAATGGTCGTGAACACACGATGAACTTCGGTGATGTACTTATTGGTCCTAATGAATCCAAACGATTTAGTTTTGTGATTGAATTTGACTGTGATGCAACTACAGGAGACTGGTTAAGACCAATTATATTAGGTATTGGCTACAAAGATGAAACTGGAGTTCGGATCAACAAGCCAAATTACTACTTGGAGAGTTCGATCACTACTACGATAGTAGAGAATGACCCCTTATATTTCAGTACTAAACAACCTTCAAGCTTCGATGAAGAACATGGTATTGTTGGATCATTGAATTTCACGACAGGGAACACTGCAAAAATCATAAAAAGTTTCTCGCTTAAGTTTAGTGGTGATATTCATAAAGCTACAGATTTTCAATCACTTACCTTAATTAGTGGTTCTGGAACTGTGTATGCTCCGATTACTCCTAGAGGTAGCATCGTAAATATCAATGATATTGATGTAGAAATTCCCGCTAATGGATCGCTTGATCTGTTGGTGGTAGTCAAAAATCGATCAGGTGTGCCAGTTGGAGATATCCGTGTACAGGAGATCATAATGGGTGAGGTTTATAATGAACTCTGCGGTAAGCAATCAAAGGTTGTATCAATTGAAACCTCTGAAGAAAATATGAATTTGAGTGAAAAGATAGATGAAAACTCTAATAAGATCTATAACGCTAAAAGTATTATTCTTAAGCCCGGATTTCATGCTAAACCTGAGCCTGGTAAAGTGATTAGAATAACACCTACAGGTAATAATTAACATTAGAATGTGTTGATTCAAAAAAAAAGCTCTCAGAAATATTTTCTGAGAGCTTTTGTTTTTTCTAAGGATTTAGCTGTACTGACAACTCATTTCTCCTGCTAGAACCCGCTACTCGTGGTCAATCATATTGTCATAAGGTCGGTAAACCGTATCGGGTGACTCATTGTGCACTGAGTTCTTGTTGGAAGGTTTCTCGTTGAGTATCAACAGCTTGTTTTGTTGCCCATCATGAGAATCTTTTCACTGCTTTTAGTGATGAGGGGATGGTTTTGATGGTGATTCTCTCGTTGTTGGGAACGGGGAGCGTATTCATAGTCCATCAAGAAGGCATAATAAATGCACTTTCATAAGAATTTTGATCGAGTTGTGTTCTGGTGACCGGAGAAGTCATCGCGATCTCCGTGTTGCTTTCATTATCACCGAAAATAAATCATGCGAGATTTTGAAATGAATCATCATTGGTTTGTCAAAAAGGACCTGTGTTGCGAACCGTAGCCACGATCTGCTCTGGATACTGAACGATCTCAAATCATCTATACAACAACGGAAAGTCAGCAAGAGTAACGATACTTGGTCATGCAGTTTTCACTCTTTCTTTCAAAAATCAAATAATATACCCAAAGCGTTCTTTTTCTAGACTTCGATAATTATTCGAAGGAGCAAGCCTTTCGATTTGCTCAAAGGCATTGAGTAATTTCGTGCGTACTGGCTCTCCTTGATCAAGAATAGCTTGTTCATATGAACTAGCCTTTTGTTCCAAGAAGTTTTGCAATCCTTGAGAAGGTGTAAAAGCAAAGCTAGTACTAATTCACAAGGCGAATAATCAAATGAGTAGAGAAAGGAGAGATTTCATCAAAGAGATTTGAGAAAATAAAGTTGCTATCAGTATAGGTGAAAATGCAAGTACTAACAAGAGTAACTACGAAATTTCGACTTGATGGTATTAGTCGAAATCCCTCGCTTCTTTTTCCTGTATAACTATAGTGATCAATGTTATTTATTTGTTAAGAATTGATATGCATATCTGAATCCTTTGATGATCATGACGTACAGGACAAGAAGTGATAAAAGAGGCAATAAATCGCTGATATGCCGTAACGACGCTTGTGAGATCTCCAGAAAAGCTTGATCTTGCATGAATAGATCAAGTGACGGTGATTCAGTGAGATGCTACTAAGCAAGAAGATGTGCAGCGTCTGCTTGATTCATGAATCGATGTGCTCATCCATACGATTTCAGTATCTTTTTTTCATAAAAAACCTACGCATTTATATTCTTCAGTGACTGCAGCTGTGATTCAGGCGTGGTGAAAAGCTGAACATAACTGTTCCCACTATATCGTGATGAGCTCATACGGAACCCATCATGGTCGCAAACTCCCGTTTCCTTTTTACTATGGCTATGAGTATTTCTTATGAGATGTTGCCGATGACAAAGAGTCAGAAGAAGCGCTATTGGAAACATCTTCACTTCCTTGGACGGTGATCAAGGCAGTCTTGCTCAAGGATGCTACCACTAGCTCATATCAAAAAACTCCCTTTCAGGAGTTTGTTCCATCGATGACCAAAAAGATTTCCAGATCTGCAGTAGCTCATGCATTGCTTGATGCTGCTTGAGACGAAAAGTGTTTCTCGAAGAAAATTGTTGTTTCTTAGGTGGATTCCTATATCAAAAACAATTGTAAACTCACAGCCATCCCTGCGATGAGACCATCAAATCATTTTTGTCAGATCTCAACAATGGGGACCTGTAATATCGCACCAATAGGAAATTAATCTAATAAGTCAACTACATTCTATGTACAATATAACTAACGATGCTATAATCGCATCGTTTATTTATTATAAACTATGAAAGATTGATTAGTAATTTTTGATATGGATGGAGTAATTTCTGATACCCAATCTTATCATGCTCAGACAGAAATCTGAATATTGGCTTAGTATTGAATCGCTACAACACAGCCTTGATCTACTCAAAAGATCAATGTTAATCGAATCAATAAAAATTTTGCTTGAGTAAAGCCAGAAGAATGGATGAAGCAGTTATTTATTCTCCATGGAAAGGAGAATCTATTTAGTGATGAAATACCTAAGCACAAAGCAACAAAATTGCTTGAAACATACAAGAAATTAGGAAACTCATGAGTTAAAATTAGATTTATCCCTTGAGCAAAAGAACTTCTACAAGCACTTTATACTACTGATATAAAGATCGCCTTACTTACTGCTTCTCCTAGAGAGTGTATGAGTCATGTTCTGAATGAACTCTGAATACACGAAATATTTGATCATAAACAGTCTATTTATGATATTGATCCATCAACCAATAAGCCCTTTGTGTCAAAAGCTGAACCAGAAGTGTATCTGCATATCTTAAGGCAAACAACTTCAAATACATTTATCATGATAGAAGATGGACATGCGGGAATGCAATGAGCTAGACTTGCATGAGGGAAGAGTATCTCGGTGCTGTGAGCTAATACAGTAGAACAGTTTCCACTTGCATCATCGTTTCATCGTGATCTGACATCAGTAAGTACAGAAGAGATTCTTTCCATGATGTCTTAAGTGTACTACCCCAACAACTTCTCCAACAACGCTGATTTGCTGTCAAAAATATGACCAGATGCTTTGAGTTGAGCATAGATACTCCCTTGTTCCATGACATGAAGACTTTGTTCTCTGAGTCAGGTGATATACACTTCTTTTCCTTGATTGAGTCGGTCGGTGATAAGATGTTCTAGTTCTTCTTGAGCATCGAGATCAATCAGGGCAGTATAACCAAATCATAGGATGATGGTTGATGCTTTTTCTACGGTTTTCATAGCGAGAATATGTGATTCTGAGGTCAGGTAATTGAGTTCTCCTTCTAGTTTGATCAACAGAAGATCTCCTTCTTTTTGAAATTTTTGATATGCATTCAAAGGAAGTTTCTTGATATGATGTCCGTCACGAAAGACATTTGCCATCAGATCAGAATCCAAAGCTCTTTTGGTCACCACCAGAAGCGCAATCACTGTACCGATCAAGATACCCAACATAGGATCTCGAAGATAAGAGATTAGACCTACCAGCATTACTACGATGATAGAACCCTTTTCCACCTTTCGCAACTTATGATAAAAAGACATATTGATCATTCCTAAAGCAATATCGACTAGAATCCCAGCCACGATAGCAAAAGGAAGAAATTGGAGTGAATTGGAAAAGAAAAATGCAGAGAAGATTCAGGTAAACAGACCGATCAATCATCCAGAGAGTTTGCTGCTAGCTCCAGAATTGATATTCATGCTGGTTCTTGGAACCAAGGCACTCACTGGTATTCATCCTACCAATCAGGTAATAATATTGGTAATCCCTAGACCAAATACTTCACGCTGAGGATCATAAGGCACACGAGTATCTTTCATAGCTATCTTCGCTGAGATCAAAGTTTCCAACAAAGCAATTACTCCAACTCAAACCCCTGCTATGATCATAACTTTTAGCGTCTCACCATTGCGCAGCGCTTCTAGATACGTCTTCCATTCAAATCATGCAAACAGTTTGAAGGTAACATCAGTATATTCATTCATCAATAGATACAAATCAATGCCTGCTGACTGGGTATATTTTCCTATAATGACTCATAGCACTGTGACTACAATCGCACCCGGTACTTTTGTGTAATTTCTACAGATGTAGAGAATTCATAAGGTCACCAAAAATAATCACAAAGCGACGAGATTTGTCTCTCAAAGGTTCTTGACTACCTCGGGTAAACTATAGCTTAGATCAAGTCACAAAATAGCAGGTATTTGCTCCAACCCAATGATGAGCCCTATTCCTAGTAAGAATCATTGCAATGACGCTCAAGGGATCAAACTCAGGTATTTAGTGAGCTTCAAAGCACCAAAGATTAGGATAAATATTCATGAGATGATTGCTAACAATGGAAGATACAGAATCCCGTAGGTCATGGTGATCGGAAGTAAGATCCCAGCAAGTGACCCGGCAGGACCAAAGGCATTGTGACGACTCGAACAAAAGATTGCAGCGAGTATTCCTGACCAAGCACCAGAAAGCAAACCCATCATCGGTGTAGCTCCACCCACGATAGCTAACGAGATCGCTAGGGGTACCGAGATGAGGGCAACGGTAATTCAAGACTGTATATTGGCTTTATAATCGATATTTTTTAGATTCATTTGTAGTGTAGATTGAGACAAAAGAAAAAGAGCGATGTGCGTCGCTCCGTTGGCGTAAGAGGTGTGTATAGTGATGTTTTGGGGGAATTCTAGGGGGAGATTACTTAAGGAAGCTCTGAAATAGCTCATATTTTAGAAATAATTACATTTCATGAATAATAGCAAAAGTGAATTGGCTTTTTTAAGTTTCCTCGAGGAACCGTGAAAAATGAAATATGGTAAATAGACTATAAATATAGATGAATGAAATACAGCGAAGCGTTTTCTATTCGGCTAGATTTTAAGTCATTTACTTCGTAGTCTCTAGATGTTATTTAGTTCAATTTTATAATCTAGAGACTATAATCGAAAATAATAAAAGTTCTTTTCAATTATTTAATTTATCAGAGGTTCCTTAAAAACAAAAAATTATTATCTAGTTCTTAGTTTAGATTTGTACTAGAATCATATTTTCCTTATACTTGTTTTACGATGACTTTTATGCAGATGATAAGGAGATTTTTTGATCCAGTAATACATACCAAACGATTAAGCTTTGGCTCTTTTGTTATTGCTATATTTAGAGGATGAACGACCTTAGTTTGACCTTATTTGATAAGTCAGTTGATTATTTGAATTGAACAAAAATCAGAAAGTGAGTTTATTTATTATCTTAAATTATATGCTTTATTATCATTTGTGATTCGATTGGTAAATTTTTTTATATCTAGGGTATGGAGAAGATATCACTTTGATGAAATGCGCACAAAAGTCTATAAAGATGAATTGCATGCTTATACTTTACTCTCAAATAATGAGACAGAAAAAATTGGAACAGGTAAGGCAAATAGTATCATCCAAAAATGAGCGGATAAACGAATAGATATGATTAATGATGTATTCGTAAATTTCTTTCAGTCTGGATTTGTTCTTATATCAATACTTATTTGGGTGTTTGTGTCTTTATGATCAAAGGCTTTTATGTTATTTTTTATTGTATGGGGATTATTTATATGAGTTTCATTATATGGTAATTCAATGCTCAAAAATGAGAGAGCTGATCGTAAAGAATATGTTACAGAAGCGGATAGAAGAATCGTCAGATTTGTGATGTCAAAATTTGAAATGCTCCTTTCTTGAAAATTCCTCTCTGAATTGAGTATTATTGATACTATTTTTACTAAGTTAAAATCTTTTTGAAGAAGAATAGCGATAAAGCAAATACTTGCTATCGATGTGGTATATGTTGCAACGGTGCTTGTAATGACCTATTGGTTGTGGTATTCTGGAAATGAAATTATTGCGGGAAATATGTTTTTTGGTGAATTTACTTTGTGGCGAATGTTGTTTGGACGCATGAGAGGAAATATTGAAAGTACTCTTTACGGACTTACCAGTCGATTTGATAATTGGACTCATGTAGAGAAATTGCGAGATTTTCATGACAATCCAAACAAAATACACTGATATGAAGAATGAGTTGAGTTTAGATATGCTGTATGAGAGGTAGAGATTAGGGACTTATCTTTTGCCTATGATGAATCTACCGAAGCAGAAGTATTCTCAGATTTTTCTCTAAGGATCAAGGGTAAGAAAAAGACCGCTCTTGTATGATTATCTTGATCTGGAAAATCTACACTTGTTAAACTGATAGCATGATACCTAAGGCCAAGTAAGTGATCAATTATGATTGATAAACAAGATCTTGCATCAGTTTCTCTTAAATCTTATTATCAAAACATTTGATATCTCACTCAGGATCCAAGTGTTTTTGACTGAACTCTGTTGGATAATTTAACCTATGCTGTAGATGGAGAGGTAAATAAAGATGAGTTAGAAAAATGTATACGTCTTGCAAAATGTGAATTTGTTTATGGTTTTCCACAAGGTCTCAAAACTGAAATAGGTGAACGTGGAGTTCGTCTTTCTGGAGGACAACGTCAAAGATTGGCTATTGCAAAGATCTTTCTCAAAGATCCTGAGATTATCATTTTGGATGAGCCTACCTCAGCTCTAGATAGTTTTTCTGAGGAATCAATCACTCAAGCAATGCAGAATCTTTTTGAAGATCGTACTGTCATTATTATTGCTCATAGACTACAGACGGTAAAAAATGCTGATGATATTATTGTGATTGATGCATGAAAAGTAGTGGAGCGTGGAACACATGACGAACTCATAGCTCAATGATGATCATATGCTAAGATGTTAGAGCTTCAGAGTGGGTTTTAGATTGAGATATGCACAGATATGAACATCAAAAAATCCAAAAACGAACATATTGATATCCTAAAAGGGCTCAATTTCTTGAAAATCAGGTCTATGAAAGGTGAAAAAAATCCTGAAGAGTTTTTGAAATCCTCAAAATTCGTATAGAGTGATTCATGTAGCTTGAACCAATGGGAAGTGAAGTGTCTCCAATATGATCTCTCAAGTATTGTATAAAAAAGATTCGAAACAAGTAGGATTATTCTCATCTCCTCATCTCTTTGAACCCAATGAAAGAATCCAAGTAAATTGAGTCCCAATTTCTGATAAGGATTTTGATAAACGGTTATGAGAAGTTTTCACGAAGCAAAAAAAACTTTGATTGACTACTTCGTACTTTGAGGCAATCTTTATTGCGAGTATACTGTATTTTAGGAGTCTTGAGGTAGATTATGCGGTGATAGAAGTGGGTTTGTGATGAACGCTGGACGCGACGAATGTATTTCATTTGCCTGTATGTACGGTGATTACTCATATCTGATTTGATCATACGCATATCTTAGGAGCTACTAGATCTCAAATACAGCGAAATAAGATGGGAATCATGAAAAAATGAATCCCTTGTTTTACAAGTGTCGATAACAAGCTCATGGAGCATGGGGCCAGAGTGAAATGAGCAATATTGCATGTATCTAAGAATAAAAAACCAACCAATCTTCATGGGGCTCATCAGGAAGAAAACGCTTGAATAGCGTTTGATGTCTTGAAGTATTTGTGATATGATGATGAAGAGATCCTATCAGGCCTTCAAGATATTACACATAGATGAAGATGTGAGCGATTATCCGATAATCTCCTGATTGACTGAGCACATAACAAAAGTTGATTGTTCTCATTGGCAACATACGTCGATTCTGTGAGGGGAGATTTTGATACACTAGTCACCGTGTTTGGTACGGTGAAAAATAAGGACTTCTACGAGGAGTATATTAAGGAGTATTTGATCGAAGGGGAGAAGAATTACTTCGTGCAAATTGATTCTGAAAGAGCAGTTGATATCACTGAGTTATCAGCCCCCTTTCAGATGCAATATCTCAAGTCACTTGAGCAAATAATTAGAAAATCAGAGAAGAACATGAAAACCTTATATGTGATCTATGGATCATTGTATTTGATTTGAGAGGTGATACAGATTGATGAGATGAGAAAGAAGAACGAAATTGTTGTTTCAACGAATCTTTTTGAGGGAGTATAGGGTGTGAGTTTTCCGGATAAGTACTTTACAATCTCTACCTCCACTTGATACTACACCCCATACTCGGAACCCAATCTTTACTGGTTTTCTCGCCTGCAAGCAAGGAGATGATATGATCTTCAAAGTCTGTTTGAGTCGCTTTTCATGGTTTTTTTCGATTGTCATTTAAGCGTCCTTGGAAGAAGAGTTTAAACGATTCTTCGGTGTTTTTGAATAAATAATTGTCTGGTGTGCATTGTGCATCGTAGGCTTTTGCTACTGATTGATCAGTATCTATGACATAAGGAAAGGAAAATCTAAGTTCATCGCTGAGGTGTTTCATGTTTTCATAACTATCTTGAGGGTAGGCTTTCGTGTCGTTGCTATTGATACAGATAAATCAGATATCTTGATATTTGCTTGCTAGTGAAACGATCTCTGGTCGTGAAGCTACAGCGTAAGGGCAGTGGTTGCAAGTAAAAATAACAGCTAGTCATTTCTTTTCACGAAAATACTCCAATGAATAACGTTTCCCATATACTCACAGCAAATCAAAATCAGGTGCTTGTCGATTTTGAGCTTTAGTTTTTGAATGAAGGAGAGCCATACAAGATTTCTTATGAGTAAAGATTGATTTTTGTAGTATAGGGATTAAGCCATTTTTCTCAAGGAATTTCACGAACAAAGTAAGTATTGATAGAATTTTATTAAATTATTTTGTTGCATTTTGTTGCATTATTACAACTTGACTTCCCCAGATTTCCTCATACACTAACCCCAATCGATCCATTAACCGTGTGAGTATAAATTTTCTGAAGCAGATACGCGATGTATTTTTTGGGCACGAAGAATGGTTGATTTCCGTTTTATGAGACAGAAGGCGAGAACTTCATTCTCTAAAGACTAAACCAATTCTTTAACTTTTCCTTATTATTATGAAATTCTCTGAAATGGGGCTGTCAGCCTCAACTTTGGCAGCGCTTGAAAAAAAATGATTTGAAACTCCTTCACCGATCCAGGAAGCTTGCATTCCTCTTTTGATGAATGGCGACAAGGATATTATCGGACAGGCTCAAACAGGTACGGGGAAAACGGCTGCATTTGCCATTCCTGTGATAGAAAAAATTGATTTGGCTAAGAAAGGTATTCAGGCAGTGATCATTGCACCTACCAGAGAGTTAGCGATCCAAATCGCTGTAGAGATCAAGTCACTTAGTGGAACCAAAAGAATCAAGACGGTACAAGTATATGGAGGTGCTCCTATTGGAACACAACTCAAAGAATTGGCAGCAGGACCACAGATCGTGGTAGGGACTCCAGGGAGAATGATCGACTTTATCAAAAGAGGTAAACTCAAATTAGATACAGTGGATTTTTGTATCTTGGATGAGGCTGATGAAATGCTGAATATGTGATTTCTTGACGAGATCAAAGCTATTTTGGAAGTGTGTAATCTAGAGAAAAAGATGTTATGTTTCTCCGCTACGATGCCATCAGCTATCAAGCGTGTAGCAGAACGTTATATGGGAGAGGTAGAAGTGGTGAAAGTTGCAGCTACTGAGCTTACCACGACCAACACTCAACAATTGTGTATGTTTCTTCGTGAAAAAGATAAGCTGGAAGCGCTTACCAGAGTGATTGATGCTGAACCAGGATTTTATGGGATTGTGTTTTGTAAGACCAAAAGAGGGTGTGATGAGTTGGTCCATAATCTTCAAGAAAATGGATACCACGCTGATGCTTTGCATGGAGATTTGAATCAAAAGCAAAGAGAAAAGGTGTTGAATAAATTTAAAAAGAAGAAAATCACGTTGCTTATTGCTACAGATGTAGCAGCGAGAGGAATCGATGTGGATGACTTGACCCATGTAGTAAATTATCATCTTCCTCAAGACACCGAAGCATACACACATAGGATCGGAAGAACAGGGAGAGCTGGGAAGAAGTGAATCGCGCTTTCATTCGTGACTAAGAAAGATCAAAGAAAGATCAGAACGATAGAAAGAGTTACCAAAGCTAAGATCGAAACGATAGAGATCCCATCAATCGAAGCAGTGATCTGACAAAAGAAAGCTAATATCGCGACACAAATAACAGCAGCTATCCCTACAGAACTCTCTGATGAGCTCAAGGACATGATCTGAAGACTCTCTGATTTCGCTTCTGATAAGGAAATTATTGCAGGTTTACTCACTATAGCGTTCGGTAAGCAACTAGACGCCAATGGATACAAAGAAATCACTGCAGGATCGTTTTCTGAAACCAAAGAAGGTCACACGAGATTATTTATTGCTCGTGGGAGAAATGACGGAATCGAAGGACCAAAAGAACTCGTTGACCGACTACAAAAAGAAACTGACGTCCCTCAAAGTATCATGGACGACGTAGCTATTAGAGACGCGTTTAGTTTCATTACCTGTCCTACACCCGAAGCAGAAATTATTGTAGATGTCTTCAAGCTAAAACCCTGAAGAACGCTTGTCTCGATCTCCAAAGATAGAGACAGTAAATGATGAAAGTGAGGAAAAGGAAAGTGAAGGGGAGGAAGATTTGGGAAAGGGAAATGAGGAAATGGAAAGTGAAAAGGAAGAAGTGGAGGAAGAAGAGAGAAGGATAAACAGAAGAAAAAGGGGAAGAAATAAGAATTTAGAGATGAGAATTTAGAGATTAGAAAAAATCTGGGGCGGGGCTCTAGGTTTTTTTTCATAATTTTTTCTTGACTTATGACGAATCAAGACTTTTTGGGTGCATAAGCCAATTCGGTTCATCGTCATCCGATTTCATACGTGAGAACTGATGCTTCCTTAGATTCTGCTCTACCTTCTTGATCAAATTACATAAACTGACTTTCTCATATCACCTAG
>CALGNI010000065.1 GCA_937958645.1 Candidatus Absconditabacterales bacterium
TGAAGTATCCTTGTACTTTGCCAAAGTTGCGACTAAAGATCAGTCAACATCTGCATTTGCAAGATTTCATAGAAATTCTGAAGCAATAGACTCTTGATTAGATACACACACCTCTCATGATTGAGCATAGGAAAAGTTACCGAGTAACATCGATCACAATATTCATCATAGCATGTAAAATAAACGAGTCTTATTCATAACTGAAAAATAAATAAATATAAGAGTAATTATTGGTCTTCTCTACATTTTTTGTCTGATAGGTTTGTGCATTGTGCTTCACACATTTTCGTAAGTGTTTCATTAATTGTTTTTGCTGTTGATTGACTATCTTTATCATAATCTCCAAAACGATTCGCTGCAGCATGGACATATAAGCTTAAGGTTACCGCTTGTTTAGTAATTCACTTTGTGTCTTGATAGATCATATCATTTACTCGCTCTTTTTGTTTGTCTACAGTAAACTTCTCAAAAACGCTATGAATATTTTTTATCTTGCTATCTAATACACGATACTGATTTTGTTGAAGGTCATTAGTGAGTGTGAGATTTTCTGTTCACTGATTAAGTTTGTTTTTCTGTTCTCGTTCCTCTTCAATCTTTTCCAAAACTGATTCTTTTGCTTCTTTGGATCCAAATCTATTTGCCGCTTCATGATTTGCATCTAAAGTTCACTGCGAACTTGATGGTACGTCAGCATTTGAATTTTTCGCAAACAATCAACCAAAGTTCTTAGCAGCTGATCCTGTTGTCTTTGCGATATCTACTACTGGGTCTATGATATTAGCTTTTGTTCAATCTAGAAATTGCTTTCAAGTCACTAACAGAGTTTGTACAAATCAACGTTCATTGGGTCTTCCTGAAGCTCAATATCTACTTTGTTTCAATGCTTCCTTTCTTTGTTTATATGCATCTCTATCGGCAGAATCAGGAGAAGAAAAGATTCATTTCAATTGTTGAGTTTTCTCTTTTATCAACTGTCACGATGTTCTCAAATCACGTTGAAGTGTCTTTTCATTGAGTTCTTTAAAATTTTCTCTTAAACCTAAAGTTCAATCAGAACAAACATTCTGTGTTCCATGTGTACATCTATATGCATTTTCAAGTTCTCGAACCATCAAAATAAATTTAGAATAATCTATATCAACAAATTCTGTTGAATTATTCCGATCTTTACGCAAAACATCAAATGGATTCACATACATATTATAAACATATCTTGTCGTTCGCTCAAAGATTTTTTTCAATTTTTCATCATCAATATCTTTTTCAGATTGATCTCAAGGGAAAATATAGGATTTAAATTTCTCGGTCCCTAGATCCTCAAATTGGTTCGAGATAAACTTTAGTTCAAACAGTTCTGCATATGCTTGATTTATACGAGAAAGCAATTTGATTAATGTAGCATATGTCTGACTACTTCTTTCCATATTGTAAGTCTCCGTTCACTTTCAAAGTTTAATATATTCCAATTTTTGTAGTTGCGCATCTATAGAATCATACAAGGTCTTAGGAATTGTTTTTTTTGTCATTTCTTTATTTAGTAATTTCTGAATATCAAGGATTCTAAAATACATATCTTGAATCTTTCTTTTGTCTCTTTTTAGAGTTACTGATGCAGTATTTAAAAATCTATAATCATCAAAAACACCATCATAACTAAATAAGGTATTTCCTACTTCATTCAAAAAAGAGGAAGTATTAGCTTTTTGTCCTAAGGCCTGTTGACTCGATGTTCCACTAGGCTCCACTACGGTCTTGTCAGCCTCAGCATCAATCAACAACAAAATCTTATCCATCACATCTAGATACACAGTAAGATGCTCAGGTGATTGATTACATGCTGGAGTCACATCATTACAACTCATATCAAGAGCTTCAGCTTCTTCTTGTGCAAAAACTATTCATCATAATGGATGAACAAATAATACTCAGATAAGAAGATAATTGAACAGTGATTTCATTTCACAAGTTTGATGATAAATTTACAAGTTTACATTAGATTGAACACTCACGGGTATACTCAGGGAAAGTTCTCATAAATTCTGAAAACCCAGATTTAATCTCAACAAAATCTCTCGTAAGAGCATCTAAAACATCCGCCATATGATCTCTTATTTGAGTATTTATTTTGGCAGTCTGATGTACTCATGCAGCTTTACTGAGTAAACTCGTATACTCTAGTCAGTGTAAGGTATAATATTCCATCATCTTTTGTTCACACTTTTGGAAAGTACTTCATTGTATACCATTCAGAGATTGATTATTCTCATTTGAGAGTGAAACTACTTCATCCATCATCAATTGAACCTCATTACACATATAGTATCCCATCTGAAAAATAGACACATCTTCTGGTCCCAGAGTCAAAGCTTGTTCTCTTGAGGGAACTACTAGAGATTGATTATTTGACCAAACCTTTTCATACGCTCACCAAATTTCTCATGGAGAAATAATATCAGTTGATGCCACCCCTTCATCGACCCCAACTTTGATATCAAAAACATCTTCACAAGCAGGATCAGATGATGCTCATTTTCTATAACACAAGGGCTTTCATGGATATCATTTTTCACTATCTAAACGAGCTTTGCAGGTAAAATCATATTCATCACATACTATTGTGTCTCATCTGAGATATAATCTTCGCAAGAGCAAAAAATGATCTAAATAAAATGGTGATTGTATAACGTTTTTTTCACTTTCAAAATATAATGTCTTATCTGAACAACTCTCATCACCAATAATACCTGATCTACAGCAGTATGTAGCCAATGATTTTTGAACAAATGATAATTGATCATCTGTATAAAATAACTGAGGAATTCATTTTGCTTCAAATGCTTTTGTAACATCAGCAGAAAAGGTATTTGGTCATAATAATTCAGCACAATCTCATCATTCATCCGCAAATGCAACTCATCGTCGTAAAATCATACTGGCTACTCCCCAGATCCATATGAGTAATGACTTGCTCAACATGAGTTTCAAATATTTCATGATTATGATAGCGGTTCAATAATAAAACGTACTTCCAAAATAGGTTTTTTCACTGCATTTATTACTGTATACACCACTGCATCGTTTTGGGTATCAAAACTATATTGTGCAGAATATTCAGAATTATATGGCTCTGGAATAATAATATTTCACACCCTAGAGATGAAAATATGACACTCTTCTCACTTTGGTCCATAACAAGAACCTCATGAGAATTCTAGCCCGATATTTCCACTGCGTATCTCAGAACCTTCATATGTTCCATCCAAAACTCAAACATTAACGAGTTCTTTTGAAATCAATCCAATTCTAAACAGACTTTCTTTAGTTTCTCAATCTAGCACTGCAATTTCTGGCATCTGATTTACAAAATCGATAAGTACTTCTGTTTCTTTGTTATTGGTATCTTCTTCTGAATCTCAATTTCCTCATCATCAAACTGGATTAACAACGTTTTTTGAAGCATCCTCAGAGTCGCTTTTCGATTTTTCATTTCATTGATCTGTATCATTATTTTCTCATTGATCTGCATCATTATTTCCTCATTGATCTGTATCATTGTTTTCTCATTGATCTGCATCATTATTTCCTCATTGATCTGCATCATTATTTTCTCATTGATCTGCATCATTATTTTCTCATTGATCTGCATCATTGTTTCCTCATTGATCTGCATCATTGCTTCACTCGCCCGTGTTATTACCTAGGTTGTTAGAAGATCACAATCAACTCAAATCAATCTCACCTGTATCTGTATCAAGCAACATTCTTGTGTTTCATTCATCATCATTAAGTCAGATATCTTCATCATCAATAAAGATTCATCAAGTCACGTTTGGATCTGTTGGTTTTACGGGGAAGGTGAATGGATTCATTTCTTCTCGCCATCAATACCTATCTCTCAAAAACGCTATCTTACCATCATCTATAGTAGCTGACATATGAGTCTCAATATCAAATCCTGATCACTTATCAACTACATCAACAATTGAAATTTCTGGAGAAGAAATGGTTAATTTCACGTCTGAGATTGATTCATTGCCTGCTTGATCCAATGCTCAAAAAACAAAACTTTCAATGGTCGGCTCTTTAAAGTATAATCCTTCGATCAGTAGCTTATCACTCTCGTCAAAATAAATAATTTCATCCTCATACTCGATTCGATTTTCTAGAACTTTTCCATTATCTAACCAAGTTCATGAGAGATTATAGTTGGTAAGCACATATCATCATAAATCAGATCATCATGGTATAATTTCTCCCGTCTTAGTTCTAATCAACTCTAATGAAAGATAAGGATTTGCATCATCTCATCGTTTTTGATTACCAGAAACTATCTGTCTTGACCACGGTCAAGTTCTTTTATAGGTCCATGTAGATGAAGATTTATCCAACACAAGCGGAGCTACCTTAGCATGTCTCCATCATGAAGGTTCAATGTTTTGTAGAATCGCGCTCACTTGTTGGGTTCTTCAGTCATAGTATCACACTTGCACTATGGTGTCATCATCAATAAGTGATGATATTTTTTGCTTACTTAACTCTTTTTGAATTTCTAAATCAAATCATTCATATTCTATTCATTCTGGTACCATCAAAAGATATTTAGCAGCAGCATATTCCTTAGCTGGTTGTTGAGTAATTGATTCTGATAAACGAACAACATAAGCATCATCTGCATCATTTCTTCGAGAAAATCAAATTGATTCAAAGCTATTTCATTCTCTTACAAAATTTGTACGTACGTATTTCTTATCCCAAACTTTCACTCATTGAAGATATCAATCGTTTTCTAATGCAGCTTCAGCTAAATCTTCAGCGGAAGATCGTGGTCAAATAGTAATTATTCATGATGCTCATCCTCATGAGTAACTATCATTTTGATTAGCATACTTAATATAAATATTGTTGCTATCTCGAGAGAGAATATCTACCTCTTCATCACCATTTACATCTACAAAAGTATAAGTTCCAGAAGATTGGATTTTTTTCAACTTATCTGCCCAACCAATAACGTTATGATATTTTTCGTCATCTCCTTTAATAAAGAATCATTCGATATATTGTGTGAAATCAATTTGATCAAACCCAGTGTTTTCAGCAAAATTTTGAATTGAAGATCATCAAGCTCCAGGAGACTCTTCATCTTCTTCTTCATCATCTTCTTCTTCTTCATCTTCTTCTTCTTCTTCTTCTTCTTCTTCTTCTTCTTCTTCTTCTTCTTCTTCTTCTTCTTCTTTGTCTTCATTATTATCTTCTTCATCTTCTATATCAGGAATTCAATCATTATCATCATCTAGATCATCATCATCGTTCGTTCCATCTCCATCACTATCTTTCTCATCAGAATCTGGAATTCCATCATTATCATCATCTGGATCATCTTGATCTTCTATTCAGTCGTTGTCATCATCTGCGTCTTCTGAGTCAGGGATTCCATCACCATCTTGATCTGGTTCTTGATCGTCTGGGGTTCCGTCATTATCATCATCTGGATCTTGATCGTCAGGGATTCCATCACTATCATCGTCGTTATCTTGCTCGCAATTTCCTCATCCCCCATTACAGTCGCTATCTCTTCAGTTTTCTTCTCCATCTCCATCGATATCTTTATCTACTGCATTTGATTCACAATCTCCATCAACATCTCCATCTTCAGTATTTGGAATCCCATCTCCATCTATATCGTTATCATCTTTATTGGGAATTCCATCGTCATCTATATCTCCATCCTGATCTAATGGTGTACATGAAGATGCTTGTTGCACTTGAAAATCAAGGTCAAGAAGATCTCAGCTATCAGATTGAGCTAAGAACACTCCATCGTTGTTTCACAAATATCTATCAGCAAGACCATCGATATATGATGTAGAAGAATCATAAACAAGTTCAGTCATATTTAATTCTTCAGCAGTATTACTTTTTAATGCGTTTTGATATCATTCAATCAGTGGAGTATGAAGATCTATAAACGATTGTACTGGATGTTCTTGACCAACAATCTTATCGATAACACTTTTATTTCCTTCGAATAATTGCACAGGTATTTGTTCAATCAATAATCTATCTTGCTGTGAATCGATAAGAATATCTTCTGGTATGTATTGCTGTAGGAATCAGTCAAAATCATTTTGTATCATATTTAACATTGACTGGATTTCATCTCTAGAGTGATCTATATGAGTAATCAATGTATCATGAGCTTCTGTTACAGAGTCGTAGTTTGGCTTGACGGCAGCATCTGATCCAATCCAAGAATGAATTGCTAAGATTTCATCATGATACAGTTCAAAATCTTGACGAGACAGCATCAATGAGAATTGATCAATTAAGTTTTGAGTTGCATCTTCAAGGCTTCATCATCAATTATGACGTTTATGATAGGCCTTGGTATGTTCTGATAAAACAGGTCGTTCAAATCTAGGAAGTATGCTTCATTGGATTGAATTAAGGCCAAAGATATCGCCGATTGTATCATCGATTGTGTCACCAATCGTATCCACTCCGCTTCATATCTTTTCTCAAATATTCTCAAGTGGATCAGTTAAATCTATATCTACATCTAAGTCTGCTCCATTTCTAATAGCATCTTCAATGATTCTTGCTTCATCTAAGAATTTTTTAGCTTTTTCTGGATCAATAATTGAGTTTACGGTTTCTTGAGTGTTTGTTTTTAGGGTGTCAACTCACTTGGCAACTTCAGAGTTTACCGTATCAGCTACACTATCAAATACGTCATACAGCTGATCCAAACTAATTTTTAGATCAACAAATGCATCAATATGATAATTGTACCCTTCATAAGGTGTATCAGGCAAGGTTGCAGACAAGGTATCGAAAGGCAACGAAGCTCGAGTTCTTTGCGTCATCTGCTCAATTCTACTTTTCACTCCTTGTTCGGTGACGAGTCATACTCATCATTTAAAGATACAGAATACCGTACCAATAAAATCAGCAACATTAATAATTCATTTGATAGATGGGATTAGATCTGGTATCTCTGGTGCTGGAGGCAAAACAGGCAATTCTATATTTGCATCTAAGGTAAGATCTGGTAACTGAGGTAACGGTGGAGGCGCAGGAAGTTGCGGAACATCAGGTAATTCTACATTTAGTCCTAAGCTAGCATTTTGAGGATCTGGGAAATCAGGAAGTGATGGATAATATATCTTCTCAGGTAAGAAAACAAATTTTGGCAATAACACATCAATTCACAAACGAATATTTGATAGGTCAATATATATATCAGGAATCTTAAACGGAGGTATTGGCAATACAGGAAGATCTACACAGAACAAACTTAGTTTACAAGAATAATAATCATAGTTATCAACTCTACATTTACCACATTTTGTTTTTCGGTTTGTTGAAAAATCGATGATTGGTTGCCATGTTTCTATGATTCAAATCATCAAGATAATAGCATCAACATATTTTGCGTATCTTACTGCATTGGTTTGTAACCATCAGGTTAATTGTTTTACGATATCTTCAGAAAACGAATATACCTCTAGTACATACTTATCCCATGCATGAATATAATCATATAATAACGATGGCAATTGCTTGTACTGTTCTAAGGTTCTAAGATTTCTCCTAACATCAGTAATGGCACTAGCCATTTGATTCGTTACATTTTCATTTGCATCAACATTCAGTGTTTTTCGATTTGCCAAAATGATTTCATTTCTAGTAAGCCATGAATTCCACTGGAGTTCTAATCTTACAATATCTTCTTCAAACAACCAAGGAATTTGAATACGAAGACGTTCTTGTTCAAGATTGATAAGAGGGATGTTTTGAAATAATCAAGCAATTTGTTCGAAAGGATTAGATACAACATTTTCCATATCCTCTAAGATACTTCTTGGCAGGAAGAGTTTCTCTACTGTACTTTCTGGATCTTGATATCTTGATTTGGTTCATGCATTTTCGGTTTTTCCTTGAGTTGACTCTGAGGTATTATGATTATTCTTAATCGATGGAGATTTAGCTAACTGACCAATCTCTGAAAATCCATCTGCTACTGATGAAAAATCAGGCAAAATAAGATTTACTTGCATATTGAACATATTGCTTGCAATATATTGTAATTGTTTATCACGTCGATTTCTCATGATACACTGAGTTACTCACTTCACTTCTCCTCACAAAATTTTAAGATCAAATTGCGTTCCTCATTTAATTACATGATTTTGTTCAAATCAAAGAAGTTGTTGTGATTGTCCACCTCCTCATGAATTTTTAGGTAATTTTTCATAATTATCTAGTGCTCACTGAACTGCAGCAATCACGGTATTTGGTTTTCAGGTCATTGCTACGGGATTTTGGGTGGCTGTAGAGAAAAATGGAGATCTTGCTTGAGCACTAGGATCACACACTCATACTTGTTGTAAGTCTCTTATTTCTTCATCAATGGTAGTGCTCCAATCATGCTTAGTCTCTCAAGCATCATTTGTATATGCATCTCCTCCATCATCACAGGTATTTGGTAATTGTCATGCAAGTACAATACAATTTCCTGCGATATCTCCCAGTGGGTCAGGAAGATTTACAGAATTATATCCACCAAAGCAAATGGAAATTCAAACTTGATTGGTAAGTGTTGGCGATACGTACACTCTAAATTGTGTTTGACTTGAATGTGCAGCATCATCGGGTCTTTGTCTTACATCAAATGGTCATCTCTGGAACGTAGGAAGGTATCACCATAATCATCATCATCCAAGCGGAATTGGGGGCCGTATAAATGGTATTGGACCTGGGGCATATAAAGTAGTTGGGAAAGAAACTACAGGGAGTCAAGGATCATCTACCAATTTACAACCAAAGATATTTAAAGTTCATGGTGACAAGAACGCCATATTGAAAGGAATCGGAAGTCATCCACAATTCGTATCTCAGAACTTGATTCCTTTACACATACTATCAGCAGCTGACTGCATCACATCATTAAATTCATCTACATATTCGCTTCAAATTTCAAGACTACCAGAAACATCAGTACCTATGAGTCTGATAAGATCTTCAATATTCTCCATCGTGATGGAGTTGAAATCGATTTCATGAATTCATAGGAGTTCCTTCAGTCTTCCCACATCTGGATCGACAGTTTTGTTTTCTACTTCTTGACGCTGCTGGGTAAAGTGTTCCACAAATTGATTTGTTTGTTCTTGGTAAGGTTTCTCCAGAGAAACAAAACTTTCTCCAGGATCAAATTCTCGATATCATTTATAACATGCGTCATCAGGATATATTCTCACTGCTTTTGCTGATCCAGCAAAAACCGGACTCCCAAACCATGAAGTACGACTTGTTCATTGTTCAAAAATCTCTTCCATTTCAGTTTCTACTTCTACTCTTGCGTGACCATTTCCATTAAACACAACATCATAAGTAATGACTCACGGTGATCATCATTGGATCATAAACTCATACCCTTGTCCTACATTTCGCTCCAACTCTCATCATAGGCCATTCTCAAGTCAGATAATTTTATTAAATTCATCTTTGTAGATCAGTACTGGGATATCAAGTTTTTCGAGATAATCAATATCTGATCATCATTCGATCGTTACTGTTACTGTCAACAGATCACCCTTTTCTACATATCAACCATTTTGATCAGTAATAGTCTTCTTCACTGTTGCTTGAGCTAAGTCGGTTTCTAAGGTATCTTGAGCACGCATAAATGCATATGATTCGTTTTCTTTTTCATCAAAAGGTTTCAATGAAGTAGGAGCTTCAAGAATATAATCAATCATCTTATTCATACCATCATCTATCAATTGATTTATATCCAAATCTTGAACATCATCGATCTTCTGTTGTCTAATTCAAGCAACAAATTCATCAATTTCCTCTTCAGTTTTTCCTTTAACATCAAACTCAGGTACATCTGGAGATTGCACCAAGAAATCATATCCATCTACACTAAGATCATCTTCATCAGGCACTTCCAGTCATGACCAATGAATCAAACTGTTATCACTAAATTCTGCTCATGCAGTAACTTTCATTGATTTTAGGAGAGCTTTATTATTTCTTGAAAGCGCTTCAGGATCACAAGTAAAAGGATCTGTAGAAAGATAACTCTCTCATCCACCATAAAACACTTCGATCTCTCCATCGATTGCATAGGTCACAATATCCAAGACATCGTTTCCATCAACGTCAGTAACAAATACTTGATTTGTTTGACTCACACTACTAAATTCTCCGTTGGGAATATCAAGACAGATCGGTGTACCATCAACTTCAATAGTTCATCAGGTATTCTTGTAGGCTCTAAGCTTTTCAGAATGCGTGAGAATAATAATATCATCATCGCCATCTCCATCTACATCACCTGGCCAGAAATCCTTTAGCCCATCAGCAAAAACCGTCAACGATCCAATATCAGTATATGGCTGTCCTCAACCATAGTTCTTCAATACTCTGATAGATCCATCATTATATCATATCACAATATCTTTTTTATCATCTCCATCAACATCCATCGTCTCTACCTTGAGCATCGTCTCAGTAGATGCATATACTTGATGACCAATTCAGGCATCAAATTTTGTCTTTGGAACTTCATCACTTTTTTCAATTCTTTTTAAAAATGGATCACCGAAATTAACAAGAAATGGATCCGCATATCGTTGATTTGCTGGACCTACAGCTTTTCCTTGTGCAAAATTTGTAATTCCATTAAAAT
>CALGNI010000066.1 GCA_937958645.1 Candidatus Absconditabacterales bacterium
TCATCGATCTCTAGTTGATCATCTGGTGGATAGATATATTTTTCCTTTTTCCCTTGCTTGAATTTGTACAACGGTGGCACAGCAATAAACAGATGATTATTTTCGATCAATGGTCTCATATAACGGAAGAAGAAGGTCAATAGCAACGTTCTAATATGCGCTCCATCCACATCGGCATCCGTCATGATCACGATTCTTTCATATCTGATCTTATCATCTTCATAGGACTCTTTCATCCCTGCTCAGATCGCCATGATCAATGACTTCACTTCATTGTTAGCTAGGATCTTTCCTAGGGCTGCCTGCTCTGTATTCAATACCTTACCTCTTAGAGGCAAGATCGCTTGAAATTTTGAGTTACGTGCTTGTTTTGCACTCCCTCACGCAGAATTCCCTTCCACAATATATAATTCCGTTCCTACATTTTTCTTTGTACTACAGTCAGCCAGTTTCCCAGGCAATACTCACCCCAAAAGTGCCGACTTTCTCATTACTGTTTGACGAGCAAGTTTCGCAGCGATTCTCGCTTTAGCACTTAGCTTCACCTTTTCTATAATATTTTTGATCACATCTTCATTTTCTTTGAAATGTGCTTTCAAGTATTTGTGCACTGATTTTTCAACTTCTTTACGAACAAATCCATTTCACAGTCTCCCTTTCGTCTGACCTTCAAACTGTGGCTCAGGAATCTTCACCGTCACGATACTATACAGACCATCTGTAATATCACTGATCGTAAATTCCCCTATTTTTTTATCTATTTCTCACTGATCTTTAGCAAAGTCATTTACTGCAGTCAAGATAGCATCCTTGAATCACAATACATGAGTACCTCCATCTTTGGTGGTAATATTATTTGCAAATGAAAGGAGATTATCGTTCATACTATCCACAAACTGGAAAGCCACTTCTACCTGAATCTCTTCCAAATCTTCAATATGATAAAAGATTGGTGATAAAGTAGTTTGTGTCCCAACGAGGTTTCTCAACCAAGTTCTAATCCCTCATTCGTAATAGAATCTTTCTTCTTTTACATTTGAGGTTCTTTTGTCTACGATCGTAAACGTTACTCATGGAGTCAAGTAAGCAGCATGCTTCATTCTGGTAGCAATCGTATGATACGAATACTCCATCGTATCAAAGATGGTATCATCAGGGGTAAAGATAATTACAGATCATTGATTATCTGTCTCACCGATTACTGCGATATCACCTTGGGGTACTCATCTTTTGTATTCTTGCATATGAATCTTTCCTCCTTTGTGGATCTCAGCACGCATCTTTGATGAAAGTGCATTCACTACAGAAGAACCTACCCCATGCAGACCTCAAGACACTTTATACGCACCTTTTTCAAACTTCCCTCAGGCATGCAATACCGTCAAGATCGTTTCTAGAGCTGATTTTCCCGTCTTCTTATGTACATCAACTGGAATCCCACGTCCATCGTCCATCACCGTTATTTTTGATCACTTTTCCATGATCAAGGTAATATTTTTACAGTGACCAGCCAATGCTTCATCTACTGCATTATCCACGATTTCATAGACCATATGGTGAAGCCCTCTTGCATCTGTAGATCAGATGTACATTCCGGGTCTATGTCTAACTGGTTCCAATCCCTCGAGTACTTTAATCTGGGATGCGTCATATTCTTGAGCCATAGTCTTAAGGTAGGATGTAAAATTTAGCGTCTTAAGCGATGATTAACACGCCAAAAACAAACAAAAACTCTCTTTCCATTTCTGAAAACAAAAAGTTCTCACAACTGCTCGTTACTATAGCTATCTGCATTGATAGGTCAAGAATTAAGGGAGGATTAGTATTGACTTGTGCGCACGATTACTTATTGTGATTTAATCATTAAAAACAAAAATTATGGAAAAAAATTTAAAAATGAGTTTCACTAAAGAAGAACAAAAAGAAATTATTCTTGGAATTGCTTCTTACAAAAAGACTAAAACATACAAGAAAGCCGTAAATCACTTCCAAAAGAAATGTAAGGAATTATCTCTCAAGGGCTATATTATTGATGGAGATTCAAAATATTGGTTCTGCGACAAGAAGGAGAAGTGGTCAATGAAAATGACAATTATTTATTATGATGCTAGTATTTTTATGGGTGATTTACTCAAGAATCTAGGCATTAAGGTTAACTTGTAAATTAATTACACTTGAAGAAGCACCCCATCTACTCAAAAAATTTTAATCACATCAAACAAAAAACAAAAACTCTATGATACACAACAATGAAATAATGAATCCAAACGTAATTACTTCATGCTTACGGCACTATTATGACATCACCAACGATCCGAATTTTAGCACAAAAGCAATCGCAAATCTTCAAAGAAAACTAAGCTTACCTAAACTCAAAGATCCAGTGCTGTATCAACAACCATCACTACCTAAGAAAATTCCTCAAATACAAGTAATTGGACTTCCCAATGAGCCACCATTAGTGTATATGAATCATATTTATGACACCGTCCATACACCCCCAATTAATCATCCACTCATCATTCAGTCTATAGATCCAAACTTTCATCTAAGCGAAGAAAACAGTTCAAAAATGAAAGATGATATTAGGAAAATGATTGAAAGAAATGCAAAAAAATAATTATTCTTATTTCAAGAAAAGCCTTCTAGAAACTAGAAGGCTTTTTTTATAGAAAAATTAGGCTTGCGCTTCTTCTGGAGTAAATTCATACTCGCCCTCCTTTGGCTCAAATTCAGCTTTCAGCTCATAAAGATTCACCAAAACAGTGCCGTCTTGAGCTAGTGAAGTATATCAAGCGTGTGCATCAATAAGCTCTTCAGTTCTTTTATTCGTTTCAAGCTCTTGAGTAACTTCAGCAGCTAACAAAGCAAAATCGATATCTAGATCACCAAAAAGCTTCTGACGCTCTAGCTCAGCCCCATCTGTTTCCTTAGTCTCGACGTAATCAACATCTTCGATTCACATTAGTTTGCTAATTGACGAAGTAAAATATAGGTTTTAGATAGAATTTTCATAAGTTCTTGTTTTGCTGTAGGCTTCTTTAGAAAGAGCGCTTGCAATTCTTTTTGCTTAGTTTTAAATGCCTTTTCATAAATCATATTAGAAAAATCTGGATTAAGCGCTAACACCTTAGCAATCTCATCTTTAAGATCTGATGATGACTCTGTGTGAATCATCTTAGAATTAATCTCTTTATCTTTTGGCCTCAATACCATGGTGTATAATTAATAAATAATTGATGATTTCATTGCGGGACAGCCCAAAAGGGAGTCCCTACATTCAGGATGAGGTTTACCCCATTGCCTCAGGAGGTTCTCATTGCCCTATTGCCTCAGGTTCTCATTCTCAATTTTCCATTTTCAATTCTCAATTATCTTCATCCTCCACTATCCCAATTCTGGTGGCGATCTCTGCATCTACGAATTCCTTCTTACGTCCATATTTCTTGGCACTATATTGTTTCAAGATATCACGAACTTTTTTACTTCTGTATTCTTGGGTAAAGATTGAATTCATGGAGAAAGGTCTGGTGGTGGTATTATCGATATTGAGTTTGATATAAGCCTTATAATTGGAGATCCCAAGAATATCTTGTGCACTAAGCACGGGCTGGTATTCTTTTTCCAAGAACTCAGCATCCGGTGCACCCACCTTGAAGGACTGCATCGTACCCACATTCCCAAATACCGCATCTTTCACCTGTGATTTTTCTGCTCAGGTTCCATCCAATTGAGCAATAAACTGATGCGCCATGATTAGATTCAATCTATATTTTCTGGCTTCAGAGAGAATATCAGCAAAGGTATCAGTAACAAAATTCTGGAATTCATCCACATACAGATAGAAATCCTTACGATCTTTCTTCGCTATTTTTGCTCTTGCCATGGCTCCATTATAAATCTTGGATACCATAATCATTCACAAAAGTTGAGCATTGAGCTGTCATAGTTTCCCTTTTGAAAGATTGATAAGAAGGATTTTTTGATTGTTCATCACATCTTCAAAATTGAATCCCGACTTGGTCTGACCAATAATATTTCTAATCAAACTATTGGTAATAAATGACACAAACTTAGAAGTAAAGTACGGAATAATCTCTTGTTTTTCACGATCCCCCATAGCATTGTAGGTCTTATCCCAAAAGTTACGTACGATGGGATTCTTCACTCTTCCTGTCTTATAGGCTCTATATGCCTCATCGGTAAACAATCTTGGCACATCAATCAAAGTCGCCCCTTCTTCCATATCTTCTAGCAAGGTCAATGATCCATACTTAAAATACTCTTGGATACGCGGACCAAAGATCTCTGGACCAAACATCTTCACAAACATTTCTACGGCATCATTTACCGCTCTATCTGCCTCTCCTATATGTTGGATCTGAAACAGATTCAATCCCATTGGACGTTCTTCATTCCCCGCATCAAAGTAAATAACATCCTTTGCTCTATGCTTTGGGATATATTCTAAGATCTCTTCTACCAAATCTCCATGAGGATCAATTACACACACTCCATCTCCATTCCAAATATCTTGCCTCGCCATCGCTGAAATATACACCGATTTCCCTGTCCCGGATTTCCCAATAATATAATGATGTCTTGTTCTATCATCTCTTTTCATATAAATCGGAGTATATTTATTTCTATACACATTCACCCCGAGCAAGACACCATCAGTATAGGTCTTGAGTGCTCGCCTTTTATCTTGTTTTTTGCGAACCACCATCTTGGTCCCATCGTCATTTTCAATCAGCTCTTCTCCTTTTTGTAGTTCGTATGAGTCATCTACTTTTTCTTTGGTGATAATGGGTTTATCATAAAATGTCACTGCATCATTTTTGACTTCTTGCAAGATCTTATCCATTTTTCCTCAGAGATAGTCTTCAGCTATGATACCCGAGATCGCAAAATCTGGGTTTTCATCATTGAGAACCGCAACATTATCTGGCGCAGAGAGCATTTTATAGTCCATCCATCTGATCACCGGCGAACGATTAAATGAACTATCGGGGAGATGAAATACTGAAGTTAGCTCATTCGCAGAGAAGATATTTCTTTCAAAGAAAAAATTTGGTAGGTAAAACTTCGCAGCAAACATCCATAACGGCTTGTACATAAATTCCATCACATCAGCCTTAAAATCTGATTTATCAAATTCATTATTATATTCATCAGTATACACACTGGTACTAGCAAACAGATTCAAGATATTTTCTTCTGGATTTCCTTTGGTGTCAGATCAAGAAATCAACAAAAATGATGACTGAAACGCTTGGGATGCAGCCTCCTCACCCATTGTATTAATCGAATCTTCTTGTGATTTTAGCATACGCACCATATTTTGACCACCATCTTTCAGTGCAGTTTCACTCATCTGTCTTTCACCTGAAGTCCCTGAGAGAAATCTTAGTGCTTTCAAGGGCGCCAATATCACCTTCTTTCGGGTAGGTTCTGGAGTCACAAATGCTTTATCATTTCTATACAGACCCGTCGCTCGCTTCTTGGCTTTTTTGTTGTACCAAGAACCGATCGGTTTACAGTTCCAGATGATATACATCGTATCATCTTTGTTTACCTTAGCCATAGAATCGATCATATTATTTACTGGATCATCTTCGAGTTGTTTGAAAATACGAATAGGATAGATAGGATCCTTTTTCGGTTCGATCGCTAAGATATCCTGATACTTCTTTCAGCGGATATTCATAGGAGGAATTTGCTCTAGAGAAACATCAGCAAATTGTGCTGATAACGATCACTCTAAGATCTTTTGATACTCTGGATAGGTTCCCACGATGAAGGACAGAAGTCCCTCTTCATATGCCATCGCCAAGGTAAATTTCGGTTTGTTGAATAAAGCATCCATGATTCACTCTGAAAATCACAGCTCACCAAGTTTGTGCATACTCTTATATACTTGAGACATACGCCCAATCTTTTCTTTCATATCTTTTGCTAATTCTTTTTGCATTTCACGATCTGATTTACTATCCCCTCTTGGCAAGATCACTTTCATGAATATCATTCTCTTCGCATTGAATACATCATAGATAAATTCAAAGATATATTTGATCAATTTCCACATGATCATAGCAAACAACAATAGCCCAACAATAATTCATACCTGCTTTACCGCAGTACCTATTCATCCACTCAGCATTCAAAATCATCAACTTATTCATTCTTGTATCTCAGCAAAATAATCTGTTTGTTCTTCTCACGCTCATCCTACTACTCACTCACCAAATTCTTCTCCTGCATTGTGAACATCATTTTCATCAAGAATTTCTTCTGGTTTGTTGATGCGTTTTCCACTAAGTAAAAAAGTTTGAATCTCTAAGGGACTCATGAGCTCTAGGCACTGCGCCTTATGTTCTCCAAATGCCGTTCTGGTAAGCAAAGACAGATCAAATTCCAATGCTGGATTGGATTTGATGGTCTCTTGTATCTGCCGTTGACATCGTTGCAAACTTTGCATACAGTAACATCATTCATGAAATAAATTGACTACTACAAGTATAGGAAACAAAAGGTTTTAATACTAATATCACCACTATGGAAGTACTAAAAATATCGACATTATTTGAAAATATGTCTTCGTATATAAAAAAAGCACAAAATGGTGCTGTTTTCCTGTATCCTACCGATACTATTTATGGTCTAGGAGGAATCGTAAATACAAGCGTGATCAAAACCATAGATCAGATCAAACAACGTCCAGCCTGAAAGTTTTATTCTATCATCGCTCCTTCATTCGGATGGATAGAAGCTAATTTTGAGGTAGGAAAAGACTTTCAAGCACAACGAGAAAGATATCGCGAAGCTCATGGTCCACTCACTCTTCTTCTCCCTCTCAAAGACTCTAAGGAACTAGTAGGTGTCCGTATGATCGACCATCAGATGCAACAATTCGTAACTCAATTAGCAGAGCCTTTCATCACCACCTCTGCAAACATCTCTTGAATGCCCTCCATCACCCATCTAGATCAGCTCACATCACAGCAAAAGAAACACATAGACTTCGCTATTGATACTTGAGAACTCAAAGGTTCGTGATCTACGATTATTAATTGGAAGACGGGGAAAAAAATTCGTTAATAAAACCATAAAACATATAGTCTCATCCCTGTTTATAAGTAATAAAATATTGACAATCCCTTGATTAAGGTGGTGACAATTGTATATTTTTACGATAGTTGGTGAACCTTAACAAACCTAATTTCAAACCCTGCAGCCAACGTAGGGATTATCTAATAAAAAAAATAAAATTAATAACTTATGAATGGAATTTTTGATGATTTCTTGGGACACAGTCCTAAATGGTACAAGTATACAATGCTTGGATTTCTTGTATTTAACGTATTCAGTTATTTTGTCTTAGGACCTACAATAACGGCATGGATATTTATCCTGGAGTTCATTTTCACGCTAGCCATGGCACTCAAGTGTTACCCGCTGCAGTCTGGTGGTTTATTAGCGATACAAGTACTGTTTTTGAATCTTACCACTGCAAAGCATGCTTATGCAGAAGTATCAGCCAATCTTGAGGTAATTCTCCTACTAGTATTTATGGTAGCAGGAATTTACTTTATGAAGCCGCTGTTGATGTATGTCTTCAGTAAAGTATTTACGAAGATAAAATCAAAGCTATTGCTTTCATTGTTATTTGTATTCTTAGCTGCTGTTTTATCAGCATTCTTGGACGCATTAACAGTGACTGCAGTATTGATTAGCGTTGCAGTTGGATTTCACGGAGTTGTTCAAAAAATCAAGTCTTCAAAAAAAGACTATGATCAAAGCGGAACCCCAGATAAAGATGAAATAAAGGGAGAAACTTTTGAACAATTCAAATCTTTCTTACGATCTTTAGTGATGCATGGAGTAGTGGGAACTGCTTTAGGTGGAGTTTGCACCTTAGTTGGGGAACCACAAAATCTCCTTATAGGAGAACGTATGGGTTGGGATTTCGTTGAATTCTTCTTAGCAATGAGTTCAATTACAATACCTGTTTTGATTTGTGGATTAATTACCACCGTTGTTTTAGAACTTACAGGTTTGTTTGAATTTGGTGCGAAGCTTCCAGATCAAGTACGAAGTATTATTGAAGGATATACTGAAGAAGAAGATTCCAAAAGAACTGATAAACAAAAACGAGCCTTACTTATACAAGGAATTGCCGGAATATTTCTTATCATAGGACTAGCACTTCATCTTGCACCAGTTGGTCTCATTGGTCTTGGAATTATTATCTTCCAAACTGCCTTTATGGGTATCACTAAAGAACATGATTTAGGTAAAGCTTTCGAAGAAGCACTGCCGTTTACAGGTCTATTGGTAGTATTCTTTGTGATCGTAGCAATGATTCATGATCAACACTTATTTACACCGATTATCGATAGTCTTTTGACGCTGGCACCTGAGAAACAACCAGGCATGTTCTATCTCGCCAATGGATTACTCTCTATGATTAGCGATAATGTCTTTGTCGCTACGGTGTATATTGGTGAAGTGGAAGCAGCATTCGATGCAGGAAAAATAACAAGAGAACAGTTTGAAAATCTCGCAGTTGCGATCAATACAGGAACAAACCTTCCTAGTGTCGCTACTCCAAATGGACAAGCAGCATTTTTGTTCTTACTCACCTCTGCCCTAGCACCCTTGATCAATTTATCTTATTTCAAGATGATGAAGATGGCATTTCCTTATACGATTGTCTTGGGAATTGCTGGGTATTTGGGGGTATTGTTTATGCTTTAGAAAGCATATCGCTGATATTACTTAGCAAAGAAACCCGCCAAAACAAAAGCTACCATAAAACTAGAAAGGTTTTATTGTTTTGGCGGTCTTTCGATTTAAATCGATTTCATAATAAAAAAGAATGTGCCTATGAAAAGAAATTATATTCTAGAATTATTTACTACTTTACGAAACGAGTTAAAAGATATGGGAGATGTAGCGAAAGGAGAATTTCGCTCTGGCATGAAACATCTAAACAAAATCTTTATCTTTCGAGAAAGAAAATTTGTCTTCCGGATCATCATGCAATTGCTACCAAAATTATTTGTTATTTTTGCAATGCTTGCTCATGTAATCTACTTTGAATATCTAGCATATATCGAAGATTATCCCTGTCATGAATGGTGGCAACAGCGATATCATCTTAAAAGTTATGTGACTGGCGATGGTGAAATGCAGTATGTTCCCATCAGCGAAAAAGCAGAAGCTTATGATTTCAAAGCAACCATGCTAAAAATTGGCTACACTATTTTGGGAGTCAGTTTCTTTATACCAGATATCGTAGCAAGAGCGAATTATCTATACGAAAAAATGAGTAATGTCAGCCTCTTAACCAGAAAAATAACTGAGGATAATCTCTTTATACCAGATTCAGAAAAAAGTAAAATACTGGTCAAATATATTCGAGATAATTTTGATGTAACTTCGCAAGTGATGGAACATTTCTTCTTTGAAGAAAAAAATCCTAGAGCTAGTGGCATTGTTAAGATGGTCTTCAATCCTCTGAAAAATGATATGACGTTTATCGAAAAAACGATGGCTGATGATGATAAGTTAGAACTAAAAATAGAAACACTAACAAATCGTAAACTTGCAAAACAGCTCTACTTGAACTACCTAGCAAACAACAAAAACGTAACCATATCAAATCACGCGGTTACTAAAAGACGAAGTTCGATAGATATAAACGAATGGAAAAGAGAGGGTTTTACCATTCTAAAGCTTTCTTCAAGAGGCATTAGTAGAACATTTGAGAAAAAATTACTCAAGAAACTTCTCAAGCTACACTGTATTACAGGAAGAATTAACGTTCCTAGTTCAGATTTGGCATTTATGTCAGCTGAAGAAATCATAGATTGCGTTCAACCCCTTTAGGTTGAGCAATAAAAGGAAATCTATACCATGAATACTGTTTTTTTAGACGGTTTGCAGCTTCTTTATATAAGAAGCTGTTTTTTTAATGTACCAAAACTGAAAAGAGATCGGATAATATCCAATCTCTTTTTCTTAGAAACATACAGGAGTGCCATTGCAGTTTATCTAAAAAAAAGATACAACATCGCAAGACACAACAGTAAAATTACAATCCTCTCTGGTCTAAAAACTAGACGTGAAGAATTCCCTCTAGGCCCAAAAAAACGCTCATGTACATCTTTCTGGATCTCTTGAAAAAATAAACGTCGAAAGAATCTGTTTCTTTCTAGAGCCATTTTTAGTCTTCTCATATTCATAGTATTTGATTTTTTATTTACAATGATTGAATGTCTTTTTCTCTCCTATTTTTACCTTATCTTCCCAAACTTACTTAAGGAACCTCTGAAAAATTAAAGAATTGAAAAGAATTTTTATTATTTTCTATTATTTCATTTTTCACGGTTCCTCGAGGAAGCTTAAATGAATACCGTCGAAGCAAGCTTCTCGGTATTCTTTCTTCGAAATAAGCCAAATCATTTTTTGATTAAGCTCATGAAATGTAATTATTTCTCAAAATATGAGCTATTTCAGAGCTTCCTTAATTGAATATCCGCCTGAATTTTTTCCATATTTTGCATTGCCATTTCAAGCTCTTCCGCGTTTCCATCATCTCTTATTTTTTCTAGTTCTGCTTCCATGTCAGTTTTCATCTGGAGAAGCACTTCTTCAGATTCCTTTGGTGTTGAGGTAGCTAACGAAGTAGTAATTACCACCGTTTCTCCATCTACCAGCAAGATACCCTTTGATACAGACATCATCACTTTATCGTCATTGAGTGTGTATTGTTCGCTATCTAGCGACTCTGGAGTCACAAACGACAATACTCATGCTTTCACCACTGAACTAAGCGGCTGATGCCCTGGTAGGATCGTAATTTCTCCTGCATAAGTAGGTACGGTTATCTTTGAGATCTCTCCTTTGAACAATACTCCTTCGTGGGTTGATATTTTTAGATTCATGATAATAATTGAAAATTAAATGCTTGCCTATAAGAACAGAGCGAAGCGATAGTTTGAATAGATGCAAGAATTATATATCGAAGATAAGAAAACTGATGATTAAAATACATCTTTGTATTGATTGTGTATAATGATTTATTTTCGTACAGCAATAAAAAGTTCGATTTTTGTAAAAGAAAAAAGACCGGTGCGACGGTCTTCTTATATATATAGATTCTGAAACAAGTTCAGAATGACGTAACAGTATTAGTTCGCCAGCTTTTTTCTTAAAAAAGCAGGGTAACTATCGCTTCGCTCTAGTTCGCCAGCTTCTTTCTCAAGAAAGCCGGTGTTTCGAAGTCTTCATCTCTTACAGGTTGCTGTTGTTGTTCCACTTGTACTTGAGACTGTACTCCTTCATCGTCCATAGCTCTATTTACATAGTCAGCTCCTGTTCCTGTTCTTGAGCTTCCTCTATTATCCATTCCAGATGCTCACATTCTTTCTGTGAATGATCTTTTGGTTCTTTTGGTTCCCATATCTTTGATCATTGATGTTTGTACGATGTCTGGAAATCCTGTAGCTACGATCGTAACTTTCACTTCTCCATGGTAACTATCATCGAAGGTCATCCCCCAAATAATCATTGCTTCTGGATCTGCGATTTCTTCCACTACTCTCGATGCTTCTTGTACTTCCATTGGAGTCAAATCATCACCACCAGTTACCGCGAAGATAATACTCTTAGCTCCGTCCAAACTTGCTTCTAGCAATGGATTATCTACTGCTCTTCTTGCAGCATCTACTGCTCTATTTTCTCCTTCTCCATATCAAATTCAAAGAAGTGCTGTTCACGCACCAGACATAATCATCTTGATATCAGCAAAATCGATATTAATATCACCAGGTCTTACAATCAAATCAGAGATCCCTTGTACACCAAGAAGTAAGATCTTATCGATCATCGAGAATGCTTGCTTGAAGGTAGTTTTTTTGTCGATGATATTGAATATTTTATCATTTGGTATTACGATCAAGGTATCAACAGACGCCTTCATTCTTTCCAAACCTTCCAATGCTGAAGCGAATCTTCTTTTTCCTTCAAAACTAAAGGGTTTGGTCACTACTCATACAGTAAGGATACCCATTTCTCTAGCCATCTGTGCGATCACTGGAGCAGCTCCTGTCCCTGTACCTCATCACATACCTGCAGTCACGAAAACCATATCCGCATCCATAAGCATGGTTTTGATGTCGTCATTACTTTCTTCCGCTGACTTTCTCCCCACTTCTGGGTTAGCTCAAGCACCAAGTCCTTTCGTAAGATTGAGACCGATATTGATTTTCTTCCCTGCGTTTGAACCTGCTAATGCCTGAGCATCAGTATTCACTGCAACGAAATCAACACCTTCCAATCATTCTTCAATCATTCTTTGTAGCGTGTTACTTCCTCATCATCCTACTCAGATGATCTTAATTCTTGCGCCTGGAGTAAATCACGGAGTAAATTCTTGAACAACCATAGTAATACATAATAATAAATAAACCCTATTTCATCACAATTTTTCTCATTTTCTGCTTCTATTTTTCTATTTTCTATTTCTCCTAAAACATTTTCTTTAGAAATGTTCATATTCCACGGATAAATCCAAAATCAAATGACAGCTTAAATCCTTTTTTCTTTGAGTTTTGATATTTATTTGACCAGACATAATCTCAAATCACATTAACAAATTGAGGATTGTGTGAAAGGTCTCATAGTTGCATTACTTTATCAACTCATTTGAATACTGCGAGTTTAAACACATCTTTCGCGAGATATTCAATATTTTTAGCTTTTGATGCTCATCAGGTAAGGATCACTCATCATGGGAGTCTTCCATCTTTATTAGCTATTTCTAGATGTTCATTGATGATTTCAAAGATTTCTTCATATCTTGCTAGCATGATATCTGACAAGAATCCTGTATCAATACTTTCATCTTCATTGGTTGTTTTTTCTAAATTGATGGCTCATTTTTCACGCTTTATACGTTCTGCATCTTTGATATCTACTTGTAATCAGATCGAGATATCTTTCGTAACATCTTCACCACCCATAGGAAGTACCCCATGCAGTACAGGATATCATTCTTCATACACAACATATGAGGTTTGATTGGCCCCGATATCTACTAATAGTACTCATAGATCCTTAACATCGAAATCAAGACAGACTTCTGAGGCTCATAAGATATTGGGGATGATATCCACCACATGAACATCCAAACGATCAAATGCTTCATAAATATTTGATGAGAAGGTCTTTGGCAGCATAAATACATCAGCAATCAGATCTATTCTTCTGGCTTCCATTCCCAAAGGGTCTTTTACTCTTATTCTATCATCGATTACCCATTGCACTGGAATAATTTTTACTACTTCATAGTTCGCTTTGATTCATGAATCACTCACGACATCTGAAAGATGCTGAATATCTTCATGACTCACTTGACCTGTCAGTATTCTCTTTTGTTCTACGATTCTTTTCACCACAGTGATAGGATGAGAAACTCACACGATGACTTCCTCTACGAAATCTCCACCAAGTTTTTTTGCGAACGATTCCAAAAGACTGTTGATACAATGAGCAAATTCTTCATTGTCCAAAATCTTCCCTTTACGCATCCCTGTAGTCTTGATAATATCTTTTGCAAGTACGACAGTTTCTCCACCTTCTTGTCAAAGCAAAATTCCTTTAACAAATCCGTTTCCAATATCTATGATAGTTTTAATATCGTTCATATGAAAATACTTTATAAAAAAATCTTATCGTCAATATGCTACACATCTTTTTTAAAAAAACGTTTCTTCGATTTGAGTATCCCATGTGTACCAATATTACCACAAGAGACAATTACATGTCTCACTATAGTGATAACTTATATATATCAAGCATTTTGAGAAAATTGTCAAATAGTTATTTTTTTATGATTCGGTGATGTTTTTTCTAAGGACTTTTCGAGAAAGCATATATTCATCTTTGTTTCGTATATCGCGCCAAATCAATGAATCTGAGACACGCAATGTACTTCATTTTGTATTCTTAACAATCATAAAGATCAATAAAATGACTCTTTTGGATATCATATTACAAAGATCTCCAACAATGTTTCCGAACAAGCTTTCTAGTATTTTTCAAAAGCGATTTTTTCCATACTGTAATGGTATTCCACAAGCAATTACAAACTGTAAAGGAAAATTTGCCAAGTATTCATTGATTCGTTTATTATCATCGTATATTGATCGTGAATTTTGAGGAAATTTTTGATAGAATACACTCAAATGAGCGAGCTGATATATCGGTAAAACATCAAATTCTTGATCTTTAATCATCTGAATATTGAGATCCGTCTCTTCTTGAAAAGCATCGATTCTGAGTATAGGGAGTCATTTTTTCTTATTTCGAATATTTATACACAAAAAAACTATTTTTATCATCAAGTACGAACTCCACAATCTGTTTGCACTAGCAACAACCCAAATTCCCGCCTCGATATCGTTCTCAGCTGTATTAAAACTTGCTTTTCAGGTGAGACATACTTGCTCCACATAAGGCAAAGCTCTCCAGAGTCGCGATCGTTTTTCTAAGGTCTTTTGTACTTGTTTTAGTCATTCATTGGTTTTTCATCGACTTAAGGATAACGGTTCTCCTCCTATCAGCTCAGAAGCTTCTGTAAAATACCCAAAAAACTCCCTTTGAAAAGGAGTCGGATATCACATCATATCATAAAATTGGTATTCTTTTTTCATCGCGTAAATAGGCAATAAGTATATCCGTCATTCTGAAGGAGGTACGACTGAAGGATCTCGAGATAATTTAAGCCTTTCGAGATTCTTCAATACGCTTCGCTTCTTTCAGAATGACGATTAATTATCATTTTCTTCTATTTCACAAGCGGTCTAACAACATAGGTAAACATATCATCTTCTTTATCTCTCAAGATAATAGGTTTTTCTCCATCAATCACTTTCATAATAATCTCATCGCTTTGTACGCATTTCAAAAAATCTGAGATATATTTTCCGTTTACTCCATAAGCAAAATCATCTCCCTCAAGCAACGCTGAGGTATGAGTATCAGCATGACCTCTATCTGTTTCTCAAGAAGTCAACAATATCTTATCCCCTTCACCTTTTACTGAGATATAATTGTTCATATCTCTGGTGAGGATTTCAATCTTTTTGATGGCTTTATCTAGTTGGGTTGCGTCAACCAAGGCTTTCGTATTTCGTGTGGTGGGGATAATACTCTCTTGTTCATAATCAGGGAATGATCATTGAATCAACAAACAACTACACATGATCGTCATATCATCCACATCAAACTTAAACTCTACCATATTGTTTGCATAAGAACAAGTAAGTTGTTCGGTTCCATGGTTCATTGCGTATTCTGCAACTCTTTTGATATCATTGATGTGTACTTTGGGGATAATGAACGAGAAAGGCTGATTTACTTCACCATAAAAAGGAATCTTCCATTCTGCCAATCTAAATGAGTCAGTACCCACGAAGATCATATATTTTTTTCCTTCTTCATCCTTGATTCTCATAAACACTCAAGTGAGTACCGGAGAAAAGTTTTTCTCAGTCACTGCATATTCCACCTTATCGATTCAGGTCACAAGCGTGCTTGTTTCTAGCTTCATTGAACCTTCTGATTTCAAATCAGGGATAGCAACATATTCACTTCCAGAAATTCACTTGATCTTAAACTCGTCTTGTGAGCTAATAATCGTCATTTGTTGTTGAGATTCTTCAATCAGAAGCGTCAATTGATCATCATCAATAGTTTTCAAGATATCTGCAAAGGTCTTAGCATTTACCGTAATCACTCCTTCATCATCAAGCTGAGCAGGAATTTCTATTTCTATGTATTTTTCCATGTCTGTAGCACGAAAAATGATCGTGTCGATCCCACATTTGATATACACATTTTCCAAGATCGGTAAGGTAGCATGACGAGAAACAAATCTCCCAATCAGATCCATTACTTCTTGAATTCTCTTCACCGATACCGTTGCTCTCATAGGAATAATAACCAAATAAAATCTCTTCACTGTTGTCCACCATACTATGTACTTACCGTTGAATTACAAAATATTATACGTATAAACATCTTGACAAGAAACATTAAATCATCTTAAAACAAAAAACACATATGGAATTATTTATTGGAATTTTAATCTCTCTCGCTTTTTTAAGCTTGGTATACTTCATAATTCTTTTTCTACACAAATTAGATGGAATTAAAATTACTGTATTTGCAGATAGCAGGTATTTTGATACTATTAACAAAAAAGACAAGTACTCATCATGGGAAATTCAAAAAATCGGTGAAGAGAGCATCATGATTACAGATCCTGAGATCGGGATAATAGAAATCAAAAAGAACAAAAAAGAACAAGAAGAAGTCATCACTGTCTTTCAAACAACAATAAAATTCTTTCATCTCTCTTCGAAAAAACAAACATTCAAAGTATTTGAAATTCTAAATGAGATGAAAGATTCAGAACCACTAGAATCTCTTGACCTAGAAGAGAAAGAGATTGCAACATTATTTGATAATGAAAACGGAGAAAAAGAAAACCATGCTCGTTAAGCATGTTTCATGCAAAAAAAAGCCCCCAGTACCTGGAGGCTTTTTTAGTTCAATTCTACACTCACTTTTAATCACTTATTAGCCTTACTCGTCATAAAGATACTATCCTTGCGAGATTCTTCAGTCGTCTTTCGCTTTGCTCCAGACTCTTTCAGAATGACGTCCTGTATATTACGCTTTCAATCCCTGCAATTCCTTCCACAATTTTTCTTGTTTTTTACTCAATCTCTTTGGGATTCTGATGTCTGGAGAGACGATCATGTCTCACTTATTTTTTAACAATCATTTTTCACCAAATCATTTGTTTGATACACGGATGTATTCTCAGACCTGAAGTCCTTTTGGGATCTTCACCTTTACTGGTCCATCAGGGTGAGGTACTTCCACTTCACCTCACAGCACAGCATCAAATAAAGTAATATCTGCTCCTACCAAGAGATTATCTCCATCTCTTCTTCGTTTATCTGACGATTTTACTACGATTTTTATATATAAATCTCCTTCTGGTCCTCCAAAATAACCCCCATTTCCCATTCAAGGGTATCTAATTTTACTTCAAGATTTGATCCCGGCTGGAATATTTACTTCTACTTCTTGCTTAGATTCCACCAAACCATTTCCGGAAACTTTTACTCCATCTTTATACCATTCAGTTCAAGCTCCTTCACATGATGGACATGCTCATTGGCTTTGCATCACTCCAAAAGGAGTTCTTACTTGCTGTGCCACTACTCACACTCCTCCACAGGTATCACAGCTTTTCTTTTCAAGTTCTTCTGAAGTGGTCATTCTTGCGTAGCTCACTTTTTTTGAAAGACCATGAAAAGCATCTTCAAATGAGATGGTTAGCTGTAAGATTAGGTCATCTCCTTTGGTGGGACCTGCTCTTCTCCCTCATCCTCATCCAAACATTCATCAGATCAAATCTCACAAGTCTACTCCTCCAAATCCTCAACCTCCACTAAATCCTCATCAAGAAAATCCTCATCCACCAAATCATCCTCATCCATTACGGTAAGCATTGTATTGAGATTTCTTTTGCGCATCAGAAAGGACTTCGTTCGCTTCGTTTATTTCTTTGAATTTTTCTTCAGCTGTGCTATCTCCTTTATTTCTATCTGGATGATACTTCATAGCCGCCTTACGATAAGCTTTTTTGATCTCATCTTCTGAAGCATCTTCAGAGACTCACAAGATATCATAATAATTCTTTTTAGGATCAAAATCTAAGTTCATATGATGGGTTTTTAAAGACAAAAAGAAACGATGAAACGCTAAGCATTTCATCGTATTTCATGCGTAGCACCTAAACTATATAGATGCTACTTCTTTTTTCAACTATTATTTATTCAATTCATTTCGACGATAGGTTACTTTTTCGCTCCCTGTACTAGGAAGGAAACTTGGAAGAAGCACTGGTTCACCACCAAAGTTAATCACATTTGCTGGTTGAGGCACTACTACTGGAGGAACTCCTCATCAAGTATCTAGCAATACGGTTGGCTCAATAATACATGAACTTGAACATCCATCACCGTCTCTAGTATTTCCATCATCACATGACTCTCCTGCGTCTCTAGTTCCATCACCACACATTGCTCATCTTATTGATGCTTCAGAACAAGTAACAGAACAATACGTACATGAAGATCCAGCTCCTGGAGTACATACTGTACCATTATTTGCCCCATTATCACATGATTCTCCTTCTTGTACAATACTATCTCCGCAGAACGTAACTTCACATGAATTCGTACATGCATCGTTGTTGTTTGTATTTCCATCATCACATGATTCTCCAGCGTCTACTTTTCCATCACCACATCTTGCTCATACAAGAGTCTTCACATCACATGAAGCAGAACAATAGGTACATGATCCAGAACCTGGATTACATACTGCTCCGTTAGCTGCACCATTATCACATGACTCACCTGCTTGCACTACATTATCTCCACAAAAAGCAACTTGACAGAGATTATTACAACCATCTGCATCTACCCTATTTGCGTCATCACATGCTTCGTTATCATTTACGATTCAGTCTCCGCATTTTGCTCCAATTACTTCAGCACGTTGACATTCACTATTACAATATGTACATCCACCACCATAGGTAGCGCTACATACTACACCATTTGATGCACCTGCATCACAAGCTTCTCCATCTTGTACTGCTCCATCTCCGCAATATTCATACACTTCTTGAATCACTCCGTCACCACAATGAGGAACTCAGATTCAAAGTTCAGCACCCAATACACAGAAAGAAAATCCAGCATATACGGCAGCTCAAACAGTAGCAAGTAATAAGGTAGATCTAATAGGTCTCATCATAAAAAAATAAGTAAAAATTTTACTACCCTATCTATAGGAATGTTTAAGACAAGATCAAGCAATAATTGAACCTAAATATAAAATATTTGGTTTGTCAAATTTTGACAAATCCCTGTCCCTCTCCTATAATTATAACAGTAATAAAATTTAATCAGCCAATAATCATGAAAACATTCTTTAAAGTCTTTTGATTTTTCTTGCTCGCAACGTTGCTTTGATGAATGATTCATCAATACATCTTTACCGATGCCACCTGAGATCAGCTTTTTGGTGTTCAAAATGAACAATCTCACCGGGAATATTACTTCGAATTGTTTGATATACAGACGGTTAGACACCCTAGTATTGAAAGCGAATATCCAACATGGGCAGTTCCAGATGAAAGCCAAAGTATCCTAGATTTGCAGTATTGGGTCGACACGATTCCTTTTGATGGAGCGTATGATGCAGAGTCTTATCTTGTATATCCAAAACACGGAATCACCGTACCCATCCATACTCCCAATGATCAAGATGTCGATAAAATATTCAATGGCGAAGTATTTAATCATTATCCGTATTTAGACAAGGGCTGACTTCATTATCGAGGAAACAATCCTCAAATGGGAAATGGGAATATGGTAATCGCCGCACATAGTTCTTATATCAAAGATGCACCCTGAAACTACAAAACTGTCTTTCAAGCGCTTCCTATTTCCAAAACAGGAGATAGCGTGTATCTGTACCTAAAAAACGAACGCTGAACCTATGACCTATACACCTACCTCATTACTGATTCTTTTGAAACTTCTCTCCATGATATCAGTATTCTTGGTCAAGACTATGACAAAAAGACTCTCACCACCTATTGATGCTATATCATCTGAAGCAATGCAGACAGATGGGTCAATCAAGCAATCTTAGAATCCGAATGATGAAGCTACACGCTAGTAGCAAATACAAATACTTCTACGCATGAAGCAGCTGAAGCTCAAATACAACAAAAAACATCTGCTCCCATCGATACCCCTACACCAGAAGCAGCACCAATCAAAGCGGAAATTCCTACTGAAGTGATAGCAATGATCCCAGCATGATTAGTTCCTGGACTAGAAAGACTCGTGCAGTTGATTGAAATTCGTCTAGAAAAAGAACCTCACCTTAGCGAAAGAGTTTCATCACGTATCATGGCAAAACTCAACGCAAGTGGAGAGATTCTTACTGCAAACGAACAATTGAAACTTTCAATCTATTTGTATTTATTTTATGCGTTGGGACTGTAAAAATTGAAGATTGAGAATTGCATAAAAAAAACAAGAAGCAAGCGAGGCTGTCTCAAAATCAGTTTTCAAGCAATACAAAAACCAAGCAATCACGCTTGGTTTTTTTTTCTTCGAACTAATCTAAAATCTTCCTCTTATCCTACCTGTTTAGCTCTATATCCAATGATCTTTTGAAAGTTATGCGCTAAGCATATCAAATTTCGCTCTATCTCCACTCATTCGAATCACCTCAGTAAGAATCTCGTAAATCAAAAATTCATCTTTATGTTTCAAAAGA
>CALGNI010000067.1 GCA_937958645.1 Candidatus Absconditabacterales bacterium
TTCTCTTTCTGTGATTTCCTGCTGTGCAGCTATTTGTTCTGCCCCTAGTTCCTCATCAGAATAATATGCTTCATCTTCTTCTTCATCTTCTTCATCGTCCCCAAGATCATCTGCAAGATCACCCTCAATCTCCTCTTCATAATTATCCTTATCTTCTTCATCTTCCTCATCGTAATACTCTTCTTCATCTTCCTCATCGTAATACTCTTCTTCATCTTCCTCTTCGTAGTACGCTTCTTCATCTTCCTCATCGAAGTACTCTTCTTCATCTTCCTCATACTCTTCTTCATCTTCTTCATCATAGTACGCTTCTTCATCATAGTACGCTCCTTCATAATTATCATCTTGAAAATCTTGCGCATCCTCAAATGCATATACATAAGTACTAAGCATAGCTCACAAGATCATGAGCGAAGTTAACAAGACAGAGATTGATTTTTTTATCATATTTTTCATAAGGATATAGGTAGATCATAAAGTGATGAGCTTCACACGCTTTTCTTATTGGTAGTGAATCACAAGCAATGTTCAACTCATTCACCCTATGTAACGATAAAAAAAGGAAAAGGTGACAAAAAAAATTAAAATAGTCACTACGTGATTTTGATACATACTGAAATCAAGAAACTCAACAAGAGCACAAGAATTTAGGAATCAGCAAATTGAATATTTATATGTATGCAGCAAAGCATCTCTTGAGTAATTGGCATTCACAAATGCTAGTCCAACCTACCAACTTAGAATTTCCTATATACTAAAAAAAAGATACTCTCGAGAAGAGCATCTTTTTTATAATTGATCTACCCTCTAGTTTGGCAATCTTGATCTCACGAGGTCTCTAAATTTCACAAGTTCTGGGAAGTCATAAAAGAAAAGTACCTTCTTGTCTTTCACGCTTGTTCCTGTTGGCTTTGATTTTAGGACGAAGTGGGTGAATGTTTCTGCAATATCTTCTCCAGGGTTGCTTGCTGCATAATCAGATACAAATTTACTTGGTACATATTCTATACCATATCCTTCATTCGCTTCTTCCCTTTCTGATGCTGTCCAAAACAGATCGATATAGCTTTTGAGGTATGCATCTTCTTTTAGACATCCTTCTTGTAGGTAATGCGTAGAACATTGTGATTCATAGGTCTTTATTTCAGATTCTGATTCTACACTCAGTGGTGTGTAGGTGACTTGATCTTTATTCAGGGTAAGCACGTGTGTGTATTCATGGATAAGCGTATGGATTGATTCTTTCTTATCCAAGGTTTTTCCATCAGGATAGAACATACTTAGGTTGATTCCCATTTCTCGATATTGCTCATTGTCTTGGATTTGTTCAACATACGCAAGAGTATCGTCTTGTGGCTCACGAATAAATGTTAGCTTCAACAGATCTTGTCTATATGAAGGAGCTATAAGTGACGTAAAGAGATTCCATACTTCTTGGTGTTGGGTATTTTCAGCTCCATCAGTCAGAGTAATACTATCATCAGATTGTATACCATACGCTGCTTCTACTGACTGATCTTCGCCTCTTTCTTCAAAATGTCCATGCTCAAAGTCCCCAAAATCATCCCAGTCTTCTCCTTCAGAGAGTCCATTGTTGCTTCCGTCTACTGGATAACATCGTTGCTCTTGTGCATCATAGTACTCATCTTCAAAACAATCCTCAGGAAGGAGTGTATCATAGTCTCCGTCGTAGTCATTATATTCTCCTTCATAATCTTCATAGTCGTTATAATAATCATACTCTCTCTCATTTTCGTAGTCATCATAGTCTTCATCTTCATAATCATCATATTCTCCTTCATTTTCATAATCATCATATTCTTCTTCATTTTCATAATCATCATATTCTCCTTCATTTTCATAGTCATCATATTCCCCTTCATTTTCATAATCATCATACTCTCCTTCGTAGTCATCATAGTCATCGTATTCCCCTTCATTTTCATAATCATCATACTCTCCTTCGTAGTCATCATAGTCATCGTACTCTCCTTCATCTTCATAATCATCATACTCTCCTTCGTAGTCATCATAGTCATCGTACTCTCCTTCATCTTCATAATCATCATACTCTCCTTCGTAGTCATCATAGTCATCGTACTCTCCTTCATCTTCACCTATTCCTTGTTCGATATTCTCAATAAGTGTAGAAATAAGTGTAGCTGCTCTATCATTTAGGTCTTTCTTACTTGCTAGTGTTTCTATAGCAGTCACAACTACCTCTGGAGTGATTGCATCATTGCTTTCTATCACTTCGAAGATTCTTTGCTCTAGCGTATCTAGTATAGCAACATCAGCATCATTCAATTCGTATCCAAATACAGTAAATGGCAATACTACAGCTGCAGTTGATGCAAGGATAGCAGTAGCGATAGTGGTAAAGGGTTTTTTGAAGTTCATGTTTATAAGGGTAAAGGGTTATAAAAGATGAAGAACTCTAGATCTCTTTTGGTTCTAAGAGCATCTATGCTTACCTCATTCAACCATGTAACGGAGAAAAAATGAAAAGGTGACAAAAAAGTTATTTTTATTTTCTTAGGAGAAAAAAAATCGCTAGGAATGTAGTGATAGAGATGATTTGGTAGTGGTTGAGTAATAAGCATCCGATATAGATAAGGGATCTGATAGAGAACTATTGAATAATAACAATAGGAAGTAATACTATTGAATTGGGTAAGTCTATGGAAAACAATGTAACATAGCTTAATATCTATGTTAATTTATATTCATATAATTAACATAGATTTGCAATATTAGATAAAAAACCTTATACTACTATTACTTTAATAATAATATATCATGTTTGATCCTAAAATTCCATACAATAATATGCCACTATTGCCTATAAGCAATAAGCATTGAGATGAAAATACTATGCTACTTCTTGCTCAGGCAAATAACGAATTGGGGAAGCTAAGTGGATTGAGCAGCATTCTACCAGACAAAGATATTCTCATTGCACCCTTACTTACGAAGGAAGCAGTTTCAAGTTCTGAAATAGAAAACATCCTTACAACTACACAATCAGTATTACAAGCAGATGCTCTATGAAAAAAGCAACTAGCATGACCAGAAAAAGAGGTTCTCCATTATCGTGATGCACTCATGCTTGGATTAGAAAAATTAAAAATAGAATGAGGAATATCTACCAATACAATCATACAGATACAGTGAATATTAGAAGAAGACAAAAAAGGAATCAGAAAAATACCTGGGACAGTTATTGCTACATCAACATGAGAAGTGCTTCACACTCCTCCTGAATGAGAGATATTACTGCTTGATTTACTCAAGAACATTGAAGAATATTTTCATAGCGACAACAACATTGATCCACTTATGAAAATAGCGGAATGCCATTACCAGTTTGAAACAATCCACCCATTTCTGGATGGAAATTGAAGAACGTGAAGAATCCTCATAATACTTCAACTTCTGCAATCAAGAAAGTTAGAGTATCCAATCCTGTATCTGAGTGAATATATCATGAAATCAAAAAAAGAATATTATCAACTATTCCAAGAGACAAGAGAGGAGTTAGATGTTAGCAAGTTTGTTAACTACATTCTTCTTTGAATTATTGAACAATCAAAAATAACTCAGACAAAAATACTTGGAATCCAAAAACTCATGGAAGAGACAATCATCAAAATTAATAAACTCTGACTTAATGGCTATGAAATAACTAAAGCATTGGTTAGTACCCCGTATCTTTCAATAAGCGAATTATGAGTTAAAACATGATTAACAAGACAGACAGCATCCAAGCATGCTACTATTTTGATCAATAATTGAATAGCAGAAATGATGCAAATAAAAAATTCAAAATTTATTTCACTAATTTGATTCATTGAACTTATTTCATAACACTGGAGCATAACAACAAAGTTGCGAATACCGCGTGGTACGGCACATGCTTTTTTCCTCAGGGTGCCCCATTACAATACACAACAACTACTCTCTCAAGAGTTTAAGGAATTAATTACTTGCCTATTATTTAGGACCGAAGGGAACTAAAGAATAGATTCAAGTAATATATGCCGAAGGCTCTGAGAGTATTTGTGAGCTGAGTATAAAAAGTAAAGCCAGTATAATCAGAGACTTGCTAGCTTGGTTATCATTATTTATAAGCGTATGAGAATAGAACAGAAAGTGTTTCATGAGAGTAAATAGAAAAATAACAATACATTTTGCTATTTCAATAGAAAAATGTATACTAATGTTAATTTTATGAACCATATAATCTCATGATCGAAAGAACAATAACTGATACACTTATCTGAGAGTGCTTTGCAGGTAAAGCGATAATTCTGTATTGACCAAGACAGGTAGGAAAAACAACTCTTGTAAAAAAATTACAAGAACATTTCAAGGAAAGGAAATCATTGTATATCACTGGTGATGACATAGAAATCAAAGAAATATGGAAGGCATCCATACAGGTATTATCACAGTTGGTAGCAGGTGCTGAACTTATTATCATTGATGAAGCACAAAAAATCGATGATATAGGAAACATTCTCAAATTATTGGTAGATAACCATCCAGAAAAGCAGATAATAGCAACATGATCAAGTAGTTTCGACCTTGCACACAACATAAGTGAACCTCTCACTGGAAGGGCCTATATTCATCATCTATATCCACTCTCTATAGAAGAAATATATGAACAGAAACCATTGAGTTCTATCAGCATAGAACAAAGGATGCTGTACTGATGATATCCTAATGCAGTAGTTGGTGATAATCAAAACCCTCAAGACTATCTAAAGCATGTTATCGATCACTATTTGTACAAGGATATTCTAGCATTTGAGTGAATAAAAAAGCATGATTTAGTAATCAAACTCACTCAAGCACTTGCTCTGCAAATAGGAAACGAATTTAGTTATTTAGAATTAGCCAACCTTCTATGAAGCAATAAAGATACTATTGCGAAGTATATGCTCATACTAGAACAAGCATTTATCATCAAGACGCTTTCCCCACTACATACCAACAAGAGAAGAGAAATAAAAGCACATAAGAAGGTTTTCTTTCGAGATCTATGAGTACGCAATGCAGCGATCAATAACTTTAATCCACTCAATCTCAGAAACGATGTTTGACAGCTATGGGAAAATCTATGCTTTATAGAAAGAACTAAGTATATTCAGTACCGTGGCATACCACATAGGCAATACTTTTGGAGACAGACCTCTTGACCAGAGATAGACTATATCGAGCAAGAAGCAGAGTCCTATTATGCACGAGAATTCAAATACTCTATCAAAAAATGAGCATCATTGCCAAAAGCATTTGCAGAAAGATATACTGATACTCAGTTTGATGTAATTCGCACCGATACTATCGGGAAATTTGTAAGATAAGGTTACATACGCCATACATAAAGTCACGAAAGATCGCATCTCTCCATGCGGTCTTTTCTTGTAAACAAGGAAGAAATGCCACAAAGCTTATTAAGTTAACAATCAACTATAAACCATGATTAACTAATTTTTTCTGAAGTAATCTGGAGAT
>CALGNI010000068.1 GCA_937958645.1 Candidatus Absconditabacterales bacterium
GGAATTTCATTTCTGGTGAATAATTCGTGCGTTTTTTTGCCATAAGAGTATCTGATATAAAGATAAATGTTCAGATCAAACATCAGTCTTATTTATTCTTAATCTTTCTTATATGGTTGTCCAGAGAAGGGGACCATTATAATATTTCAGGTCCAATACAAAAAATGAAGCCAAGAGACATTATAATACAATGAAATAAAATCATAAAACATATCTACAATATTGAAAATAATATGAGTAGTTCACCAAAGACCCTTGAACGTGAGAATTACTTCCTAAGTCAGCTAATAAAAACTGGATCTGTGCCTAAGATCATAGATCATAAGATTTATAAAAATTGAGATCAAAGACTAGTGATGGAAAAACTTGATTGATTTAGTATAGATAAAATGCAAAAGAACTATTGATTCGATCCTGATGATTTAAGTATTTTGATGTATCAGAGCGCTACAAGTTTTGAGAAAATACATAACTCATGAGTTTGACTAGTTGATGTAAACTGATGATCTTTCTTGTTCACCAAAGACTGATGCAAAATTCTAGATTTTGAATTTTGAGTTAAACTTTCAGATAATATAAATCTAGACAATGACATTCTAAGTCATATGCGAAGAGCTTACCCAGAAATCTGTATATACTACAACTTAGATGAAAAAAATACTTTGCCATCACACGCTATTAGGCAATGAGATATTACAGAACGAGCAAGCGTGTTTATAGAAGAATTCTTGGAAAGCATGAAAAATAGTCCAGTTCAAGAATTTTATCCAAACTACTCTACTCAAGACATAAAGAAATATAAACTAGATTGATTGTCTGATACATTATCTACATATTGGTGAAATAAATATGATAGCAATCATAAAAATCAATCTGAATCCTGAGATGAAAAGGAATTATATATTTCTAAACGCACTAACAAATCACTAAAACCCTTAGTTAGATTCATACAGTTTCAAGCTTATATTCAAGACAATAACATAACTTTAGATAAAAATTTATTGAGTTTCTTGGAGCAAGCACTATCTCCAAATATTGAAGAAAGGCCTGATAGTTTTAACAAAATTAAATTACCATGATCTCAACCCTCACCTTCCTCTACTGACTAGCAGGAATCATCACCTTCATTGGTTATTTTCCAACCATAAAAGACTTATGGCAAGGAAAACCTAGCGCCAATCTTTCGACCTATGCTATGCGAACCTTCACGATGATAATTACATTTCTCTATGCCTTATTGGTCAATGGAGACCAGATGTTTATCGTGGTTGTTTGACTTCAGATGGTTGCGTGTATTGTTATTTTGTTTCTTCGTTTGAGGTTGAAGTAATTCTTATACGTTTGTTTTTTTTACGATTACGAGAATACATTTTTCATGAATATGGATCCTGAAATAAATTCAGGACGACGATAAACCATAATTGTAAACTCAGTCAACACTTCACGAGATTGCCACGCTTCGCTCGCAATGACGACTCTTTTTCTCCTTTTCTCTATTTCTCTATTTCTCTATTTCTCCCTTTCTCTACTTAACTCCTTTTTGCGTCCAAACAACCCTCTTAGTCCCATCGATCATCTTCCACTCTTGTGCGATCACCTTGATCTTATCACCTACTGCATATAATCCTTTTCGGTCTTCGACATTCGTCGGGTTGGCTACTTGAGACTTATGGAGCAAGCCTTCTACTCATTTTACCGTGACGAAAATACCATAGTTGTATGACAATTTTACATATCATTCAAACTGATCTCCTAACTTAATATCCTCGATAGTAAATGCTGTCCCATCTTCTTTGAGTTCCGCTTTAGCTTTATCTGCGATTTTTTCTGCTTCTGAAAATTGTCTTGCTGCCCAAGCTTTCAACAGCTCTTGAAGCTTCTCCTTGGGCATCGCATATCTTTGACGGGACTGTTCACGAATCTTATCTCTTACTTCTTCACTCGCCACTGGATCTGGAAGAGGAAAGGTCTTCATCGAGAATGGCTCACTCGTTACCCCGTCCACCATCAACTTGGTATAGGCGGTAAACTTCGGTAAAGAAAGCAGATCATTCGCATCAATCACCTCCTTAAACTGCAAGGACATCATCGTAGCATCATCATACCCGAGACCAAAAGAAACAATCGTCCCCACATTCCCAAAGATCGCGTTTCTTACATTCTCTTGAATCTGAGTCGTATACTGATTTGCTACGATCAATGAAAGACGATACTTACGTGCCTCAGAAAGAATTGACTCAAAAGCATCAGTAGCAAAATTTTGGAATTCATCAATATATAAGTAAAAATCTTTTCTATCTTTGAATGCCATATCAGCTCTAGCCATCGCATCGATTTGAAATTTAGAAACCAAAAAGGATCCAATCATCGATGCGTTATCTTCTCAGATTCTCCCCTTGGAAAGGTTGATCAGCAAGATCTTCCCTTCATCCATTATTTTTCTAATATTTAGCGAACTTTTGGGTTGTGCAAAAATATTTCTTACAATAGGAGAAGAGAGAAATTGCCCAATCTTATTAGCAATCGGACCGACGGCTTCATTTCTTTGCCTATCTTGTCGAGTATCATATTCATCACGTCGAAACTTCATCACTACAGGATCAGTCACATGTTTCAACACTTCTTCACGGAAATTCTTATCAGTAAGCATTCTCATCACGTGCATCAAGGTAGCATTGGGATATTCCAAGATACTCAACATTACATTTCTCAGGATGTATTCCAATCTCGGTCATCGACTATGTTCAAACAACTTCTTAAAAATCGATACCACCGCAGAAGCAATCAAATTTCTTTGATCAGGATGATCATGTTCCAAGATATTGAATCACACAGGGAAGTTTGTATCAGCAACATCAAACAAAAAGACATCATTGGTACGATGAGAAGGAATATGTGCCATCACATCTTCAACCAGATCTCCATGAGGATCTACCACGGCAATTCCATTATCACGCTGCATATCACTTACTACCATATTTGAAATAAAGGTAGATTTCCCCATCCCAGTCTTACCCACGATATACACATGACGGAACTTATCTTCTTTTTTGATACCAAACATCGATCCAGTATCTTTGAAATCTGTAGTTCATAAGTAGGTTAAATCTTGTTCTTCAGTATTATCTTTGGTAGGCACATCTACAGGAAAGGACAACTTACGATACGGAATATAACTCAAGCTCTTATTTGGATTTGCCTTAGTGGGCAAATGAAACATGTTCAAAAATGAGACAACGTTAGCATAGGTAGGTTTTTTCTTTGTTTTTCTTGTGATCCCTCATTCTCTCACAAACTTAGAAAACAAATTTTCCATATTATTCGTTAATTCTTCTTTAATCGGCTTGTCCATCTTGGTGAGACCAAATCCTACACTAAACTGAACGTCTCTTCAGGTTTGTTTCACTTCTTGTTTTTGATTCGCATCTTTCATTTCTTCCTTTTCTGATTTCTCTTTTGGGCGCAATTGGTTTCATATCCAGAGCAATATTTTTTTCCATCTTGGTACTTTTACTTTAAATACTGCTTCATACTCGATCGTTAGATTTCATGTCTCAGGCACAGAAAAGAAAAAAGAAAGTACCTCCTTGAAAGGATCCACATAACTCCCTCCTTTCGCAAAATCCCCTGCTTCAAAAAATTCAACTCCACTGGAAAATGTTAGGTAATGCTTAATTCTTGAAAATCTATGACTTTTCTTCTCTTTTTCTGATGTTCAAATTTTCTTCAATTCAGAAGATTCAAAACTCGCATAAAACATATCTACCAAATAGTTTTCGTAGCGTTTAGGTAGCTTAATATAAAGCTTTATCGACTTCTTATTTCCTGAAACCGAAAAGAAGATCTCATCTTTAATACTAGAAAAATTCGCCAAGAATCCTTGTCGCTGAGCATATCATAGCTCATTATATTGATAGGTCTTAATTTCATAGGTAACATAACCACTTGGTGCAGAAGAATGCTTCACTCACGCAAGTTTTTGTCCTAGAGCCTTAAATAATTTCATCAATGATTTGTTGGAAATGCCAAAAATCTACCTCTATCATACATAAGACTGTCTAAAAATGCAATAACACAGTAGATTTTAGCAAAAAAAGCTGGACTATTGAAACAAATACGGTATTATATTTGAAGAATCATTCCTAACAAAAAATCAAGAATATGCAAAATGACGAACATGTATCACTAGGCCCCGTAAGCGATGAAAAGATCTTTAACTATGTAAAAGCTAGTAAATGGCCATCAAGACCAATATTAGTTTCAGAGATCAACAGAAGAATAAAAACTGATAGAGAATTTGAAGAACGAGTTAGTCACTTCGAAGCTACCTATACTCTGTTGAAGAAGGGATTTAAAGCAAAGAACATTACTTTAGAAATAGTAAAGGCTTATCTAGGAAGCAAAAATCCAATATTAAATTAGCCAAAAAAAGTTAAAACCATGAGAAACATTCAATTTACAAATGACGAACTGTTTGCATATGTAGATGGTAGCGCATATGCTAGAGTTGCAAAAAAGATTAAAGCAAGAACAAACGCCGATCCTGCCTTCAAAAAAATAATACAGAATCTTCAAAACCAATACGATTATCTAAAAGTGAAAAACGGGAAAGTCACTCTAGAACTTATGCAAAACAGCTATCAATCAGCAAAAGATAATCTTTTTGAAATCATAAAATTCCTTAAGGAAATGAAGAAAAGTTACCATTAGTTTTCTTCACTTTAACAACAAAAAAGCTCGTAATATTTTACGAGCTTTTTTATTAAGGAAATGATGAAAAACTTAGCGAAGAGGTAGAATACAGAAGTTCGAAGAAAGTTCAAAAAAATGAATTGGCTTGTTTGCTATCATTTCCTCGAGGAGGCAATTCTTTACTGCTCGAAAAAAGATAAAAAAACAATCTTTCTATCTCTTTTCGAAGTAAATCATCACCTC
>CALGNI010000069.1 GCA_937958645.1 Candidatus Absconditabacterales bacterium
AAGAAAGATGTGATAGATGTCCTGAGTCAATGACAGATCGTCTGGAGAGATAGAGGAGTGAAAAGAAGTGACACAGAAAAGACAAAATCAAGAACTTTCTTTAACCCAATAACAGGAGAAAGTGTGAGCGTGAAGTGATCCTGAAAGCATACCAAATTCTAGAGTATTTTGACCAAATGATTAGAATGCAATCAGTCTATCATTTCTAGATGTGTCAGCACCTTCCATCACGCTCAGGTAGCTGGCACATCTAGAGGTGTTGGATATCAAGTCAAGCAACCCTAAGCAACAAACGATACGATAACCAAAAATATCAAAAGCAAAACACATCATAGAGCAAAATTGAATCCAAATCTTTTTCGCTCTTGCTGAACCAACCGATCATAGTCATGTCTAACAAGATGTGGCTTATTTTTGTTTTTCTTGAAAGAGTTTTTCATGTATGCAAAAAGTGAGGAACTAAAATAATAAAGCAATTACAAAATACCAACTGATAACCAAAGGCTATAGATCATCAATCGTGCTGTCTTGTATCTAGCTAGCAGAACATTACAACCAAAGTAATGTATAACAAATAGTCTTATGAAAATAAGTGTGTAGAGTAGGTTACTGAAGATTACTTGATCTGTCTTTATCTTTTCACTATATCATTCATGAAACATATTCTCTTTGATGGACTAGCAGAACCAATGGATCACTATGAAGCTAATGCAATGCTTTATATTCCTGAGACAGAACCAAGTATTGATGATCGGTATATTAGATTCGTAGAAGACAAGGAAATCCTCATGAAGATGTGTTATAAATTAATCTATGAGAGCTATGATATATTGAGTGATTATGTAAGATTAAATAATATAGATATCAAGCTATTGAAACCTATGGATCATGTCGTGCAGTTGCGACTATGACATGTAGATAACCAAGGGATCACACTAGATGAGCAGATTGCGTTATATGAAGACACAATAAATGTAGTGTCAAATACACTACTCACATTAGATATAAAAGTTAATCTCTCCTTGTTAGATATAGCACTTTTTGAGATTGTAAGAATGATTGAAACCTCAATAGAAGAATCAAGAAATCTCTTGGAAGTTGCATGATTTGTAAGACTAGCGTGTGTGAAATTGATAGACTTGATTGAAAGTATCCAAGAAGTACCACAAGAAAAACGAATATCAAAAAAAGATGCGAATATGCTTGTGTTTACAGCATTAAACCTTGATGTGTAACTTTGACAAATTTATAGTTATTTGATTTATAAATTATTATATGAAGCTGGATAGCATAAAGTATAAATTGATTCAGGGTTGAACATCAGGGTTGATTGTTGACAAAAATTAGCATTATCATTATACTTTTGTTAGATATTTATCTAATAGTAATCTTTGAATATGCTACAAATTCAAGAATATGCTGATCGAAGAAATCAGCAAGAAACAAAAGCAATACAAAAACAAAAGATCCAAGCAAAATGGGAAGATATTTTTCGTTGAACTCCAGAGTCATTGAATTGATTTCCATGAGGGCAGATTAAGAAGCTACTGAAAGAAGATATATCCTTAGATCAAATATGAGATGCATTTGTAGAAAGCTATGAGTGAATGGAATGACGAACTGAAGAAAAAGCACTTGCTTGTAAAAATATCTTTAACGTAGATGTTAATAAGTTTCTTAGAACTGAGGGAAACACAAGCTCTAATATTAATTTTTCTGAGTATCTTGATGAGCTAGATAGTGTTAATGCTACAGCTACGATATGAGATGTATATTGATCTCAATCAAAAGAAATTGCAGATATTCTAGATAAGGATGCATCTGAAAAAAGAAAGCAGAAATTGCATAAGAAGCTCTGAAAAGAGTATATATGAGAGTTTTCTGATCCCGAAATGCTTCAATTAGCAAAATCTAAACAGTCTGTTGTAGATGATATAAAAAAATGATTTTCTCCAATTGCTGAACTTAAGTACTTAGCAAATCAAAGAGGACAATATAATGATTATCTTGTCCTTGATATACCATGAAGATGAGTGATGCGTAGCTATAATCAAGTAAAATCAAATTTAAGATATATGCATGATGCTGACTTTATTCACTTTCCATCGGCTGGGAATGTGTATATAAGATTACAGCAAAATTTTGAAGCTGTGAGAGATGATGACTGAAAAATTATAGAGTCTTTTGCGACAAGAATAGTGTGACCTACTGGAACATGAAAAACTGAGGTATGAATAGAGTTTGCTAGAGAAAAAACAGGGAAAGACCCAATTATTATGAAATGTAATCCTGAAAATACCTCTTCAGAACTCAAAGGTAAATATACAGTAGACACAACTATAGTTGATGCAATAAACTTTGCTTTTATTAAAGAATGATTTCAAAAAGCTCAAGCTGAGGATAGGATGATAATACTTGACGAGTTTGATAAGTTGCCATGAGATCTCAAGTGAGATGTTAACTGATTCTTGGATGAACTCAAAAAGAAATGAGCCACAAAAGAAGTTGCTGGAGATGGATGAGATAAGATGACTATTGGACATCACTACTTTGTGATAGCAACTATGAATTATGGTGACAAGTACTCTCAAACAGAAAATGGATCAGATGATTCAACATTAAATAGATTTGAGAGAGTTGAAATGCTGTATCCTACAGAGCAAGAGTTATGATATCATCTCTTATCTAAAATAATGAACAGAAGAACACTTGAATTTATAGGAGATGAAGATGCAAATAATGTGATCTGAGGAATTCCAAAAGTAATGAGTAAAATCAATGCAACAATACAAAGAAGTTTTGATTATACTGCATGAGATGCTGTAAAAGATGATATCTTGAAGCTCAAGAATTTCACGTTTCGTGATATCAAGAGATGGTTGAATCATATGAAGAATGGGAACTGAACACTCAAAGAATTCTTATATCAAACAATCAATCAATACGAGATGGATCAGCAAGTGCAGAAGTTGTTCGTGATCTCACTTCTCATAGATGCAAACATGTTGGATGGGTTCGCTGAAGCATATCCAAACGACAAGGCAAAGCTAACATGACAATCAAACCTAATAACAAGAATCTCTGAGTTACAAGGAAAAGATGAAGAAATTGACGAGATGATGAGCCATTACATGAAATGGTATGCTAAACTGGAGGATAGACCAGAGAGAACATATCGTGCAAATGCACTAGATTTTGCAGTAAAAAACTGGCATCAAGAAGATCTTAAAGATGCAAATGGAGCAGAACTAAGAGATAAGAAACGAGATGAACTGATATGAAGAAACCAAAACTGATGATCTGATGAAATAGAACTAGTAGAAACAGCAACTGAGCCTGTAACATGAACAGAAATACATGATGCATTTGAGAATATTGACGTAATAATGGACTCAAACCTAGAAGATCATCAGAATGCTATGAAGCAACGAGCAGAATCACAAGATAAACCAGATCAGTACCTGAAAGTCATGACTAAGGCTAAGGAACTAATAGATACAGGAAAAGTAAGAATAGGTAGTTATAATGGCTTTACAGAAACGATAGATACGCTCACAGGGAGAGCATATCGTCATGAGCCAATGAAAGCTCATCCTAATTGGACAGATTGAGAATATAGTGAATGATCTAATGCTTTTAAGAAATTATCAGCATATTCATCTGATTCTGATAGATCTCATTGGTTTTACAATGCCGATAAAACTAAAGATATTCCATTAATCTACAAATGAGCAATAGATGGAACTCATAATGAAACATTTGTGAAAGAGTTTCAACAAATACTCAAAGAAGATGTGTATGAAAAGTGATATGAGCGATGTACCAAAGAACAATACCAAGAATCAATGAATGAATTGTTCCCAAATATGAATGAATCTGAGCAAATCCTATGAATGTCGTTTATCACCTGACAGCAATGACGATATCGATTCCAGCAAGTATGAGAATGCAATGCAAGTTGAAATTTTACCAACAAATCATCTTGACAATCTCGCTCCTACGTTGAATCATTAGCTGATAGCCGTGGATTGAACTCTTGGAACCACGATAGCTTCAGGATTGCTATTCTCCCAAGTAGATCAGTTTCAGGATAACTTTAGTTTTTATCTTTTTTAGACTTCTTAGTTAGACTTAGAAATTTTTTGATGCCATGAAGTTAACTGCTTTCCTATTGCTTCGAGGTTGGGAATTAATTCTGCATACTGTTCTTTAGAAAGTTGATTTAAGTCATGACTAAGACGAATAAGAAGCACTAGTTGTTCGTGAAGTATTCTCATGTTCATCACATGAGTTCTTTTTTCTTCTTTGTTACTTTGTGCTTGATAAATATAAACTAGTAAATCTAGTGTTGATGTGTTAATTTTTTCTCCAAGAGTATATCTATATCACTTATGAAAACGCTGAGTTATTCAAAGTAATTCTTTAGATAAAGAGTAAAGATCTTTGAAAATTGGAAGATGAGAGTAAAGCATATGAATAAAATTATGAGATAAAAAGAAAAGGGTCTGCATGCTTAAGATATCTAATATGTTTTTTGGTACATAATCTTGTATATAGTCTGACAGATGTGTAATTACTTCTTGGAATAAGTTTATTTTGATACCACGGATGCAGAGCTAAATACATTGTTTTTCTCAGTTTATAATTTTTACCATGCTGAGCTCGTCAAAGATACGTATTGAGTGTGTCACGAACACTTATAATGTCAGGAGCTTGCTTTATTTTATATAAATGATTCCAAGAGCGAATCTTTCACCATCGTTTACGAATAATTCTTGGTCAAAGATGTATCCCATCTCTTTGGATTCTGTATCACAAGAAAACTACTCCTTTGTTAGTGTTTTGTAGATATATTTTTTTAGGATGTAAACAAATTTTACGAGTCCTTTGAATATATTTATCTATATCACTCTTTCGTATAAGAAGTTGCTTTTTGTTAGGGTGAACAAGCACCATATCATCCATATATCTTCAATACCAAGGAGCTTTGAGTTTGTGCTTAATGAAATGATCAAGATCATTTAGATATCGATTAGCAAACCATTGACTAGTAAGATGACCTAGAGGGAGTCAAACTCAATCTTCAAGAGTAAAAAATGATTTGTGTTTTGGAAGATATTTTCGATCAGAGATGCTTCATATTCTTCTTACATACATTCTTGGATCGTGAAGAATTACTTTTTTACAAATCCAGATCAATCGTTTATCTCACAATAGACATTTTAGGTGGCTTGATGAGATAAATGAGTATAGTGTTTCAATAAGAATATTATGGTCAATGCTGTGAAAATAGTTTTTGATATCAATTTTAAGAATATAGCTTTGTTTGTGCTTAGCATGACATGAACGAATAAATGACTGTGTTTTTTTCACACCTAGATGTATTCATTTTTCTTTTCTTGCACCATAGCTATGGTAGTACATTTTCTTATCCATTGTTTCTGCAATATATTTATAGATGAGATGATGTACTATGCGATCACGGAACGGTGCTGCAAATATTTCTCTACATACAGGATCAAAAATTATAAAAGCTTTATAAATTCAGGGTTTATATGTTTTATTCACAAGTTCTTTTGCTAGTTGGTAAATATTCTTTTCAAATTCTATATCAAATAAATCTATTTCTACAGATTTTTTTCATTTCTTTGCAGATTCATATGCATGTAGAAGGTCAACTAAAAATCACTTCTGTGTCGAGCAGAAGTGATTCTGGAAACCTGACTGATCATTTGGGAGAATAGCCATATTGTTGTTATTGTTGTTCCTAGAGTTCAATTTACGGTTATTAGCTAATGATTCAACGTAGGAGCAATGGAGAGTAAATAAAATCAGAGCCATAGACGAATCTATGACACTTGTGATGACTAGAAGAGTAGGCAAATATGTATTTGACAAAGTAACAAACAAAGTTTGTTTACATTTTCCAGTTTACTCTCTGTGATCAGTTTCAGGATAATATGTGCATGCTCAGTAAGGTTTGCTTACTAACTCTAGCGTGTTGACTATATCTATGATATATAGTTTATGCAAGTTATTATTTTTTTCTTGTTGGAATTAATTTAGTGATTTCATCAAACAAGACTTGTGGCATATTATTGAAATGACTGCTTCATCATGCAATGTAGCTATAATATCAACTATCTCATTTTGCTTCACCTTCGCAGTTCACAGCGATGATGGGAAGATCTAGAGACTGCAATAATTGTAGATATGATTCTAGTCTATCATGATTATTTTGTTTTGGCAAGCTTACTCATGCGATAGATTTATTTCCAAAAGATGAAGATCAATCAGTTAGTGTTTCTTGATCAGTAAAAGATAATCAGATATGCTTAATGCGTTTTTTTGATTTTTCTTCTTTATTTTTTTCTTCATATCTTGTGAGTACGACATCTTCATAAAATGAATTTTCATCATTTCATGTGCCTGCACTACGTTGGAATTCATTGGGAATCTTGGTAAGTAGATTGCTGAGATGTGAAATACTCTTGTCCGTCATATTGATACTGATCGTACTCTTTCCATCTCAAGAAAACAATGTCCCCCTATCAGCAAATGCATGCACCTCAACACTTACTTTCATTCATAATTTCTTAGTTAGTCATGCAAGTTGACGTAGACTATCCCAAATCATTACTATGTCATTTTTAACACTTTCTCGATGTCATCTCATAGACCCTGAAACATCTATATACATATGGAGTCTGAGCTCTTCAGGGAGAGAAACCACTTCTTTGATTTGTTCTGTTTTTTTTCTCCAAATTGGTAGCTCGCTATTTGCAAGCTTTATGACTTCATCAGGATGTTGTGTAAGTAGTTTTTGATTTTTCAGAACACGTTGTATATCTAAATCTCATGTAGGGCGTTTTGTGTTCGACTGGGAACTAGAATGAGAAATAGCTACATCTTGTAGCCAATTTTTGAGTTTGCGTGCAAAGATACTGCTACGGTGCTTATTTTTTTGTATACGATCGTAGGTATCTTTTGCTTGCTCAAGGGAAATTCATTCACGACGTTGAGCTGAAATATCAGGATCTTCACTTTTTTGTTCTAATACTTTTGCAATATCTTCTTCTGTGATTGGATGTTCTGCCATGTCTTCTAGTTCTTCAAGAGGATCTTGTTCGGATGAATCTTGTGGAGTATCAGATGGATCTTGAGTTTGACTTGCGTTATCTTCAGAGTTTTCTGATGGACTGGTATCAGAATTTTCGTCATTATCATCTTCAGGATCAGGAGTTAGTGGTGTCACATCTCGACGTTGCCACTTTCCATTGATATATAATTCGGCTCGTGCATGACCATCATTTGAACTAATAGCAGTTTTACTATTGTGCGTGAAGTTTGTACGATATCACATGGCTAACCTAGCAGGAACTCAAATATGCCTTGCTAAAGCTATCAAGAGATGATTTGCACTATAACATTCCATCTTATTTGCTTCTCGTAGTAATGCTATATACTCATCTGCTGTATCACTATTGTTTTTATATGTTCATTGATATTTGGTCGAGTATAATTTTGATCTTATTGTACTGGCAAGTTGTGTGAGCTGGTCTGCTTTGCTTCATGTATTAGCATCTAAAATATTTTGCACATCTTTGGGAAGAATAGAGCAAAGAGGTTGTGAGTAATCACTCAGATCTGAGTCAAGTGTATGAACAAGGTGTCAATTTTCCTTATCGCTAGATCTACATCATATACGAATACGTGATCATGGAGTTCATGATATAAGAAATAATCAGTGCTTTGCTTGAGCAACTTTACAAGTACCATCCCATTGTGCAGGTATGAGACCATGTGGTAAAGGTAGTGAAACCATTGAATCGTCATTTGGTAATATGCACTCGTACATATGTGTAATATCTCACGTGCTGGGCATAATCATCTTTTTTTTATCAATACTTGTTTCCCATTGGAGGGAAGAAGTAAATCAAGTTCATACTTTTTCTTTGAAATATCATCAAATTGGGGGACTTCGTGTTCAGATTATTTGAACAGGTGAGTCTGGCGAGCTTTCCATAATACTATCTTTAGGTGAGTACTCTTGTTGAAAAGATTGAGCAGGTGTCTCTTGAAATTCTTTTTTCTTTTTATCCTTATCTTTTTTTTCAATTTGTTTTTCTATCTTCTTTTTGATAGTTTTATTTGTGCTGGAAATCTCACGACATACATCTAATAGTCATTGACTTTTTGCGAGCTCACTTAACAGATGCAGTGGGAGAGATCTATCTAATGATTCGTCTTGCAAAGGATGCTTTCTTAGTTCCTGGAGAATAAGTCCGAGACCTTGTTGCACAGAAGTTATTCAGGTTTCTAAGATAAGCTTTTCTCGTATTTCACGAATACGTGGTTGCTCGATTTTTTCACTATCAATAGAGTTGTTGAGTGTTTCACTTATGCGTGGGTGTAGTCATTCAGTTCCAGCTAATTGACTAAGAAAAAACATTTGAACATATGCATTATTGTGAGTTGGATCAGTATAGTGTTGAAGAGTTTTTACAAATTCCTTATACACTTTTGGTTTTGAAAGTATTTCACTTAAAGCTAACATCCATACTTGAGATTTATCTTTAGCTATACGACCAACTTTGTTCATAGTGTATATTCGTGATGATGCACAACGAATATCTCATCAACATTCGTGTAAAAGTGAGGTGCTAACACTGATTGTGTTCTTTCTGAGATCTATAAAAGATCTTTCTCAAGTATGTGCTGAGAAAATCTTGTCACCTAGGTACATTTGTTCTGAAAATCCCCTAATTCTATCCATAAACTAAGTATATCTTAATATACCGAAATAGTCAAATCATGATAGGATTTTTTTATAATATAGTTCTGAGCAATCTTGATTGAATGTTATACTAGCTTTCCCTTCATTCTTAGATATGTGTGTGCTTGTAAAATACTTTACTTGCAATGCCATACCATGACAGAGATGTATTCATGATCAATTATTTCAGAAGATCCAAACTTTCTGCACACATCTGCACTATATGCAGTCAGGAGTGAGATATCTCTGAGATGAATCATTCCTGAGATTAAAAAATGATACGATACTGAGTATCTCCAAATAGGAGATCTAAAGATCTTTGTAGGGTATTGTATCATGAACGATCACAACTCAACAAGTAAAATGCTCACTCTACCCAAAGGCAAGCATCATGCATACGTTATATGGCTAAGATACTGACTACAACAATGATTTCTTCTTCTCCCACCTCAACGGTTGGAGATTTTTTTTGAAGATGGGCATATTACACAGAAATATGATCATTGTGTACTGGATCTACAATTCCTTGAAGACAAGGAAATTATCCTTGATGGTACGTTGTCTCTGAATAAATTCTTGGAGAAGTGGCAGATGCTGTTGATGCCATATCTTGAAAACTAATAATTCCGTCCTTTTACATTTGGTTTTTTATGCTGTTTCGGTATAGATACTATGGTAATTCATTAATAAAAATCATGTCAGATATAAATGCAAAATACTTTGCATATCAGCTTACATTGCAACATCCTCAAAGAGATCTATGAGTAGATAGATTGTGAATTTCCCTATTGAACGCAACAATAGATATGAATCCTCATCAGATAGATGGGGCTTTATTTTACTTTGATAATCCTCTTTCAAGAGGAGTGATATTAGCTGATGAAGTATGACTG
>CALGNI010000070.1 GCA_937958645.1 Candidatus Absconditabacterales bacterium
ATCATGAACCTCGTCAAATAAATCATCCTATATTTATGTTCAACCGCTTCCTTCTGCACCTCAATACCTTCTGCGGCAAACAGATCTCCTACTTCATTTACTGCTTCTCAAATCATGCACCCATAAAGTTTAAAGTTTTTACTAGTTCTAATTGAATGAACTTTAGTGATCGGTATACATAATGCATGAATGAACTAACCAAAAAATATCTAAATTTTGATCATACAACTGTAGATACGAGCACGATACGTGTGATTTTTGATGAACTTATAGCTGTGTTATCCCATCACAACTGCCAATATTATGAGTTAGCATCACCAGAGATCTCTGACGGTGAGTATGATATACTTTTTAGCTTATTGAAGCAGCTAGAAGAGGAGTATCCAGAACAAAAAAATCTCAATAGTCCAACATTGAAAATATGAACTGCATCGCTAGCAGATTGATTTACCAAGGCTGAACATCCAATTCCGCTCATATCTTTATCAAATAGCTACAACACTCAAGATCTTCTTGATCGGGACAAACAACTGAAAAGAATCGCTGAGAAGGAATGATTAGATCAGTGGAGCTATAACGTTGATCCAAAGCTTGATGGTTCATCAGTTGAAATAGTGTATCGCAAGGGACACTACCTACAAGCAATCACGAGATGAGATGGTACTATAGGGGAAGATATTACCAATAATGTTTCAAAGCTTAGAAATATCCCTCTGTACATAAAAGCTTTTTCAGAACTAGATGAGGTACGTCTTAGGTGAGAAATTGTTCTCCCCATAAATAGTTTTGAAGCAATCAATAAAGAACTTATCAAATCATGAGATGCTGTTTTTGCAAACCCTAGAAATGCTGCCGCATGAACATTGAGACAACGCGATTCGCAGATAGTATATGAGAGAGGTCTTGTGATTTTTATCTATGATGTATTGAGCGGGCTACTGTTTGATAAACAAACAGATCAAATGCAGTATCTCATTGATTCATGAATTCCTGTTCATGCATGGAAAAAATACGGAGTAAGTTTAGATCAAGTAGTTGAAATCTGCAAGGATACCAAAGTGATTAGTCAACTTGAATCTGATAATATCGAAATGGATGGTCTCGTAATCAAGGTCAATGACATGAAAGCGAGAGAGATTTTTGGAAGTACTGAGCATCATCCAAGACGAGCTATGGCATTCAAATTTCCTACAAAACAGGTCGCTGCAAGGATTCATTCCGTTACCTACCAAGTAGGACGCACATGAGCAATTACTCCAGTAGCAGAACTAGAACCCATAGCATTGTGAGGAGTAACAATTTCTAGAGCTACATTGCACAATTTTGACAACACACAGAGCCTAGATATCAGAATTGGCGATCGAGTACGAGTGCAAAGAAGTGGGGAAGTAATTCCTTATATCCTGGGCCCAATACTTAGTAGACGTGAATGAGTCGAAAGACCTATTGGGATTCCTGAGATTTGTCCTGTTTGTAGTACGCCAACGCTACAAAACGATACTGAGGTAGCTATCGTATGTCCTAGTCTCAACTGTGAAGGGAAAATTGTACAGCAAATGCAACATCTTGTAGCCAAAAACTGTCTAAATATTCAATGATTGTGAGCAAGTATTATAGAGCTTCTTGTTCAACAAAGATATCTTAATAATCCTGCTGATCTTTTCTGATTGTCTAGCAAATGAATAGAGCTTAAGACACTTCAGTGAATAGGAGATAAGAAAATATGAAAAATATTGGAAGAAATCGAATGAACCAAAACCAAGGAACTATGGAGACGAATTCATGGTTTTTGAATTAAATTTGTATGAAAAAAGGTTAGTCAAGATTTGAGCAAATGATTTAGCTCTTGGCGAGCAGAAAAAGGAAACAATAAAGATGCACATCGAACAGACCTCCTGACTTTCTTTTCTGATGACAACTATCTTACTGAATTATACGGACTAGGTAAACAAACTATTGAGTCTGTTGGAGCTTGGTCAAATTCTCAGCAAACTATAGCTCTAATAGAGGCTCTTGATGAGGAAGAGGTTAAAGTAGTATTAGATAACATGAGCATTAGGGGATGATCTTTGTCCGGTAAAAAATTTGTGATTACTTGAAGTTTTGAACAGTATTCCAGAGATCAACTTTCTGATTTTGTTATCCATGAAGGAGGAGCATTAAGTAGTTCAGTGTCAAAAAACACTGACTACCTCCTTTGTTGAGAGAAGGCATGATCAAAACTTACTAAGGCAAAAGAAGCCTGAGTTACTATCCTCAAATTATCAGAGTTTTTTGAACTCACGGGAAAGACCATACAAACAAAAAAGCCTACCGTACAGCAGACTGGATTGTTTGGCTAGAAAGAAATGATTACAATTGTCCCATCAAATCGTCTAATTTTCCTTCTCTCTCTTGTTTATCTTGTTTGGTTAGTTCTTCTTTGTCTAGATTATCCATCACGATATTTCGTCTATGACTACGTGCATCTCTTTGCGCTTCAATAGCGTCTTTTTCCTTTTCATCTTCTGCCATCAATACCTGAAGGTTCATTTGTTCTTCAATATAGATCTCATACAGTCTCAATATTTGAAATCATCGTAGTTCTGAAACCTTCTTTACCACCACTTGGTCTCCAGACTGGACAGATATCACAAACTCAGGAAGCTCAGATCCTTCGATTGACTCTAATAATCAATCACTAGAAAATGATGATGCAACTAATTCCATCAAGAACGATCGATCAAAATCATCTTTAAGTTCATCAGGTGTTAGGTAAGAAACACTTTTAAACTTGGAGGTATAGTTCTTATACCAATTTTGATCTTTAGCTTCTCAAGAAATTTCACCAAAATGTTTCTCAAATTTTTCGACAACCTCTTTCTTCTCCTGGTTTTCTCTTAGGTCAGCGATGAATGTTTGAAAATTGAATAACATTTGAATAAGGTTTAGTAAGTGATAAAAAATATATATTTTCTGTTTATGTAAGCGGTTTATTGTTCTGTAATGATGTGCGGGCACTATCGATACGCTTGGTAAATAGTGCAATTGTTTCTTCAAGATCCAACTCTCAAATGAGCTTTTCTTTTCGATGAACTGCTTTTTCTTCATATTTTTTAAACTGACTCTCCAATCACATAAGATATATAGGGAGTTTTTCATCTGACCACGATGCATATTCACTCTCTCGAGTAGTAAGCTTTTCTTCTAACAGTTCTGCCTCTTTCGTAAACCAAGCTAGTGCCTTCTCTTTCATTTCTTGCACATTGGTCGATTGAATATCTTCTACGAGCTTCTTATTGAAATCGAAAAGTTCATTAGCAATTACTTTTATTTTTGCTGTACCATCAGCTGATTGAACTTTAGCTTTAAATCTTTCATCCTTACTTCGTAAGGTGACAAACTCTCAAACTAAAATAGCTGCTATTCATCGTTTTAGTTTCTTCATCAAGAGCGAGAAGATAAATAAAATAATCCTTCTGATTTTTGATCCAATCTATTATAACAAGACCAACTTCTCCTACACTCATTACTCATAAGCAATGGAGTATTTATATGTATGAAGCAAGACATACTTTTTTTCAACCAAGCGCCAATAAGCAGCTTGCAAAGATTGCATTTAGAATTTTCTATATACTAAAACAACTTTACGTCTTTTTTTTGATAATGCAAGGAAAGTAATAAATTTAATAATAATTTTGACTGTTTTTTAACTCATTGCAATAGTATATATAAATATTACTATTGAGTCAAGAATATATTATTGACACTGACTTATAAAGGACTAAAAATACTTTTATACTAAATGCTTTTATATAGTATTAGAAAAAAATGTGTTGAATATTTTGATATCGTGGAAAAAATGATGCAGTAAAAATATTACTTCATGGTCTAGAGAGACTTGAATATCGTGGGTATGATAGCGCATGAGTTTTTGTGAAAAAACAATCATGAGACAAGTCAAGAATCAGAGCAGTGGGTAAAGTTTCTGCGTTAAACTGAAAAGTAACTGACTTCTTGGATGCATGATATACTCAATGAATAGCTCATACCCGTCGAGCTACTCATGGAGGAGTAACTGAGCAAAACACGCATCCCCATATTTCCAATGATGGGAATCGAACGATTGTTCATAATGGAATCGTAGAGAATTACGCTAGTATCAAGAAAGACCTCATCAAAAAATGATATAGGTTTGACTCTGAAACTGACACTGAAGTAGTGGCTAATCTCCTTGAAGAAATACATAAAGACTCAAAAAGCATGCTTGAAACCACCCAAGAACTTCAAAAACAGATAAGATGAGCCTATGCACTACTGATTATGCATGAAGGTACACCAGATACTATGATAGCGCTTAGGTTGTGATCACCCTTAGTGTATGCATATAACAGCGAAGGTGAACAATACTTCTCATCAGACACTCAGGCACTAAGCGGCTATGCCGACAAGATGATCTACCTAGAGGATGGAGATTTGATCAAGGTGCAATGAAATGATTACACAATTCTTTCTAATGGTGATGTCACAAAAAGAGATATCGAGACTTTTGATCAAAAGATCTTAGAAGCAAGTAAAGGTGAGTATAAACATTTTATGCTTAAAGAAATCTATGAACAGCCAGCAATTATCAAGAGAATCTATAAATGAAGAGTAAGTTTTGAGAATAATAGTCTTCATGCAGATGCCTTTCATGGAATGGGGAATGAGTCGATCAAGCAAATCACCACTGTCGCTTGCGGAACCGCAAACAATGCAGGATGGTTATGAACGTACCGATTTGAGACTCTCTCAAAGATCCCTTCACACAATGAGATCGCTAGTGAGTATGAAAACAAGCCTTTCTTCCTCGATGAAAGCAAACTCCATATCTTTGTGTCTCAATCAGGTGAAACAGCTGATAGTCTTGAGGTACTAAAGATGCTTAAAGAGCAAGGAGGAAAGTCTTTTGGTGTAGTGAACGTCGTAGGCTCAAGTATCGCCCGTATGACAGACAGTGGTTTATACTTAAGGGCTGGGACAGAAATCTGAGTAGCTTCAACCAAAGCCTTTATGGCTCAGTCTATGTGCTTACTGCTGGTATCATTATTCTTAGGAAAAAGAAGAGGAATGCGCCTCTCGAAATATCAGCAAATCATGAGAGAATTGGAACATCTTCCTAGTTATATAGAAACCGTACTTGATCAGACAGATCACATAAGATCAATAGCCATGGATCTCATGCAATACAAAAACTTTTTCTTCTTGTGAAGAGGATACCAATACCCCATCGCAGCAGAAAGCAGCCTTAAGTTCAAAGAAATTACCTATCTCCATAGTGAGGCATATGGAGCAGGGGAGCTAAAACATGGTTCATTAGCGCTTATCTCAGAAGAAATGCCAACTATTTTCAATCTTCCAAATGATGAAATGTTTGAGCAAAATCTTTCAAACTTCCAAGAAATCAGAGCGAGAAAAGGGAAAATCTGCGTAATAGGAGATAAAAGAGTAGAAGAAGCTGATCGACAAATCACCATCCCCGAAACCATTGACGAGATTTATCCTTTCTTGACTGCAGTTGCAGGACAGTTGTTAGCATATCATGTTGCTGATTTGTTGGGTAATGATATTGATAAACCTAGGAACTTGGCGAAGAGTGTTACGGTGAAGTAGATGAAGATGTGTTTGTATTTGCGTTGTCACAAAAATAAACTATAAATATTGATGGCTTACTTATAAAAGCTACTTTTAAATTTTTATAGAAACAAAATGAATACGCTAGAAATTAGAATTGAATTACGTTGAGAGTGAGACTGAGTTATTAGATCAGATTGTTGATTTGAAAGCACACCAAGTAGCCTAGAGTCATGAAATGGTCAGTTCCTACTAGTAGCTGAAGAAAAAACTAGTAATGATTTAGGCAAGCAAACAGAGTTTTCATTAGTTGAGATAAATAAAACTCAGGACATAAGGCACATACCAACAAATCTAATGGAGTATCAGGAAGAATGAGAAGAATTAGTTAAGAATTGGCTCATGAAAAAAGATTGAGAAGTAGCTAACGAAGAGCTAATACTTGAACTTGAAGATTACCTAAGGGCAGTATACTGAAAGTATAGAAATAGCATAAATTCCTAATTCAAACTTAAAAAATCATCCAGCAAAATTGGATGATTTTTTTGTTCAGCAACTAATTTAATACTTCACTCAAATCGTCGCAAAAGTCCTTCTTGATTGCATTTGCAAGATATTCATTATTCATAGAAACAACATGAGGATCAGATTCTATTATTCTGTATATCTTATCGATAGTATTACTAGAATCGCTAAGTTGCGCTAATTCATATTTTTCGTATTCCGTATGATCATCTCATAGATCAACTTCTTTTTCATGTTTTGATAAAAGAATTTTAGCCTCATCATGAGAAAGCAAAGATTCATACAACAGATCTAGTTGATCTTTGATCTTTTCTACACTACTAGGATGAAGCTCTTCCACTAAAAATCTAGCATTAGCATAAAATAGAATATATTTCAGAAACTCTTCTTTTGAAAGATCAATGGCTCATATCAATCAAAACATCTCTTCATAGAGCATTGCTCATGTAACTAAATCAGTTTTTGCTTTTCTTAAATAATTCAACTCTTTGTACTCTTTATCATTATATTCCTTATCTAATCACATCTATTCAAGCTATATCATAAAATGAAAGTATACTGAGGGAATGATATTTTGCAAAAAGTAATATGAACGACACATAGTGAGTATCAAGATTTGATAATACAATTCTACTAATCAGCTTGAATATTTCTCACTGAAAGAATATACGCGATAAGAAAAACAAAGGAAAAAATACTTAAAATATGAATCGCAGCGGTTATTCACCCTAGATCACTAGCATATCATGTTATAAATAACACGATGGATGCTCATATTGTATACAGTTAGCTATTGATAGAGAGCATAGTTGTTCTATTGTGTGACTGCACGTTGTCATTTACATAGGTTCATACAGTAGGAGTATACAATCACAACATGTTGAATTCTTACAAATAGAAATCTTTCTTACTAATTCCAGAAGCTTTGAAAATTTCATTCATTAGTCCTTTAGGAATCGGCTTATTTTTGTTTTTATAAACGTTGAATCATACTCAATCTGGGGTTATTCGCCAGGTATGAGTTCAGTTAATATTATGAGAAAATTTACATCAAAATTTCTTTTTTAGAACTTTAGTAACCTGTTTATAGGTCATGGATGAATACTTTGACATGCTAGTTACTTTTATAAAGCCAACATTTCTTTTATTCTCCAGTTAATATATAAATCTTGGAAGGTTAACTTTTTGGATCTTTTATACATATCATTTAAAACGTCTCTAGCATTATCAATAGTATCATCAAGTGTTTCTCAGACAGCATAAAATCAATCTATTTGATTAGATTTTGCAAGAAAATACACTTGTCACTCTTCTTTTACCTTCGATATTACAACATAAACAGTATTAGGTAGTTGATTCATCATTGTGAGTGTTGCTTATAAAACTGATAACTATATAATATGAACATTACTTCTTTTTTGCAAATATTCAACGAGAGATCTATGAAAATGTTATGAAATTAAGGAACCTCTGAAGAATTGAAAAGATTTTTTATTATTTTCGATTTTTTTATTTTTCACGGTTCCTCAAGGAAGCTTAAATAAGCCAAACTCTATTTTAAAAATACTAGCTCTTTTTGGAAGATGGCGTGAAAATTGTATTTTGCAGAGCTTCCTTAATTATCACTCAAATTTATTACCTCAAATCCATCTCAGTAAAAACAATCTCTGAATCTCACTTATCTATATAAGACTCGACAAAGAGTTTATTCTCTGGTCACATATGTTCTGGAAGTGCGTCATGATCAAACCAAGTAAGTCATGAGCATTTTTCAGGTTCATTATTAATTATTTCTCAAGTCCAGCTTTTTATCACATAACATAGATCAAAATATTCTCTAGATCCAGTAGGCTGATCATTGATTCTATGCAATACATGGATGAGTTTCACATCATTAGAAGTTACGCTAATCCCAATTTCTTCTTCTAACTCATGTTGAATACTAGCAAAAGCTAACTCTCATTGCTCTATATGACCAGCAGGCAAGCAATATCATCCGTCAAAGTATCAGGTATTAGTTCTTTCCAACATCAAAATCTGATTCTTTTCATTAATCACGATTCAGTAGGTAGCTCAGTACAGGTGAGGAGTGCGGGACATGTGAGTAAAATAGAAAGTAAAAAATAGAAAGGTGAAAATTTAATTTTTATTTTTTACTTTCTATTTTATCTCTATCGTCCATTCTGAAAATGTGGCTTATCTGGATTTCTTCGACATCATCATCGCCTTAGACCCAAAGACTCTCATAATTCTCATAGTTCAGTCCAGAGCTGCTCATCATCAGGATATGCAGTTCCATATACTTTGGGTTCAAAAGCTATATCAAAAGATGTTCATTTCAAATGTGTAGACGTTTGGGTTCGAGTAACTATAGGTCATGGAATAGTTCTTCATTGTTCATATAGCATATCATGCCTCTCTTGAGATCTCCATCATTCAGTGATAAATATTTGATACCCTTCTTTCTCAGCTGCAGCTAAGAACTCAAGAGCTAATTCTTTAGTTTCTGGAGTAAGTAAGTCAAGATCTCTATTGGTACTAAGGCGGTCATCAACAAGGTGATCTAGAATCTTATTTCAGTTATCACGAAATCGGTCTAAGCGATGAATCATTTCTCTTGCGTATTTTTCTGTATCACTAATTTGCTGTTCAGTGAAGATATTCTTTTCCCAGATGAAAAAATAACTAGCTACTACTAGGCAAATGCTCACAAACAATACCATTCTTATTCCCATCAAGTCCATATACATCTAAAGAAACTGCGTCAGTAACGTCCTTATTATATTCCAAGATCTTATTCATACATCTTTCATACATTCATTGAGCATCCTCTTGTGTTTCAAAGTTATCACAGTTTAAGTCATTCTTTGCGCTACAATCTCCCAACAATGCCAGACCATTACTATAGGTCTTTCTAGAGTCATCAATAGAACCTGTATCTCGCAGGGTTTTTAAATCAACTTCATAGGTAACGAGATCTACTCACAAAGCAGCCACTGCAGCTATCCCTGTTCAGAGTAAGATATTTTTTGTTCTTTTACTAAAATCACCAAAAAAATATGATCCAAACAAAGCAAGAATCACCAAAATGATAATCCCGGTTCTGATCTTTTTTCTTGTAGGAGCGTTCTTTAAGTTTTGGAAGAATGGCATAGTATAGATGTAAATGATAAATACACCTAAAATACTGGTTTAGATGTTAGATACAAGGAAAATAAAGGATTGTGGAGTAACTGCTCACAAGTATGTAAAGCTTCGATACGTTAACATTGCTAATTAGCATAACTATGCTCCCTTCTTCATTTTTGGCATAGGCCCAAAAACGAAGCAAAAAACCCCTAGTCGGTCCGCGTCCCGCTCGGCGGCCGACGACCCTTCGTGGATGTTGCTTGTGGTAGCGGAACGCAACGGAAGCATGCTTCGATATATACTCTATAGTAATTAGTATTATATCCTTGTGAGCAGTTACATTGTGGAAATTTGACTAAATCTGG
>CALGNI010000071.1 GCA_937958645.1 Candidatus Absconditabacterales bacterium
ATTGTTTTTTTTATCTTTTTTCGAGCAGTGAAGAATTGCCTCCTCGAGGAAATGATAGCAAACAAGCCAATTCATTTTTTTGAACTTTCTTCGAACTTCTGTATTCTAACTCTTCGCTAAGTTTTTCATCATTTCCTTAATAAAGATACCACGAAGTTTGCTTCGCCGGTTATTAATTTTCAACAAAAAGAAAACCCTGAAGGGAAACCTTCGGGGTTAATATAGATAGCATAAGTGAATACACTTCCCCGAATAATTAATGACTTGATTGAGTACCAAATGATTAATTATTCGAGGACACTATCTATAGCAGTTCGCTATACACTCCCTTGGTAGGTGAGATGTTATAGATAAGGTGTCGTATTTTTTGGTTTTTTGTTTAGCAAAATAATTTTTTTGTTTTCGCTTTCTGTTTGATGTGATTACCTTATAGGGACAAGAGCTGTCTTTACAAACTTTATACAGCGTTATACACTAACCTATGGTTAGCATGATTCAGTGAAAACGTGGTGTCGCTAATTGACAGAGTTGTCTAATTATGGTTGACTCTGATTAGAGAGACTGTGTGTGCCCTTCAGAGAGCCAATCTAGAAAATACGCGAAAAATGAAGATTAATTCTTCTAAATGCAGAAAAAAGATGAAAAAGGTGTGAAAAAGTCTTGTTTTTCTTTTATTTCTTCTTGTAAGTAAGAATATCTGAAGAAATTTTGATAAATGCATGCTTTCTCTTTGAAGCAAATGCTAACTAATAGTTATCCAAAAGGTATTAAGGATCTTGCAATAGTTGACATTTTATATATAGTAATTATTATAAACACATTGATCATTAAAAAACTAAATATAAGAGATATGACGTATGACGATTTTACCGTGCCAGCTCAGGATTTAATACTTTTTGCTCAAAGCTACGCGAAGGAAAGGAATAACGAGGAAGTCACAATAGCTCATTTTATAAAAGCGCTATTTACTAAAAACTTTGGATATATTTTAGATGATTTCTCGATTGAAGATTTTCATAGCCTAAAGGTGTCAGCAAATCATTTGATGCCAGCATTTAGTTCTGATGAAAACAAGAGACAGGTTTTATCAAATCGAATGAATAAAATTCTTAGTAAGGCAAAAAAACGAGCAAAAGAAAGGGCGAATACAAGTTTAGTTAATGAGTATGGTATCGTGTTTGAAATACTAAAAACTGAGAACTTAATTTCTCAGTTGTTAATAAGTTATGGCGTTTCTTTGGCAGTCATACAGAAGCTTTCAAACAAGTGCGAATCACAATACAAAGAAGTATATATTGATGACCTGGTTGTATACTCAAAAGATTTTGAAAAGCACTTACTCAATGCTAGGAAGTTTACTGTTGATACCAAAAACAGTAAACTTAGTATCAAAATATTGGCATTACAGATTTTGAAGAAAGAACAAAAGCAGCACTTTCTTCATAAGTACTTCGAAAAAAGAGGATCCGTTATGACTGAGATAGGTGAAATGATTTTTGATAAGTTACCCAAGGGAAACCGTGATGGAATTGATATAGATGATGTAGAGTATAATGACGATCTTAAAATTCTATTAAAGAAATCTAAGGAACTGGCATATGAGTTAGATATGAAAGAAGTAACGTTGGAAGTATTTATGGCAACCTTACTAAAACATAACACAGAAATTGGTAAAATATTTAAAAAATTTCACATGAGAGTAATTGATTGTTTGAGGGCAATACCTATAGAAACTGAGACAAGATAAGTTATTACATAAAAGTTATTTTTGAATAGCACGCCTTATTATAGGTGTGCTTTTTTGTTTAAAGAATCTGCGGCAGTTCTGTAATGTATTTAATGCGTTCAAAATCAATACAATCGAATTCTTGGATGTCGTTTTTTCTTCTTTTGTGATTTTTCGTAGGGAGGAGTTGTCCGGAGAGTCCCAATTCTCATAAGAAAACGAGCTGTTTATCGATGATGACATTCTTTGACTGGCTGTAAACTGCAGCTGCGATTGCAAGATCTAAGCCAGTATCACGGAACTCGAATTCTCAAGGGATGTTGACATAGATGTCAAAGGCACTGAGATTGATCTTGAGATAACGTTCAAGAATAGCGATGATAATTTGCAGTCTTTTTTGTTCGATCCCTGAGGTGATACGTTGTGGATATTTTCCGTTGGCTTTATTTAACAATACTTCTAGATGAACAATCACAGGTCTTCCGTTATCGATTCCTACCGTAAGTACATTTCCTGGGGCAGTGATGTTGGCTTGATTGATGATGCGATCTTTGAGGTCATACACGGGCAGTAGACCAAATAAAGTCATCTCAAAAATACCGACTTCATCGCTGGGCCCAAATCTATTTTTCTTGGTTCTAAGAAAACGATACTGCCCGTATCTATCTCACTCTAGATATAATACTACATCTACGATATGTTCGAGATATTTCGGTCCCGCTATTTCTCCTCACTTGGTGACATGACCAATAAGGAAACATGCTACACCATTTTTCTTGCATCGTTCTGAGATCTTTTCGCTACATCGTTTGATCTGGGAAATAGATCAAGCCACGCTTGGATGATGTGGAGTATAGACGGTCTGGATAGAATCTACGACGATGAGATCATATTGATTCGCTTCGGTGGTGGTGAGGATGTCTTCGAGGTGGTGTGCTTGGTAGATGTCGAAACCTGGAGATCATGCCTCAGATGCTGACTTTGGTTCAACTGCAGCTTGATCCTGAGATCCCCCAGCTGCCGCTTTACCGGCATCTACCCCCTTTGTAAGGGGGTGGTCATCGTTGGGTTTGCCGTCGAGTCTGTTTTTTCTGTCGGTGATTTGTGAGCTGTCTTCTTCTCAGGAAAAGTAGGCTATCTTGATCTTGTTGTTTTGGCTGAGTTGTTCTAGGATCTGGAGCATGATGGTGGATTTTCCTATCCCTGGTTCTCCTCATAGGAGATATAATCCTCATCACTTGATTCACGAAGTGAAGATCCTTTCCATCTCTGGATGTTGTAGATCGTACCAGGTCGATGCTTTCGTAGTTCCAAGTTTCAACTGATCTCATCAAGTCCCTTCGCGCACAGAAGTACTTTTTGATTTCTTTACCTTGGTTGGATCTTTGATAAACGTACCAAATGCTCAGCAATTTGGGCATCTTCCGAGTTTCACAGGATTGGCGTGTTCACAGTCGTGGCAGAGGTACATGAGGGAAAATAGAAAGTAAAAAATAGAAAGTAGAAAGTGATTAGAGAAAGAATAAGAACTTACGTTCTTTTATCAAGGAAAAAGCTATGAAAAAAGTCCAGAGAGAAAAGCTCGCTGGACTTTTTTGATAAGAAACGAAACTACTTCTTACACAATTATAGCTCTTTTTCTATACTCAATCATCTCTTGTAAAAACCGATCTATGAATTGATTTTCTTTGTATAGATTTATTGCCTCTTCATGCGTCATGTATCCATTATCAATAGCAGTCCATGCAGCTACACAATCACTGCCATGACCTAATCCAGCGCGGAAAGCTAGTACATCTACGTATGCATTATTATCTTCGCTCCTAGGGAACGCTATCCATCCATAGTTTTTCTTTGATACGATGATAGGCTTTCTTTTACTGCTTTTTCCCTTCTTTTTTGCATATGAATAAAACTCATCAATAACAGTAAACTTACTACTTTCCAATGCTCGCACAGAAGGATTGATAACCTCTCCAATTCCATGCAGCAAGGTAGTGACTGATTCAATTCCGCTGTCTATACCAACAGTTAGATAACCCCCAGTATTATAAGAATCCCGTATAAATAGATGCAAAAAGAGAGTTAGCGCTTCTTTTGCTGAACGAACAAGGTTACTATGACCTTTAGTGTCAATTAATTCAAATTTTTCTTTTCTCATTATCATTTTTTTTACTTTTTTGATATAATAAGTTCTTGTCCGACCGCAATAATTTGCCCCGTATTTAGTGGAGAAATATTGAGTCCAAAGAATATGCCCTTTAGTTCCTTTATTAACCTATATTTAGCTACTGTAGCTAAGATAGAAGGGTCGAGAGAGGAGTCTTTTGGATTTACGGTAATAACACTGCTTCCTTCATCTAACTTTCATGTTGAATCATGTTATCTATGAATGTCTGCATCTTTAGATTTTGTTGAAATTTACTTCTTACAAAATCGTAGTTTATTTGCTTGTTTTCTAATAATATCCAAATCATAATACACTCATTGCCTTCGCTTCCTAAATTAGCATCAAAGCTTAAGTAGTCCATCACTATCTGTCCTAGATATTTTCTAGAAATAACATACATGTCTCCGTTTTCTGAGGATATAATCTCAAAATCAGTTACTTCTTTACTTATTTCCTCTGCTTGTTTATATAAGCTTATTGAGCTTGCTTTATGGATGCTTTTTCGAGCTAATTCGCCTTGATCTTCCGAAGATATCTCGCCTATTGCATGTAGCATAACTGGAGTAAATCCAACAGAGCCAGGTTTTGCAACCACTAAATAACCTCCATGTCTTGATCTCCCTTTTGTGTACATAATTGTATACATCTTTAGTGCTTTTTTTGCTGAATCGATGATCTTGTGCCCTGGATAATTGCTGAGTCGCTTAGGAATTAATTGAACGGTGTTTTTCATTGTTTCTTTATTTTTGTTTAATTAATATTTGTACTGCATAAGCCACTAGCTTTTCCAGTTCTTCTTCTGAATAGACTTCTTTTATGTGTACAGCATATTTGGCAATAATCTTCTTTTTTCTTTGATAAATAAAATTACTGATAATATTTGGTCTGTCTTTAAAGTTATGATAATCAACTTTTTCTTTCAAGAAGACCTCTAGAACTTTTGCAGCAAAAATATCTTCTTTGGATTGTTTTTTTTCAGAATCCTTTTCTTCTGTGGGATTTTTAAGTTTGTTTATTATTTCTAATAAATTCAATTCAATCTCTTCATGATTCAAATCGAATTGCCTCTCTCCAAGCTCGATTTCTAGCCCATTTTTAGTCCTATCAAATTTATTGAATGAAGCGTCTGAATTAAACTTTTCTCTGAAGTGTGGCAAGAAAAGTTCTTCTAGGGTAATTGGTTTATTGTTTGTCATAGTGAATAATTTTTGATTTTATTGTTTTAATTGAGAAAATACGTTTATCAGTGTAAATTGTTAACGTTCCGCTGTGAATACACAAGATAGCAAAGTGTAGTAATTTTTCAATGTCAATAAGAGAAGTTCTGATATATCAAAAAAACCGACCTTGGTCGGTTTTTCGATTAGCTTGCTTTATTTTTTCTTAGTAATCTTTTTGCTTGTTTTCTTTGCTACTATCTTCTTTGCTGGTGCTTTCTTTTTCGCAGCTGGCTTTCTTGTTGTTTTCTTTTTGACTGGAGTGCTGATTTCTTCATCTTTACCAAACAATGGAGCCATTCGTTTTCCAGCAAATCCTTCCATCCTTGGATAATGCGTCATATAAAGAACTCGGAAGATGATTCATCGGATGAGACCTCCTATCAGAGACATTTTCTTTCTATATGATCTTTGTATGATGAGTCTTTGTGTCGCTTTTGCTTCACACTCAGCGATTTCCTCGGCGGTTTTTGGTGTTGGTACTTCTCATTCCTTTACTGGAATAGGAACTGATCTAAAGTAAGGGTCGCTACATTGTTGTGTTTCCCATCAATATTGACCGTTAATATATTCGTCGTTGCTTACCAATCGTCCTAAGGCGATTTGATAGATGACGATCCCGAAGGCGATCACCATTCATACGATAGAGGCGAAACTTACGATCGTGTAGTAGAACTTAGGGAAGTCGAATCAAGATTCTGATTTCATGGACATAAGGAACAAAACAAAAGAGACTGCGATCAGAAGTAAGATTGCAGGGACGATCTGTCAGATATAAAAAATCGGTTCGATCATGGTTAGTGATTATTACTAATGAGTAAGCTTTAGTAAGGTATCTTTTTAGGAAAATCTTGTTTGTAGAGTTATTTCAAAAAAATGTACTGACTTACTTTAGCTAGCTTATTAAATCATGAATAACTAAGAAATTAATACTATAAAAGATGTTCTTAATTTTTTAGTTCTTAATTGATTTTATAAGTGAACTTTTATACTTATCTGGATGATATGCAAGTCACCTGATAATATGTGGGATTTGTTTATTTTGTCATGTATAGTAAGCAATCAGGCCTTCATCGAAAGAATGCTGATCATAGCCAAGATAAATCACCTCAGGTGAGTGTTCGTCGATACAGGTATACACATGATCTGGATCTCCAAGTTGGACAAGATGATGAGGGATTGATAGCTCTTGCAGGGCTTTCAGTCTTTCGCCTTGAGAATGATCGGGGGTTTTGCCTTTTATTTTTGTTACGGTGTCATCAAGCGCAACGATCGTTATCAATGCATCCCCATACGCTCTTGCCTGTTCAAGATAAGACTCATGACCCGGGTGAAGGTGATCAAAAGTCCCAAAAGTAAGGACCTTCCATGAGATATTTCTAATAAGCGCCATATCGTCATTGATTTGATCTACTAGTGCATCGAGACCATCAAAAGATTTATTTTCTCTGATCTTAAAAAGTGGGTAAATCGTGATTTCTTGATCATATAGATCAATATCGACATCAAACAAATGCGCTTCGAGAAGTTTTTTATCTGCAAAATACGTTCCCATTCATGGATACTGGATTCCTTGATGAATAATATTCATCTTATACACTCCATCTTCTAAGATTCATTGATCTCCAGAATACGAAAGATTTGCTGTGGGGAATCACAGTGTACGTCAGAGTTTTTTTCAATGGATAACGGTTCAGGTGATCGGGTGAATCATAAATGAGAAATAAGAATGAAGAAGAAAGAATCGTAGGGACTCATGGCAATGTGTCCCACGTGAGGCGTTATTTCGAAGAAAGAATACTACATCACACACTAAACAACTGAAGCGGTCAGTCAATTGATGATCCATAAAGGCTGTCTCAGACGATAGGAGATCAGGCTTGAGCGAGATGAGCTCTGATCTGATGTCTTCGTCCTTTGTTGATATGTATAGTGAGGATGAACTTATTTTGAAAGGGTTTAGATTCGATGATCGTGGTGAGTGCCGAGAGGGGCTTTCCTTTTATCTTTTGTTTTCTTCTTCCAGACATGAGTACTTCATCAAGCACGAGCATGGTTTTTCCGTTGGAATGATGAGCAAGATCTAGAGAGAGTTGTGTTTGGGATGGTTCTTTTTCAACCACAGCGAGGTAGTACTTATCGATCGCTCCAGCCTTTTGTCGATCTTTCCAGGACGCATAGATCTCAGGGGTCTTTGCGAAGTATAGAAGCCCTCCTGTGGGAGTGTCTAGTCTATTGAGTAATCAATATTCTTGCTCTTTGGTGAAGGTATTTTTTAGTTGATCGATGAGTTCTTCGTAAGATTGTTCGCTTTCATCGATGTCGTGCGCAGCACAATGAGCCAAAAACTCTTCTTTGATTCCTTGATGTATAGAGGCTAGGTCTGATGCTCGTATTTCACTCTTTTCTTGTTCAAATAGCAGATCCAAAAATGATTCTTGTTTCCCTCGAGTGGAAGCAAGATCGTGTGGTTTTCGGAAAAAGAAGCAATGAGCGTTTTGGTAGATCATGATGAGAACAATACAGGAGTGTTGGGTGGAGACAAGGTGAAAGTGAGATGATGTTTAGTAGGCTATTTTTTGACAAGAGACAGGTCTTTGTTTATACTTTTGATAGTGATTTATTTATGAGATGCTCATGTATACGCCAGATGAATTCAATGAACTAGAATTTGAAACCAAAAGAAAAAAGCTTACAGCGATCTTGGGACTATATAGTTCTCAGAAAGCCAACGCCTTGAGCGAAAAGATACAAGATGCAAGGTTTGATGATGCATTATTATTGAGTTCTTTTTATAGGAAGTTGTATGTATCAGCATCTCAAGCAAGGCAAGACAATAGTAATAAGCTAAAGAAATACGCAAGCAAACAAAAACTCGATGAACAACAGAGCATGAACATAGAAGAAAAAGAATTAGAAAAACTTTTAGAACTGCTATAATCATGGCTTTAGAACAAAAAGAAAATGTATCATCCCAAGAGGAACTTAGCAGCGCTGAGACACAGTTTTTTGGTATGGCTGATGTTGAGGGTGTGTTGGATGATCTAGGTGGAGAGCCAAATATTTTGAGAGAAATTTGAGCCTCAATGACTTATGAATATAATAAGGTAAGCATTGCATGAATCAATAATGAATATATAGATAAAGTTATTGATGCGGTGAAGGTTGATAATGAAGTAAGAAGAGCTGTGGCTGCCTGAGAACAACCAAAAATCCCTGTGGGTGCAAAATGATTAAGTTCTATTATTATTTCACCAAGGGCTAATGCAGAAACAGTTAATCTTGCAAGATTAGATATTGATTCAGATTCGTGGAATAACTATGTTTCTGAATCTCAAGTATATTTGGAATTACATAATCTTCCTATCAGTGAAGAGAAAATAAATGATCCTCGTTTCAAAAATAATTTCGCACTTGCTTATGCAAGATGACAAGAATTAAAAAAACACCTCAAAGCTCAGTGATATCAGGGAGAAATTATTATAAATGCCCCTTCTGTGGTATTTAAAACCGAGGAAATGAGCAATGAGGAGTATAAAAAAGTCCCAGGATTAAAGATTACTGCAGAATATAGAGTGAAGCAGTCTACTGTTGAGGTTTCTTGAGAGAAAAATAACTCAATCAATGGGAAGCCAGTGATTTATTTTGGTGAAAGCGATTACATTATTGAGGCTTTTGATGAACAATGAAGACCGTCAGTTTTAAGAGACTTTAATAATCATGTGATCAATATTCATACAAAAGATTATGCAGCTTGAGAATTTTGAGCTTCAGGAAAAAAAGAGATTCCACTAGTTGAGTTTAAGGAGGCTTATAAAGATGAAGAGAAGGTTACAAGAGTTAGAACAGTAAGAAAATATATCGATTTTGGTCAAGATCCCTCTAATCTATGAAGTGTTAAGCAGAATCAGTGATAACAAAAAAGCCCTCCATCATTCATAGAGAGCTTTTTTCATAGGATAATACTATGATTTTCTAAATCTTTGGTATCAAAGATCGAATTTGATCCGCAACCTTTTTTGCTTCTTTCGTCTTAATAATAGAAAGATTAACTTCTCCTATTTTCAATACAAGAAGATCTTCTTTGACCTCAATTATCATTTCTTCTGAGTAGACAACTTTGTCTATAATTTTTTCTTTGTTTGTGATAGTTAAGATAATGCCATTTGCTGTAATTGTAGCTGGATTTTCTTTATTGGACGTACCTACAAGATCTTCTTTGTAGTCAAAGATCATACAATTCGAAGTTATTTCTACTTCTGTATTTGTTTGTGTAACTGCAATAGTTACTACTGCGAATAATGTGAATATTACTAGGGGAATCTTCTTCATAGTTCTTTTGTTTTTAGTTCTTTTTGTTTATAGCTAAAAAATATTTAATGTCAATAGCGTATTTAGTAACTGCTCACAAGGGTATAACTAATTGCTATATAGTATATATAGAAGCAGCTTCCGTTGCGTTCCGCTACCACACGCAACATCCACGAAGGGTCGTCGGCCGCCGAGCGGGACGCGGACCGACTAGGGGTTTTTTGCTTCGTTTTTGGGCCTATGCCAAAAATGAAGAAGGGAGCATAG
>CALGNI010000072.1 GCA_937958645.1 Candidatus Absconditabacterales bacterium
AACATCCACGAAGGGTCGTCGGCCGCCGAGCGGGACGCGGACCGACTAGGGGTTTTTTGCTTCGTTTTTGGGCCTATGCCAAAAATGAAGAAGGGAGCATAGGTATACTAATTAGCAATGTTAACGTATCGAAGCTTTACATACTTGTGAGCAGTTACTTGTTAAATATTAATACTAGTTGCACTCAACATTTCCATGTCTACAGAGACGCGTCGCAGCAGTATATCAACTCGTCATTCAGAATCGGATGATGCTCCATTACTGAAAGGAATTTAGCAGCATGAGATGTAGTCCCTAAAGGGATACATTTCAATAACTCCAGTAAGCTAAAAGAATCACTAGGAAATGAAATACTAATTCAAGGTTTGATTACTTAGATGAAAGTATTAATCGTTATGTATTATCTCGAGACCCTGGATTCCACGACGCAATCGACCATTATTCACTCCGTTCATAAGGTCTCATCCGTCTCTGAATGACGAATTGCCTTCTTCTTCATTCTTCCTCACTTCATTTCGGGATGCTTTACCGAAGCATCCCTACATTCAGGATGACCTTCCTCACTTCATTTCGGGATGCTTTACCGAAGCATCCCTACATTCAGGATGACGATCTGCCTGCTCTAAACTCTAAATTCTAATTCTAAACTCTAACTCTAAACTCTAACTCTATTTCAACTTCCCATCATCCAACCTCACTACCTGATCTGCAAAACTCAACAAACTCTCATCATGTTCGATCATCAAGATCGTATCTCCATAATCTAAGAATTGCTTCAATACTTTGAGGAGTTTTTCGATGTCTGAAGGATGGAGACCCACAGTGGGTTCATCAAGGAAATAGACGGTGTGTCCTCTGTATTGCTTCAAGAGGTGTTTCACGAGTTTGAGCCTTTGAGATTCCCCTCATGACAAGGTATGCGCTGGCTGCCCCATCTTGAGATAGCCCAATCCTATGTCCATCATCAACTGAAGTTTATCTTTGATAAACGGAATATCTTCGAAGAACTCATAGGCATCCATGATATACATATCTAAGATCTGAGAGATCGTGTGTTCATGTCGGCGAATATCGAGGATCTCAGGCTTATATCTTCTTCATTTACACAATTCACAATGCACATAGGCATCTGGGAGGAACTGGAGTTCTACTTTTCTTCGCCCATATCCCTTACATTCTGGACAGGCTCCCTTAGCGCTATTGAAAGAAAAATGCCCTGCAGAGAATCCTAGCATCTTCGCTTCTGTTACTCCTGCAAACATCTTACGAATATCATCAAACACACCCACGAAGGTCGAAGGACAACTACGTGGTGTCTTTCCAATCGAGCTTTGATTTACATACAACACGTTATCAATTTCTTCTCGTCCTTGAATCGTCTCTACACCGATGTGTTGATAAAACTGTTCTAGAGCTGTCTTTTCCAGATGCTCGTATTTTTTACGTTGCATGACCGGTGCTTGGATGATATCTTGCCAAGACAATCCCTCCTTGAGTAACTGAAGTCTAATCTGAGACTGTACCCGCTTTTGTTTTTCTTGCAAGAAATTGAATAAAGTATGATACATCAGCGTCGTTTTCCCCGCTCACGAAGGACCCGTGATGATCGTAAAACTTCCCAAAGCGATATCTACATCGATGCCCTTGAGGTTGTGCTTACTTGCTTTCTTGATCTTTACCATCGCAGTGCTTGGCTTGTGCGTAAATTCTGCTTTGATCTTCTTTTTCCCTGTGATATAATCAGCAGTGAGGGTATCGCTTTTTACGAATTCTTTGTACGGTCCATTGAATACTACTTCTCCACCAAAGTCCCCCGCTCCAGGACCGATTTCCACGATCCAGTCAGAAGTCTTGATAAAGTCATCATTATGCTCTACTACGATAATCGTGTTTCCCATTTCTTGAAGACCTCTGATCGCTTTGATTACCTTAACGATCTCTGTCTTATTCAAACCGATAGTAGGCTCATCTAAGACATAAATTATCCCTGTGAGCTTATTTCCCAGCTGTTTTGCGAGCCTGAGACGCTGTATTTCTCATCCACTAAGCGTTCCGATCTGTCTAAAGGTCGAAAGATATCCCAATCCGAGTTCTTCGATCGTCTTAGCTCTATCTAGTAAAGGTCACACAATTCTTTTTATCAGTTCTGCCTTCTTGGTCGCATTCTTTTCAAATCTTTCTAACACATCCACGAGCTCTACGATCGGTAATGATTGAAGATCATGGATGTTATATTTTTCTTTGACTGCATCGATGTTGATAATCTCTGTCAGTCAGCTTTCATTTGCCTTCTTTTTCTTCTGCTTGTCCAAGACAATATGGACTGCCAGCGCTTCCTTTCTCAGTCTAGCACCCAGACATGAAGGACAAGGCATCATATCAAGCATGGCTTGAAAATCTACTGTAAGAATACCCTTTTGATATTGAGCAATCAGGACATCTTCCACACCTTTATAGGTCGTAGTGACATACTTTCCTCATCAGATATTGAGTCTATACTGCTCTTCATCACCATTGATCACCACTTCACGAAACCACTCTGGGAGGTCTCCCCAACGAGCTTCAGGATCGATAGTATACGCTTGAGCCAGCTTCTTTAGAATCGCTTGTCCCATATTACTATCCCTCCATGGCAACAAGGCTTTGAGATATTTACTATAAGGATCCAATACCTTATCAAAATCTACTTGGAGAATTTCACCCAATCCATGACACTTCTCACATGCACCCTCTTGTCTGTTCCCAGAAAAGTGAGCAGGAGAAAGTTCTGGATATTTGATATCATCTTTGGCACAGTAATACTTATCGGTATATCGAAGTGTCTCTGCATTTCCGTTTCCATTGCTAGATGCTGCATGAGCAAGGTGTTTTTCAAAGAATCCTGAAAGCGCTTCCAGCAGTTCTGGCTCTTGTTCTTCAGTAAAATGATTTCATGCAGATGCAGGGGTAAGCAACGCAGCCTCATAGATCTTTGATAGTTTTGTTGCTTGAGTCTTGGAGATGAGTTTATCCTTAGGATCATGTATGATCAGAATCTCTTCTGCTTTATTTTTGATCAGCTGACCATCAAAATCCCAATCAAAGGTCTCAAAATAATCTCTAGTTTCTTTCCCCTTCAGCTTCGGTTCAATCAACCCCGCCACTAAGACCATCCCAGCGATAGGTTTCTCAAGTTGTTCAACTACTTTTTGTGCAACGAGCGTCCCAGCACTATGTCAGATGATAATTGTCTTTTCGTCAAATTTTCCATTTTTTAGCGCAAAAGCCACTTGTTTGTTGATGTTTGGCTTGTTGGGTGTTGGCAAAGCAGGAATCTCTACAGCAAACCCGAGAGCTTGTAATTCTTTCTTCATCCAGGGCATTCGATTTTTATCAGGTCATCACTTCCATCCATGAAACAAGATCACTCTATATCCTTCTCCATAATTCTTCTCCTGTTCATCGATGATGATTTGCCCGTGAGCAGGTTTTCTTTCTACTTCTTGAGATTCACTTTGTTCAGAGGCTCTCACTCCAAACTTCTCTGTTCTTCACAACATCTTGATCACATCGTCTTTTAGTCTTCTATGCACAGAATCCCCAATCGTCAAACGATCGAATACCCCGCTTACCTTCACAGGAAACATCTCATCAGGCACCTTTGGGTCTTCTAGATAGAAATACTCTATACTCTCACCCTTCATCGCACTCACACTCAATTCTTCACCTTCTTCAGCGTCATTAGGCTTCGCATTCATCTCCACCATCAATCTCGTCAGCCCTCCACCATTATCTACTTGTCTTCTATTGTTTCTTACAAATTTACTCAAGGCACTTTCATCTTCAAAAAATCAAAAATCCTGCAAGAGGTAGACCTTTTGCCCGTCGAATCTATGGAGAATATCTTCTACGATTTGATCCGTCGTCTTTGGTCTCAAAGGATCTCCACACTCATAACAATACACTTCCCCGAGTTTGCTCATCATCAGTCTCAGATAATCATCTAGCTCAGTCAAGGTACCCATGGTAGATCTACTATTTCCGATTCTCTTGTTCTGTTCGATACTCACCGCAGGAGAAAGTCCTGAACTATATTCCAGCTCAGGTCTAGAACCCAGATTAAACATCTGTCTTAGATAACTACTCAATGATTCAATATAACGAAATTGCCCCTCTTTATAGATCGTATGAAACGCAAGAGACGATTTTCCCGATCACGAAACACCTGTCATCGTGATGATGGTATTTTTTGGTATTTCTATATCAATATTTTTTAGATTGTTGGTAGAAACTCATTTGAGGACTATTGTATTTTCCATAGGGACCGAAGAAATTGAAAGTAATTGTTCAAATACTCCATTATTACGGACTTGTGGGTTGTTTACAATCAAAAAATCTCCTTTGAAATGAGTATTTCTTTTCAAAAAAAGAAAATGCCCACTAGGGCATTTCCCTAGGGGCATTATATTACACACTTAAAATTTTCATCATCTCTTTTAGAGCTTCTTCACCGTGGGTTTCACGGTATCTTTTAATACTTAATGCTAATTGCTTTTCATATTCATGAAGATTATCAACTAAGTTTGCAACCTTTTGTATTTCAGATTGCATCCATGACCTATCTTTATCGCTAAAAGTGATTTCTGTCTGAGCTGTTCTACCATCTTTCTCAGCAGATACTATACATATACAATTAGGAACTCTTTTTAACTTTTGAGTACTTATCAAAATTTCTAATACGCTCTTTATCGTTCTAGATTGAAATTCAATTAAACGATCTTCAGAGCACAATTTAAATGTCCAGTTTTCTTTCTTTTTATAATTACAGATCATTTTACATTCAATTTTTCCTCCCATCTTTTCTTGATTATCTGCAATAATTACAACACCCATCGAGCTACTTGGCACAAATGAAAACATCCGATCAGGCTTATAATCCAATCTCGTTTGACTTGTCCCGAATAAATGAGCTAAAATCTGGTAATAATTAGGTTGATCTTGAATTCTTTTAATACTACTACTCATAATAATATCACCTTGGATTTTCGTCCCGTAAGGCTCGTGGGACTAGGTAATTGAACAGCAATCACCAACCGAAAGTTCAGGGATTATATCAATAATGACATAATACTCTGCTAGAAATATCTAGTGATGTATATTAGGTGAGACTTTCCCTCACCCCGATCTTATCTGTTAAAAATCGCATGAATTACTTGCATAATATATATTTATTTATTCGCAAATGTCAAGCCCTTAAATAGTAACTCTCACAAGTGTATATAACTAATTACTATATGACATATATCGAAACATGATCCCGTTGCGTTCCGCTACCACACGTAACATCCACGAAGGGTCGTCGGCCGCCGAGCTAATTACTTCTCTATGCAGATTGAATGAAATGAAAATCTAAATAGATAGAAGTAATATAAAG
>CALGNI010000073.1 GCA_937958645.1 Candidatus Absconditabacterales bacterium
TCGCTTTGCATCCAAAAAGACGCTTTACCTCAAGATCTGATGTTTCAAGGATGCATGAATCTAAACTCATGTCTCATTGCCTCATTTTAGTACTTGATTCGTCTCATCCTCACGTGCACCCAAAAAGTTTAAAGTTTTCAAAGTTGATTCATTGTTGTCTTGATTTGGATCAAAATTCTTAAGGAAGCTCTGAAATAGCTCATATTTTGAGAAATAATTACATTTCATGAGCCTAATCAAAAAATGATTTAGCTTATTTAAGCTTCCTCGAGAAACCGTGAAAAATGAAATAATAGAAAATAATAAAAATTCTTTTCAATTCTTTAATTTTTCAGAGGTTCCTTAACTTGAATTAACCATCCACAAGAACTTACTTCTCAAAATTTCTTTTAATTACTTCTAACATCTCAGGCGTGGGTTCATCAATAACCTTTATTCCAGATTCAGCATTAAGTTGATTATCAACTTCTGAAAGATGAACTTCTTGATCTTTTTGTGATGTAGCTGGGATATTGGTGTTTTTTTCTTTGCTAGCAATGAATAGAGATTTCTGTGGATTTCATGAAGCATCATGCGAGTGAGGATCCTGTAAAAATGTCATTTCTACTGCCCCTCATGTAGATTGCACGATTCTATTAATTTGTCCTTGATTTAAACTGTCCAGATTATCAACCCTAATCTCTCCATTTATTCCTTTATCAATCATATGTTTCAATAAATAATAAACAATTCAATTATAATTAGTTAATGGACATGTGTCAATTTTTGATAAAACAAAAAAGAGAGGAATCCAACCTCTCTTCACACTTCTTACTTGTTCACTCTACTCTCAAGTATCACTTTTATTTCTAAATCCACCATTGAGATCAAAGGTAAATCATTCAATTACTTCTTGAATATCTTCTCGCTTCACTCCATTCTTATGGAGTCATTCTATAAAATGAAGGTACTGATTTTCAATTGACCTAGTACTTTTTTTAATATTATTCAAAACCTCTTTTTTTGTCTCTCTTGGACATGACTTAAATATTGTATTTTCCAGTACTATATTCTCATTAATTATTTGCATAAGATCATCTTGTGGTGTCTTGTGTAGCGTATCTATTTCGCTAGCTACAGGAAGGGTTAACTTGTTTATTATTATTGGTTCTTTCAATTGTATCAAATGACTCAATTCAGATTGCTTCTTCTTTTTTAATCTATCTCTTCTTTTTTTGGAATGTACAAAAAGTTTTTTCTCAGATGAATCAAATGCAGCTGTCTGTTGAGGTGATCATTCTATTCATGTGTCTCAAGTTTTATCAGCATCATCAAAAGCTTCTGGTTCAAAGGAATTATCTTCTCCAGTTTTTCATAATCATAAATTACATTGAATAATTTTCTTTGTTTGTTCCCCTACATCCACAATTCTCAGTCCTGGTCTATGAGAAAGTGTAACCTCCCTCGATTCTCACCCTTTTATCTTTTGTGCTGCTGACATAGGTACTTAGATTAATAAAAACAATTATTTATAACTATAAAACACATAATGGCAACCTTTCTTGCCTTCTTTTATCATAGAGATGTTCAGCATACATACAACTTCTTGCTCCCCATTGAAACTCCCTCATACAAATCTATACTTATACAGAATTAGTGAAATCGCTTTACACTTCAAACTTTAAATTTTAAACTTTAATCCATGAATCTAAAAGAAGAAATACAGGCCCGCTGACTTGTTAAACAAGTAACCAATGAAGATCTTTTTGAGTTGTATGAAAAAGGTGGTCAGACATTATACTACGGAATGGATCCTACCGCTGACTCACTGCATCTTGGTAATTTTGTCTGATTTATGCATGCGTTGCAGTATATGAAGAGAGGAAACAAGTTTATTTGTATAGTCGGATGAGCTACTGGTATGATCGGTGATCCTGGTGGGAAAAATGCGGAAAGAAGTTTCCTGGATGAAGAAACCTTAGCACACAATGTACAAAAAATCCATGAACAAGTCGAATCAGTGCTTGCCAACATCAGTGAGATCACTGGAGAAAAGTTCGATTTCGAGGTTATTAATAATGTAAAGTTCTATAAAGACATGGATTATCTTAGTTTCTTGAGAACTGTTGGAAAATACATCACCGTGAACAATATGATGAACAAAGAAACCGTAAAAAGAAGACTCGAAACTGATGACCAGTCTATCTCTTATACAGAATTTAGCTATATGCTTATCCAAGGGTATGACTTTGTAAGACTTCATGATGATCATGACTGCAAACTCCAAATCGCAGGTTCAGACCAACGAGGAAATGTAGTGACAGGGATCGAGCTTATCAATAAGATCAGTACCAAAGAAGAGACTCAAGCATACGGAGCCACTACACCACTTATCTTAGATAGCACAGGAAAGAAGTTTGGAAAATCAGAAGGGAATGCTCTTTGGTTATCTCCTGAGAAAAATAGTCCTTATACAATCTATCAATACTTTATGAATGTCACCGATGAAGATGTCGAAAGATACCTCAAGATCTTTAGTGTAAAGACCATAGACGAGCTTTGACTGATTGTAAAGACACATCAAGACAAGCCTGAAGCGAGACACGGTCAAACTCAATTGGCTTATCTCGTGACCCAGATCATCTTCGGAACAACTGCTGCTGATGAATGTGATCTTATAAGAAAGACTTTGTATGGAGAATGAGATATTGTAGAAAAGATCAACTGATTGGATGATGAGCAACTCAAATCTTTCAATAAATGAACTTGATGAGTTATTTGATCATGAGGAAGGATTTTGGAAATTCTGATTAGTACAGGATTATACGAATCTAACGGTGAAGCAAAAAAAGCTATAAAAAATAATGCTATTTCTCTGAATGAAAAAAAGATCAGCGACATCTGATATGAAATTTCTGACGCAGATCGAATAAATGGCAAAATTCTCTTGCTTAGAAAAGGGAAAAAGACCTACAAGAGTCTCCTGAAAGGCTAAAACTGTGAAATTTAGCTGTTTTGCTAGAGAGATAAGCCGATAAGGGTTGTTTTTTGATGAAAAGACTATGAAAAAGGTATGAAATAATTTATGCATTGGCATTTCGTCGTTCTGATGTATATCAGAATCCATATAAAGCAAAAATGTGATATGTTTACATTCTATCAAGCAAAAAGAATTGAACTCTATATGTATGAGTTACAAGTGATTTATACAGAAGAATAACTGAACATAAAAAATGATTCATAGATTGATTTACAAAAAAATATAAAGTTACCATATTAGTGTATTATGAAAAATATGATAATATTATGGATGCAATCACAAGAGAGAAACAGATTAAGAATTGGAGGAGAAAATGGAAAATTAATCAAATAGAATTGGTAAATAAAGAGTGGGTAGATTTGTCTGTTGATATTGAGTAATAACGTATAGATTCGTGACCCTGGATTCCACGCCGCAATCAACTATTGTTCGCTTCGCTCACAAAGTTTCATCCGACTCTGAATGACGATCCTATTTCTCCCCCAATATCTTCTCCATCTCTTCCCACCCCAACTCCTGCAATCTCATTCCTTCCAACTCCTCTGGTAAAGTAAACGATGCTAGATCCTCTGTTCTCATCTTCCAGATCTTCCTAAGTGTTTTCCTACTATATTGAGAAACGATATCCAAAAACTCTACCATACGATCAAAATCTACACCCGAACGCCCCCCCTCTGCTAGCGAAGCGGTGGGGAGAGGGCTGGGGTGAGGGCTGGGGTGAGGGTGTCTTCTAAACGTCACTACTGCACTCTGCACCTTGGGAGGTGGAGTAAAGGCAGAAGCAGGTACTGTGAATACGTAATCAATATCATAAGCATAATTTACCAACCACCAGAGATAGGATTTTTGCTTGGTAATGGTCTTAATTTTCTCTCAGACCTCTTTTTGGATAAGAAAAACTCCTCAAATAGCGCTTCTTTCCACGAAAAATTTTCTAAAAATCGGCGAAGTGATGTAATAAGGGAGATTTCCTACTACGAGTATATCTTGATTGATATCAAGAGATTCCTTATCAGCGCTTAGAACATCTCATCGGATGATTTCAGCGTCTTTATGTTCATGAACTAAGGGAGACAGCCGAGGCTCTAGTGAGGTATCTATCTCAAGGAGTTTTACTTGATCAAAAGCTGAAATTATGTGTCTTGTGAGGACTCCTTGCCCTGGTCAGATTTCAATCAACTTCGTACATCACAATTCTTCCTTCAATGAGAAAACCGTCTCGGATATATGATCCAACACTCAATAATCACTCAAAAAATGTTGTCCAAATTTCTTTCCCATTGAAAATACGAGTTGTTAGTGAAATATTATTTAATCAAATTTGGAATCTTCTCGCGAAGCTCGTCTATTTTTCCTTTAATCTCATTGTACTTAGCATTTACTTCTTTTAGCTGATCTAAGTACTGTAGCACATCAATATTTTTTAGCTTATTGAACTCGACACCAAGCTTTTCTAGATTTGCCAGGTTCTCAATTCCCACTAAGTCTTCGAGATAATTCTCTCCTAATTGGAGTTCTATTATTCACTTGAGTACTTCAATACCTGATAGATCAGTAAGTTGATTCTTTGCTATATTAAGTTTCTCAAGGTTTTCCATCAAGGGGAAACCAACAAAAGAATCAATTTGATTGTTGGAAAGATTGAGATCTTTCAAACTAGGTAAACAATCAAGCCCAGCAACATTCTGTATCTGATTGTTACTAAGGTCTAAAGAAACAATGCCTCTCAGATCTACTGCATCCAACAAAGCACAAATATCTGGGACTGCTGGAAGATTTAGGTTTGATAAATCTAAATTCCCAGAACTTGAGATTCTTGACTTGATATCTTCTGCGCCAAGCGTCACTACTCCAGCATGTTTCTTATCTCATTCAACGACTTTTTCAAGTCAACTTTGTAATGAACAACCACTAAGAAAAAGCACTGAGCAACAAACAAAAAATAATGTTTTCATAGGAATAATAAAAAACAAAGAACTATCAGTACTGTACGAACCACCACAAAAATTGCAAAAGAAAAACCCCGCAAGCGGGGTTTTTCAAAGTAACCGAATCAGGTAACTATAATCTCGTGTAACCAAGATTAGTCGTTATCAGATACAGCGTTATTGTTTACTACTTCATATCCTAGTCTAGGATCTGTAATGATAGCGAATCCATTGATACCAGTATCATCAGCAGAGTAAGTAATTGCTCCAGCAGATAAGTCATCAATTTCAACTCCAACAGAATCAGATACACCAGCGATACTAGTTACTCCCACAGCTTCAATTACGAAGTCTGCAACTTCACCAGCTTCAAGCACGAAGTCATCAGTAGAAGCAGCTACAGCGAAGGTAATTTGACCTCCAGCAACTGTTCCAACATATGCTGATTCAGTTCCACCTACTTTGTAGATTTCATATGAACCAACTGTTGTACTTTGACCAAGTGATTCGTCTAGAACGATAGTTTGAAGTTGAAGATCAAGATCTCAACCAGAACTATCAGAATTCATCCAGCTATCAGCAGTAATTCTAAGAATACCAACATTAGTGTTTGTAGTAAGACCTCCATTTTCATTTGCTTTCACTGAAGCTCCTGAAGATTGAACGAATTGTACATTACTAATATCAACTGGTACTACATAGAATGGTTGTGATGCACCAGAAGTCAACGTAGATCCAGCTCCCATATTGTCACCAGAATCAACACCTGTAGCTTCGCTACCGTCAATTACAAGAGACATTGTGAATGGACCAGACTGCATACTTGAACTAAGGTTATCATCAAACTCATTAGCTGTAACCTTCACATAAATAGTGTCACCACCATTTTCAGGAACGATCAAGTCAATATTGTTTAGATCAATAACATTAGAATTTACTGAAGTAGGACCATACAAGATAGTAGTTTTGTCACTTCCATAAACAGTTACACTTTCAACAGCTGTGTCAAATCCAGCACCAGAAACTACTATAGCAGCGTCTTCAATGAAGATATTTTCACTTGTACCATCAAGGTCAAATGCAGCTACCCAATCAGAAGTTTCACCACCAAGTACATTCTTTTCGTCTTCAACATCATCATTATTCTGTGAATCAGATACAGTCAATGTACCAGCTCCAAGAATAGTTACTGAGTTAGCAACACATGTAGTTGGGAAGATCGCGAATGGTACATCATCACCATCATCATCTTCAGCTTCAACATTAGTAATTTCTGCAGAGATTACGTTTCCAATATTTGTATTATCATCGATTAGATCGATAGTAATATACATTGGTTGCGTAGAACTAGCAGGCACTAAGATATCACCAAATGAATCGAAGTCTAGATCGTTAGCTCCATTCATAGTATCGCTATCAATTAGCGTACCTGTAGGATAAACACCTCTATAAAGATTCACAGATGAGATATGATCATCATCGAAGTTAGAAACTCCAGCGATAGTCAATTCGTCAAAGGTAATTGGTGAAACGTCGTCAGTTTCGATTTCGAATGTTAACAATTCGATATCGTAAGCACCGTTCACAACGTTTTCATTAGTTCCACATTCTAGAATATCAACATCAAGAGCACTTGTGTCTAATTCAATTGATTCAGAAGAAAGGAAACTTGGAGTGATGTCTGTTACAACAACACTGTTATTGTTTTCTTCGATTCTTACATCAGTTGATGTAGGTCTAAGTTCAACATAGAATTCAGATCCAACCAATGCAGCAGCCGTAGCAGCAGAGAAATCACTTTCTCTTACAACATCAGCAACAACTTGGAATACATGATCTTGTCCAACTGCACCAAGATTCAAGCTCATTCCTGAGTCAGAAGCTTCAATCCAACAGTTATCACCACCAGCTGTAGATCCAATCTGTAGATTGTATGATCCACCATTAGTTACGTCAACAAGTTGAATATTTTCTAATACATCTTGAATAGCAACACCGTTAGGTAGACAAGCAGGAGTATCTGAGTAAATATCGAAGAGGATATTTTCTAAGATCAAGTTTGAACCACCATCAATATCGATATGGAATTCCATAAGAGTTACATCATCTTTATCGAATCTTGTTTGATCAGTAGGAAGTGGATGATTAACAAATCTCAAGTCACCAGCTTCAATAGTGAACAATTGAGAAGTGTATCCAGAAACGTCAGCGTTTAGTCCGTATCCGAACGTATCGTCGAACCCAGAAACGTCAAGCGCTCTTTCTACAATAAACTCAATATCTTCACCAGCACCATCAATAACATCAGCTACAACTTCGAAGTCTTCATCTTCTCCTTCTTCGATGAGGAATGGAGTAGCAAGTTGGAATGTTACATATCTACCATTAGCCATAGCTGTAGTAGCAAGAACAGATCCATTACTATGAAGTTCAAAGTTAGCTAGGTTATCATCAGCGTTGTTCTTTTGATCTCTCAAAGTAACAGCAGTAATGAATACATCAGAATCGTCAGTATTGTCGATTGTGAATGTAGCAACTTCTTCACCCATTTGACCCACTTCAACATCGTCGATTGATCCGTCTTCTTCTACTTCAATCGTAGCAGCATTTACAGCAGCAACTTCGAATGAACCAGCTTCAACGCTTACATCACAAGAACCATTAAATTCATTCAATCTAATAGCGAATTCTTGATTTGATGCTAAGTTAGAATCACCAACTTGAGCAACAATTACGAATGTTTGAGTTGTTCCGTTAGCTACAGTTACTTTTGGATTTAGAGAAATAAACGCTTCATCATCATTGTTGAATGAAGAAGAGTTTGATACTCTAGAACCGTCTAATGTATAGATAGCTACAAAGTTAACCGCATCGTCTGAACCAAGTCCAACTCTTTGAAGAGTCATATTGTCCATAAGAAGGTCTCCAGCAGTAGCAGTTACATCAAACAACGCAACTACAGTAGTAGCAAGACCAGGAACTTCTTGTCCATCACCAGCAGGGCTAGCAGGATTCAAAGCTACATTAGCATCACAACTAGAAGTACCACTATTGTTAGTGATAGGAGCAGTTGGTGTTGTAGGTGTAGTAACAACAGGTGTTGCAGGTGTAGTAACAACAGTGTCACCACCACAGTTACATGCATCTACGTATCTGTCATTTACTGTACCAGCATTACCATCATCACAAGATGATCCAACCGTCTTCAATGGTGTTCCATCAGAACACATAGAAGTAGTTGTTGTAGTACTAGAACTACCTGTATCTACAGCAGGTGTAGTAGTAGTAGGAGTAGTTGTTGTAGTGTCATCATCACCGAACAAGTCAGCTAGGATATCACTAAGGTCATCTCCAGTAGTTGCAGTAGGAGTAGTTGTAGTTGTTGTGCTTGTAGCGCTACAACCATCAACTCTAGATCTATACAACATTAATGCTGCTTCGTATCTAGTTACTGGTCTATCAAGAGCCCAAGGATCTGTTTCTCTAGTAATTCCTAGAGATAGAGCTTCAGCATGATAGTTTCTCCACCAAGGAGTTACAGACTCATCTTTAACATCATCAACAGCTCTAACAAGAGCAGTAACGAATTGAGCTTTAGTCAATGGAGCAGTTGGCATAAATACACCGTTTGAACCATTGAAGATTCCTAGTTGACATGATGTAGTTACATACGGAGCCAAAGTAGGATCAGCACTTCAAAGATCTGAGAATGAACATGATCTTGCTGTGTCTGGTTCTAGACACAAGTTAGTCATAGCATATTCAGAAAAGAATTTTGAACCTTGATCTCTTGTCAAAGTTCCAGCCGGATTAAAGTTGCTAGCATTAGTAGCACTTGTCATTCCGTTTGTTGCCATCCATGTTACAGCCATATCTAGTTCAGGGTCTCCCACTTGAGCATTCACTACGATTAGTGAAGAGGCAACTAGACTTACAGCAGCAACAGAACCAACGATTAATTTAGTTAGTTTGTTCATGTAATAAATCATGAATAAATAAAAATTTGAACACAGAACACAAATAAAATAAGGAACTGACTCCTTATTCAATAGTTTTATTAGTATTAGATCTTAAAGCAAGGTAAACCCCACAGTGACAACACTAATTCACTATCTCATAAAAAGCCGAACTTGAATACGAAGTAATGGTATTACCTTGTAATTCACACACTATTACGACATAAATGCGTCTATGTGACGGACTTTGACATTGCTTTATTTGAAATAATATGTTTGATAGCTCCCCAAAGGGAACTCCTTGCAAGTGCTAGACAAAAAAATATAGTACCCACCTAGACACACAGCAATAAACCTTGTCTATAAGAACGTAGTGTAATGGTAGCACCTCAGCCTCCGAAGCTGGTAGTCTTGGTTCAAATCCATGCGTTCTTGAATTTACTTTCTTTCTCTCAATGATTACCGTCGAAGCAAGCTTCGCGGTATCCTTGATAGGAATTCTTTTATATTTGCTACGAAGCAAGCTTCTTGGTATTCTTTCTTCGAAATCAAAATTGATAGATAAGGAGATATGACACCAACAAAAGTACCGAAAACAACAAAGCAAATTTCTTATCTCCACCTATTATTATTCCCCACTCATTGGTGACTTCAGAGATAAAGATCAATCCATCAATAAGAAAACGGACTAGCATAATACTTACTTTTCATAACCAAGTCGCTTCTATTCCAAGAGAAATCAAGGATGTAGTCATAATCAAGGGAACAAAAGGCACTACAATAATATTGCCAACTATACCCAAAAGATTAATCGATCAAGTAAAATACAACAAGATTGGATAGGTTCCTAAGCTCGCTCATACACTAGGAAGTATATAGTTTTTGCCAATCTTCTGAAAAAGAGTTTTCGATTTTTTTATTATTTTTGAAGTTATTAAGATTCATCATAAAGCTCAAAAACTGAGGATGAATCACAGATCATACAGCAACATATAAGGATTGACGCACAACAGAAATATCCAAGCATACATCATACTTCTTCGTATCCCAGAGATCCTTCATAGTCCCCATGCTCCATACACCAAACCAAACATAATCATTGCTCTAAACACACTACTTTCAAACCCCACTAACCAACAATACCCCACTACCAGTATAAACACTACCACAATTCTCACATAAAAAGGGAGAAAAAAGAGAAAAATCGTTAAGAGCGTTGCAATAAAGATAAGATTTCATCCACTTACTGCTACTAAATGGACGAGACTACTTCACAAGAATCATTCATATTCTGGTTTGGTCATAGGAGAGATATCTCATAATAACATTCCACTTACCAGGGATCAGTGAGTATCTCAGTAATTCTGCCGAATACGCATAACAAAAGAGTGCTTGTGTGCTAAAAGACCCTGAGTAAATTTCTTGTGAGTAAATGAGGAAGGGTTATGAATAATAGTGGGTGATGAAACATCTCCTGCAATACCTTTGGTCCAGCGTCGGAGGTCATAATTGAACTCACCATAACTAAACAGCTTTGATGAGGGGAATATAGCTAAAAACTGACTAGTATCTACTTCAGAAGCATATCATTGAACCATCACAGAGTCACCATAAGAAGTGGCATTTTTGGGTTCACGCAAAAAATAACTTCAGTTTTTACTACTCAAAAGGTATCCCTTGTTTCTAATTCAGGACACTATCATTCAACTAACTACTGATGGTTTTTTTTGTAAGTTATTGTTGTTTTGATTGAAACGGAGTGTAACAACACCAATTGCTAATAATAAAGCGAAAACACTTACTATGAATGTAGTTAATAAAGCCTTTCTTTTTCATTTTCGCAATCAAAGTGCAAGAAATATTGTAAAAAAAAGGCATTGATATAGTAAATAAATCTTAAATGGCAAAAATAAGGTGAGAAGAATGATTGAGGCACTAAATTGAAGGAAAAATATCACCCTAAGCATGCAACACAGAAATGTAAATCTGATTTCATCACCTGGGGAGGTTTTCTTTATTCCTTATCTAACAAGCGCTGTACTTTTTCTTGATATACGAGTGGTTCATAGGGAATTCATGCCCAATCCAACATCAGTACAACATGGAGTCTTGCAGCCAAACCATGCTTAGCTCATCAAATAAGTGTAGCCAATTCTTTTATAGAGTATTTGGTCCGGTCTAAGTAGTTAAGTGTAGGAAAGAGTTTTTTTAGTTTATGATAAATTACCAGATCACTATCATCCTCTCCTGCTGTTCAGGCAATAAAGTATAATACTCTCCCTAGTCATTCTTGCACTTTTACCCATTGGGTAATTTTTTCTAATGACGCTGGTGTGTATATGTGAGTATTGCAGTTTAGTATTGAATATTCTCCGGGGATTGATGAAATCAAAGATTTTGCATCAATTCACTCCAATGCATCATAAGCGAAGTCTTTATGAAGTATTCCTTTGTTTGTGTATTTTTTTACAATTTCATAAGAATATTTTTCTCTAGTGATGACTGATTGAGCTGTTCACAAGAGCCTATTATAAAGGAAATGAGTTCCTGGACGAATAATAGTTCCTATACCACCAGCAAAGATGAGTTTTTTGTGCCAAACATAGTGTCGATATCTAAGAAGATAATTTCGACCATTATATGGGAGTTTTCTTGCATCTGTGAGAACTTCACCACCTCAAATTACCAACATATCAACCTCACTTGATATACTTGGGACTGCATCTATGATCTTAATAGACGCAATCTCTTCAAAAAATCAGTATTCATTCCAATGTCTTTCTAACCGCTCTTGCAACCATACTCTCTCAGGACTAACAATACTTAAGGAGCTTATTTTATAGTGTTTATTGAGATACTTTATTAATCACAAAAGTAAGAGCTCATCTCCAAAGTTTTTGTATCCATAATACCCTACCAATACGATATTCATCCCGTTTTACAAACTGTCTAAAACTGTCTTTACAATATTTTTACTAAGAAAGTATGCCTAGCATAAGGAAATAATTAGAAAAAGAAAAGAAAAAGTTATGAAAAAAAATCGAACCGTTGATTTTCAAATGACAGATCCACATCCATCAGTACAGTTAGGTATTTATCTTTTTTAGGCACATGAAAAAGGGTATTATCTTAACAATATTGTTGTCTTTGTTTATTGAGGTTTGATTTTGCACACTCATGATCAAGGAAGTTGGATTTGGTTGAACTGATGAATGGATAGGTATTGAGAATAATTGATTTACAGGAAATATTACCCTTCAATGAGCTAAAAGCTCCTTTATAGAATTGGAGATCACAACGTTTGATGACATTATCATTGGTGACCATGAAGAAAATATTTACGGGTTTAGTGGATCATACTTTGGAAAACAATGATTGTCATTGGTGGACTCAAAAGAAATCTCACTCCAGTTGTTTAGTTCAGAAATTCTTATAGATGAGGTCGCCTTCTCAAAAGAACAAGTAATTGAAAGGAAAAAAGAATCAAATAGTTTTACTATCGATAAATCAATCCCTCTAGTTGAAGAAAACAATGAGAATTCTCCTGAACAAGACTTGGAACTTGAAGAAGTTACTCCTGAACTTTCGCCTTGATCAATTGAAATCATTACTATCAAACCCCATGATACCGATCAGTGAAAAGAATATATAGAACTCCAAGCCCATCAAGAAGTTTACTGAACTATACAGATAACTTGATTGGGTCAATCATGATCTTCCAAATCAGTAGAACTCAATATCTGAACTGGGAATATCGTCCGTATTAGTGATGGAGTTTATGATGAAGGGGACTCAATACGTCTTTCTAGTATCTCACTTACAGACGCTTGAGAGACACTTCAGATACTATGACAAGCATGACAAGTTATAGACACTGTAGTCTATGAGTCCTCAAGTAAGGGCTCAGAATTAAGTTTTCTAGCGCTTTTGTGAGATGAGCGCCTCTTTGGTGAAAAAAACATATGAAGCAATACAAGCTTCCTCCCCTCTCATGGATGTTCAATTATTATTCAAAATTCTCGTGCAATTTTTGCATGAGAATCACTCAACCTCATGGCTGGCAACAAAGGGAAACAACTCAGAAATGGATCTTCGATATACCATTGTGAACGAGAATGAATCAAACACTCCGAATCTACTAAGTGCAATCCCTCTTCGTTTACTCTAGATGAAGAGTGAATACATACCCTTCGCTTGAAAGTTTTTGAAAGAGAGTCAGTGTGTGAAACCGCAATCAGCGTAAACTTACCAAAAAAGCCGGTCTCTGATACTTCGGATCAAAAAGCATGTGAAACACAGATCAGTATTCTCACCGATCAAGATAAAATCGAAAAGATGCCATGACTGGTGTTCAGTTGATCTTCTTATGAGTTTAGAGAACGCAGTGCGGTACAATTATGAATGCTTAGTATTTCTTGAATCCTTCCCAACCCAACAGGCTCTGACAAAGAAAAAGAATCTTTTGTTCTTAAAAATATTGGAGAATCTCCTTTTGACACCACATGACTGATTGTACAATCAGATAAACGTAAGTACACCATAGAGTCTAAAATGCTATGAGCATGAGAAGAAGTACAATTTATTGGGGAGTATGGTTTTTATAATAGAGCATCTTGTGTGCAACTACTCGACTCTTCATGAATTTTATATGATTCGATTTGTTATCCTGAAGCAAAAAATGATCAATGGTATGAAAGAAAAACTACTGATGCGCAAGATGCAGTCATTGAATCAATGCTAGAAGAAATTGTTTGCGTTTCGCCACCTCTTGATGAGGTCATAAAAAAAGAGTGTGTTGACTCAGTGACGGATGTTGTAAAAAAAGAAGAAAAGCTTGAAATAGTACTAGAGAAAGTATGAGAAGAAAAACCTCAAAACACGTATAGCTGAGTGGTATACTCTTGAGCCACACTAGCAAGTAAGCAAGAAAAAGAAATACAGTATCAACCATGATCACTAATAATATCTGCTATTTTACCCAACCCAGAATGACCTGATGCTTGAAATGAATCATTAGTTGTTAAATATATTTGAACTTGAGAAAACGTCATAGACATGAGTTGACTGATTGTAAACTCAGGAAAGCGCAGTAAGGCTCTCAAAAACAGTACTAAGAAAGGTGATACAGGATTTATACGAACTGGCGACTTATGATTGTATAACACTCCTCGCTGTATTCAACTTGAATCAAACAAATGAGTAATTTATGATGAATTTTGTTATCCCAAAGCAGAAACTGGTGCTTGGTACAGTAACAGCATCTCAGTAGAAGCGATTCATAATGATGACTGGTATTCTACAGTATCGCTACATATTTCTGATAATACTGTGTGTATTATGATTCAAGATCAAGAAATCACCTGCAAAGCAAATCCTAAAATAAGCGTTGAAAAAAAACTCCTTAAAGAAAAAGCAAAAAGAACTAATGATCAAACTATTTATGAAAAAAATATCCTCAAGACAAAAGATAAACTTTCGGTAGTACAAGAAAAAAACAATCTCCATGAAGAATTTATTTACTCAAGTATGGGTGACTTGCAGCAAGATCGATATACTGTTGCACAAAGCAGTGGCTTACTAGATCAATACAACAATCGAAAGGAACAAAAATCAAGATCTCAAGAGAGCGCTCTACTGAATAATTTTAGCCTTATAGAACAATTCCATGTATCAAATCATGATTATCCATTGGATACTAGTAAAATCGAAATAAGTATTGATCAAATAGCAACTATACTACCCCAAAAACGAGAAACACTTAAAAGTAATTTAGAAATCGAAAATGTCAATAACTAGATCTTGCAATCGCAGCTGAAGAGAGTATTTTTTCTATATTTAATTAATGTTATATAGGAATGAATACTACTCTTGTAATAATGGCAGCATGAATGGGATCACGTTATGGAGGACTCAAACAAATAGATTGATTTGGACCAAATGGAGAAACAATCTTAGAGTATAGTATCTATGATGCTATCAGAGCATGATTTACTGATGTAGTGATTATCATCCGTAGATCATTTGAGGAGCAGTTTAAACAGGTGCTTGGATCACGTTTTGATGATAAGATCCGTATCCAGTATGCATTCCAAGAAATCAATCCTGTGGTAGAAGGTTTTGATTCATTACCAGTACGTGAAAAACCTCGAGGAACAGGTCATGCAGTACTGTCAGCCAAAGATCATATCAAAGGAAATTTCTGTGTGATCAATGCAGATGATTACTATGGTGTAGACTGATATAGACAAATGCATGACTGGTTGTTAAATAACTGTAAAGAAAACACTTGTTCAATGGTGTGATATATACTAGAAAATACCCTATCAGAAAATGGAACAGTAAATAGAGGGGTTTGTAAGGTAGATAGTGAGAGTAATTTAACTGACATTGAAGAGCGACTCAAGGTTTGAAAAATATCTGAAACAATGGCTGCAAAACCAGATGGGGAAGAGACTTGATTAGAGAGTATTGTTTCTATGAATTTCTGGGGATTTCATGCTACAATATTTGCCGTTTTTGAAGTTGAGTTTCATAAGTTCCTTAAAGAACAATGAACTATAGAAAAATCAGAATTCTTTATTACTGTCCCACCAAATCAATTTGTGAAATCAGTAGATAAAGAATGTAAAGTAATGATTAGTAATGATAAACGATATTGAGTAACCTATGCAGACGACAAGACTACAACACAAAAAGCAATAAAAGCACTAGTAGATGAAGGTATTTATCCAGAAAATTTGCGAGAATAAGAAAAAAACTCTATAGTTGACGAATCAAGACTTTTTGGGTGCATAAGCCAATTCGGTTCATCGTCATCCGATTTCATACGTGAGAACTGATGCTTCCTTAGATTCTGCTCTACCTTCTTGATCAAATTACAT
>CALGNI010000074.1 GCA_937958645.1 Candidatus Absconditabacterales bacterium
CCAACAAACTGTCTTTTATCTAAGACTAAAGACTTACCAAAATCATTATTCAAACTTCATCTTGGATATACAAAAAAAGCAGGTAAAATTTATTGATAACCGACCTTTAGTTGATGATCTTTTGTTTGCTATAGACAAATACAAATCATTTGTTTTTGTGTGTTATCAACAAGTGAAAAAGTTGAAGATTGAACGTTTTGATTATGAGAAAGAAAAGAATGTCATAAAATTCTTAGATGCATATCAAAAAGCAGAAATATTACCTAAGGAGGTAGATATTGCTACACTTGTATTGAAACCCCAGTTGAGGCAATTAGCTTTTTATGGAAGATGTTATGATGTGGAGTTGATGGAAAGAAAGACAGAAGGAAAAGTTTTTGCGAAAGCTTTATTTGCTGAATAATCACTCAAAAAAGATCTCTAAGCCTCTTGATGTTTGTGTCAGGAGGCTTTTTTTTTATTCCCTTTTGCACTGACACCCAACATCAATACGATAGTAGGGATTGAAATGATTAGATTGTGGCCTCTCGAGATTCTTCACTTCGGACCTCCTTAATGATGCGTCCCTACGTTCAGAATGACGACTTGCTAACAATTTGCCTTTGCCTACGGCATATATTGCTTGCAGCTGATCCTTCGTCCATTCGGTCCTAGTTCTAAGCAATTAACTTGCCCAACTCGCCTAACTTGCCCAATTTATCTAATTCACCCAATTTACCCATGTCCCACACAACACGTTTCGCCCCGAGTCCTACAGGAAAACTTCATATTGGTTCCGTGAGGAGCGCGCTTTTTTGTTATTTGTTGTCTAAAAAATCTGGAGGTAAATATATCCTGCGTATAGAAGATACTGACCAAGCGAGATCTACGAAATTGTTTGAAGAGAGTATCTTAGATTGATTTCAATGGATGGGTCTTGATCGAGATGGATGACCAGGGAAACATACTGGAGAGGAGCCATACTATCAAATGGAGCGTCTAGAATTGTACAATCAATATGTGCAGAGACTTTTGGAGTCTGGAGACGCGTATTATGCACGAGAGAGTTCTGAGGAGCTAGACGCTATGAGAGATGCTATGAACAAGCAAAAGAAGCCCTTTCATTATCGTGAGATTGAGTATTCATCAGAACAACTTGAGCAGTTTAAGCAAGAATGACGTAAGCCCGTCATAAGATTTAAGGTGCCCACACAGGAGTCTGTTACCTTTGATGATCGAGTGAAAGGAGAGACGACCTTCCAGATGAAGCAGTTTGGGGATTTTGTGATCGTGAAGGGTGATGGGATACCGACCTATCATTTTGCTGTGGTGGTGGATGATATCGAGATGAACATCACTGATGTGATCAGAGGAGAGGATCATCTGACCAATACTGCTAAGCATATCGTCTTGTTCAATGCCTTTGGTCATGCGCTTCCAAGATTTGGGCATCTTCCCTTGTTGATGAATAACTCAGGAAAAAAGATGTCAAAAAGAGATGATCCAGCAGATGTGTGATTAGTTCTGGTTGATCAGTTTCGTGACGAAGGGTTTTTGCCTGGAGCGATTTTAAATTTCATAGCTTTATTGGGGCGAAACCCGGGTACTGACCGTGAGTTTTTTACGCTAGAGGAGCTTGTGGAGGAGTTTGACATGTCTAGGGTCCAGAAGTCTAATGCGGTGTATGATTATAAGCGTGCACTCTGGTTCAATAGCGAATGGATCAAGAGAATGCCTGATGAAGAATTCGTTACTACCATCAAAGATTTCCTGTTTTTGAATGGAGATGAGGGACGAAAAGAAATTATCGAACAAATCGACCAAGACTACCGAATGAAGTTAGCTCCTTACATCAAAGTAAGAATGCAAACACTCAAGCAGTTCAAAGATCATTGTAAGTATTTCTTTACGCGTCCAGCATCAGTAGATCCTGAATTGGTAAACAAACAAAAGATGAAGATCACGGACGAATTGGTACATGGGTTCTTGCCTGATTGTATCGATGTGCTAGAGCATCTCACTGACGCGCAACGAACGGAAGAATACATCAAGGAAGAGCTAGTATCCTTTATTCAGGCAAAAGACCTCAAAAATGGTCAAGTCTTACGACCTCTTAGAGCAATCTTGACTAACGTCCAAGCCAGTCCAGGTGCATTTGAGATGATGTACGTATTGGGTAAAGAAGAGAGTTTGGTAAGATTGAAGGAATACGGTAATTAATTGAAAATTGATGATTGAAAATTATGCGATGATGAGAGGGATATCCGTAATTGGAGGGACGTAATTTTTTACGTCCTACGTGATGCATTATCAAAACATTGATAGCAATAGTAGGAACGACGGCATTGCCTCGTCCTACGTCAGGCAATATATTAATAATTGATGATTGAAAATTGAAAATTCGTAGGGACGCAATGATTTGCGTCCTTTTTTTTGTAAAAAAAGATCACAGCGGTATTCAGCTGGGATCTTATACAAGATTGAATTAGTATGATTCTTGATTTTTTTGTAAAAATAGTTTTTGTTTGATTTCGGGAAGAGTTAATTCCTTAGCTCTTCCTTTAAAGTCTCCTGCAGTTTTTAATGGAACAGTTTGTACTCCTAATGAATGAACCTCCTTAAGGATTTCTACATCGCAGGTATAAGAGATATTATCCTCTGATTTAAGTAGTAATAGAGATTTATTTTCTGATTTCATTTGTTCTGTCATTTTTTTATCGATTTTTTGTTAGAGATCTTTTTACTATAGGAATGATTAGCGTCGAAGCAAGCTTCGCAGTATCCTTAGGGGGATTTTTTTTTCTTTACTACGAAGTAAGTTTTTTGCTAATCTTTCTTCGAAATATTCGAAAGGAATACAATTTTTTGACTCAATGAAGCTTTATCAGTATACTTAGGATGAAAAGTTTTGTTCACTTATTATGATGAAAAGAGGGTTGCTATGATTGTTGGCTGTGTGTACGATATTTGCTAGTGTATGAAGCGCTGCGCTAGAATTTTGGCCATGAAATAAGACTATTTTGACTAATGATCCTGATGATGTAGTGAGTCAGGATATTTCTGATTCTGAATCTGACAGTATTATCAATGCAGGGATAGATGCTATCGGAGGATGAGAAATAGATGGGATTTTTGTAGGGGAAGGAATTGAAGATAATGCTTGAGCATGGGAAAAGATGACAGAGATTATGTCGGGGGTGATCAATTATGCCTTGTGAGTGATTGGATTGGTAGCATTATGATATATGATCTTCAATGGAATGGTTACCCTCACTGCAGGAGCTGATGAAGAAAGAGCACAAAGAGGACGAAAGGGGATGAAAGTCGCAGCGCTTGCTATAGCGGGTATCGCACTTTCATGGTTTATTATTAGTCTTCTGTTTTATATCTTATTTAGTGTGACGAATAGTCTCTAACCAGAAAGCTAAAAGCAAAAAACTAAAAGCTAAAATTAATAATTCACCTTTTACCTATGGTATATATTTCGAAGAAAGATTGCCAAGAAGCTTGCTTCAATGGTAATCATTCCTTGCATCGTTTATACATAAGCAATTAACTCACCCAACCTGCCCAACTTGCCTAATTCACCCAACTTGCCTTTATCTAAAACATTATCATGAAAACACTCCTCACCTGAATCTTAATGCTCCTATGAATGCTGTGAATACAGTCAGCTTTTGCGATTGATGTTGATGAGTATCTCAATGGAGAGTCTCCCTATGCTTGATTGGAGGGGGGAGAAGGAACGGAAGCTGATATTGATCTGGGTGCAGACCTCCAAGAACTCACCACAGGAGAAGATGGAGTGGTGAGAAAACTGATGGAAGCGCTTGGATTCAATTTTGGGAATGATGGAAATGTCGTAGTGCAGTTTATCTCAAATATTATCAACTTTTTGCTGTCAATTATTGGGTTGATTGCTTTAGCGATACTGATTTTCTGATTTTATAAGATGTTTTTCTCTACTGATCAAGATGGAGCAGATGGAGCTAAGAAACTTATTATCAATACGTTTATCGCACTAGCGGTAATTGGACTCGCTCGATTTATTACCACCTTCTTGTTCAACTTGTACTTTGAGTCTGTGGGATAATCAAATCAAAGATTTGGAAAGTTAAGGAGGTGATGATTTACTTCGAAAAGAGATAGAAAGATTGTTCTTCTGTATTCTAACTCTTCGCTAAGTTTTTCATCATTTCCTTAATAGCAAAAAACTAAAAGCTAAAGTAGGCTTTCATTTAAGGAAGTTCTGAAATAGCTCATATTTTGAGAAATAATTATATTTCATGAATTTGAGTAAAAAATGAATTGGCTTATTTCGAAGAAAGAATACCGCGAAGCTTGCTTCGACGGTAATCATTAGAAAACCGAAAAAATCGTGCTTAGAATGCTCTTGTTTCACTTTTTGACTGTTTATGTTTCATTTTGATGCTAAAACT
>CALGNI010000075.1 GCA_937958645.1 Candidatus Absconditabacterales bacterium
GCATAACTTTCAAAAGATCATTGGATATAGAGCTAAACAGGTAGCATAAGAGGAAGATTTTAGATTAGTTCGAAGAAAATAAAAACCAAGCGTGATTGCTTGGTTTTTGTATTGCTTGAAAACTAATTTTGAGACAGCCTCTGAGGGGGTCTCTCATGTTTTTTGCTATTTTTTCTAAGATTTCCATAGAGACTAACTTTGCTAGATATTTTCTAATTGTGACAGGAGTTTTTTTTTAAATGCTTGACTGCAACGCCAGTCGTAATTCTTCAGTGGTTTATTAGATAAAGTATTATATTAATTTCTACATCAGATTCATGGTAGTAGAAATTTTTATTTACTAATAATTGTGTTAAGTACATTTTCAATTTCAAGGAGTGGAACTTTCAATCAAGAAAGTCTTTTTATTTCAAGTTGAACTTTTTTTACTATTGGTTGACTTACAACAATATCTTTAACATTTTCAATACTAGCAATGTTCTTTTGTTCTCGCATTTTATCAATGTTCTTCTTTTTAAATGACTCTTTAGTAAGAAATAGAAGAACTTCCATTATCTTTGCCATCTTTGATTCTTCCAGAATATCCACTTTCAAAAACATATCTTGTTCAACCTTCTTTCCAAACGACATATGATATACTCTCCATTCTTTTAAGTTTGTAAGTACAACTCGTTCGATTCATTCATTGCTAGCGTAGTTTCAAGCTTGTATAGCGTGATTGTTACTCAATTCACACTTTATTGACTTAACTTCAATTAGATATTTCAACTTGTCATCTATCTTTACTCATAGATCACAATATTGATTCTTAATTTTATATTCTGTTGTTATTTCAAAAAACTTCTCAAATCAAAAGAAATCTCAAATTAAATCTTGAATAATTCATGAAGTATCTGATTCGTTTACTCATTTCTCATGTGCAATCTTCGCAATCCTCTTATACTTTTTAATTCATTGAGAAAGTAGATCTGTAGTTTTCTTTGTGAACCTAACTTTTGAAGGTAATGACATGAGATATAGTAAATAAATAATTCAATAATAAAAATTATTCACTAAAAATACATGACTTATTGTAAAAAGCCTTGTTAAATACAATTTTTTGGATGATAAGATAATCTGTAATGTTTATTTCTTGCTGTCATGAATGTAATCTTTACTTTAAATTTTATATAGTACATTGCAGTAATCTATGCGAACCACATACTACTAAACAATAATAACGATCAAGAATGGTACACCCAGATGGACTTAAGAGATCTTATCTTTTCCTTAATTATTATCTATATTTGTTAAACTTATGTCTCTTTAGTTCTTAGTAATTGTAGATCTCTTACTTACGACGAGCTTAGCGAGGAAGTGCGAACCGCTTGCCTTCTCGAAATGACTTTTCGTTCAAAAAAAAATTACACCCAGATGGACTCGAACCATCAACCTACAGCTTAGAAGGCTGTTGCTCTATCCAGTTGAGCTATGGGTGCATATAATGTAGTGTGATCTTGTAAGTAACTCGAACCATCAACCTATCCCGTGGCCACGGGATTGCTCTATCCAGTTGAGCTATGGGTGCATATGGAGTAGATGCCCAAGAAATCTATTTTGATTTCATTGGTCATGTACGGAATATGTATCCAAGTAAATCTCTTTTGATTCACTATGGGTGCATATGTGCGATTTTTCTATCGCTTTGGATTTTCTTTTCAATAAAGACCTGCCTTTTGAGAAGAAAAAAGAAACCAGAATTGAGAATACAGAAACATTATGCATCTAGATTCTAAACTCTAATTTCTAATTCTAGTAAGAATGGTGGATCCTAAGGGAGTTAAGAGATCTTTACTTGATTAATCTCTTGCATACTTAGCATCACTTTTGTCTCTCATCTTACATAGAAATTGTAGATCCCTTACTTACGACGAACGTAGTGAGGAAGTGCGAACCCTATTCGTTTTCGACAATCTAAACTAATTTAATGGTGGATCCTAAGGGAGTCGAACCCTTGACCTCCTGCGTGCAAGGCAGGCGCTCTAGCCAACTGAGCTAAGGACCCATGTAAGTAAAGTTGAAATTTTAAAGTATAAAGTTTAAACTAGCTTTCAACTTTATATTTTAAACTTGGGAGGAGCAGGATTTGAACCTGCGTAGACTTTCGTCGTCGGGTTTACAGCCCGATGCATTTGACCGCTCTGCCATCCGCCCATTGAGTACGCTACTTTTATATTTCTTGTTTTGTTTTACTATCTATTGTGGATCATTCCATCGCTTAGCTTTCGTCTATCAATTAGCTTGTCACTTCGCTCCATCTAATTAATGACTTAAGCATCTCTGCCATCCGCCCATTATGTAAGTTATTTTGTATATTTCTAGTTTTATTTTACTTTTGATTGTCGATAGCTCCATCGCTCGGCTTTCGCCTCTGCTACACCCCGCGCGAAGAACGCAATGAAATGGAGTGATGAGGTGCGGGGCTGCCATCCGCCCATTCGCTAAACAATAGCAATTCTTTTCAGTTTTTTTATATGTTAATACTAACTTAGTGCCTCCCTAAAAGTCTCCAACTCACCCGACTCTCAAACCAAATCGCATAAAGATTCAGATGATTACCATGGCAAACCCGATCAGGACATACATGATATACGTGGATCCTAAGTTTTTTTCAGCTCGATCACTTCTTCACAATGCACTTTCAAGTTGTTTATTGTAATACATGACTACTCATCCTCACAGGATCAACATCAATCAAAAGATGAATCATTGCATAGACACAGTGTACAAGTAAAACACAAACTTTAGCGATTATGAAGTTAGCGGGTAACGGGACTTGAACCCGTACAGACAGAGCTGAATTCTGTCATGCTACACCAATTACATCATACCCGCAAAGAGTATTGCTTCCTGTCTAATCTCGCCTGATTTATTTTCATCAAACAAAAAAACACGGAAGTGAACGAGGTTATAGGAAAAATAAGTTGAAAATCAAGAAAAAACAACCATCACATCGAGTAATTCTTCATTGGTATCATTTTATTGCAAAATAAGCTCTCACTGAGCTCATTTTTTATGAGCTCAAAAAGCTTTTAAAAAATATGTCAACACCACTAAACAAATATCTCCCTATTTTTTTACTTTTCAAAGCTTATCCGCATCATTAGTGAGTTAAGAACTTTTTAACCTTCGTAAACAAAAATGAAAAATTCTCTCTTTCTAAGTATTCGTATTGCGGCAATCGCTTTACTTCTAGCAAGTAGCGTCTTGCCAAATTTCATGCTCTGACTTGGATGACAAGGATGAGAGTGATCTGTGTGATCAATCGTGTCAGCGGATTATACAGCACCCTATGATCTCATCGTAGATAAGTCAGTAGATGGTTTCGATGCTGATGCGGGATGGATCGATTATAAAATAACCTATGAAAATGATAGCGCAGCTACGTTGACAGATGTGTATGTAAATGACATCGTACCTGAAGGATTGACCTTTGGTGGTGTACCTCTAAGCAATCCATTACTAGGTGCTCCTGTAATGCCTATCATACCTGATGGGGACCCTCTCACGAGCGATGTCAATATCATCCGAGAAGGAATTACCCTTACTCCAGGACAAATAGGAGAAATGATCGTGAGATTCACGATCGATGCAGGAGCTGATTTGCCAAATGTGGTGAATGAAGCGAAGGCTGGTGTGGCTACAAGTGATACGCCAGGACCTGTTTGTGATCCTTATGTTTCAGGATCTGAATCTACTCAAGCAGTAAGTAATGTAGTGCCACTACCGCCAGTTATTCCAGCTGATGATCCTGGATTTGACCTAAGTATCGCTAAGGTGGTAACTCCTTGAGTTAATGGAATTGACCCTGTTAGTTGATTGCCATTATTTTTCCCATGAAATTTAGTAACATTCGAAAATACGGTATGTTATGATGATTTCTCTAGCCCAAAAGATGAAAAAACAGATATTTTTGTAGCTGATTATTATCCTGCAAATTTGGTATATGTAAGTGATACAGCTCCAGTTCCTTATGATCAGCTAACTGATAGTGCTGTAGTATGGAGAAGCTTCCCAATAGGAGAAAATGATGTACCTCCATGTGTAACATTTGATGTTACGTATGAAATATTAAATATTGAATGACCTATTTCAACAAGCGCGAATATTGGTACAACAAGTGCATTGTGAGGTAATTCTTGACCGCTTTGAGAATCAGATTCTGGAAATAATATAGCAAGCTCTTCTATTACTACACAATGATTTGACCTTAGTATAACAAAAAAAGCAATTAAAATCGTCCGTGATGGAATAGATATTTCTGCTGCACAATGTGATGCTACATGATGTGGTGGATATGAATGAGATGATGAAGTGACGTTTGAGTTAGCATATACTTTAGATGGTGTCGATAGGACTGATATAGTAGTGATGGATATATTGCCATGATCGTATCTTTCTTCTGATCCAGTTGCTTCAAATGAAAATACTGCTTGAGGATTAGATACTATTCCTTCAGCACCAGCTGATACGGTACCAAATTATACAACAAATTACGCATATCGAGACAATCTTTCGTTAGCTGATGGAGAAACAAAAGTAGTGGAAATTACAATAAAACTACCATCTACTACTTGTTCACCTACTGCTCTTGGAAATACTTCATATGTTTCTATTGCTCCATATGATAATGCTGTTGAAGATGCAGTGATCTATCCGATTATTACTTCAGCAGCACCAGGTGATGAAAATACTTCAGTCACCTACTTAGATCCAGACACTCAAGAAATTGATGTGACAAATAATGTATCAAACACCGTAGATGTGTCAATTTGAGGAGACAATGTAACTTGATGTGTAAGAGCCAGAGAGACTGATCTTATCTTAGATAGTAAGACAAATAATGTATGATGAGATGGTGCAACCGTCTATCCTGGTCAAATAATCGAGTATACTATTGATTATAGTAATGCAGGCGATGAACGTGGGTATGTCTATATAGATGACTTGTTCGATAGTAATCAATTAGAATTTGTAGAAATGGTGAGCGCATGAAGCTTACGTCAAGTTACTGACTCTCCAGTATTCGATCGATGGAATTCTCAAGAATATATTGATAGTCAAGCTGCTGCGTTGATGCCTTATTTCTTAGAAACCTCTAATGATGCAGCTAACTATCTTGCAAATGTGTACTATGGCACTGATTACTATGAACATATATGACTCGATAATGAGGAAAGTATTAATCTTTATTGTCGAGATAGAAATCCAGAATATAATGAGCTCATGGCAAATGTAGTGGATCAATATACGCAATTATATATGTGAAATTACAATGATTTTCTTGCTCAGTGATTTACCAAAGATGCTGCATCAATAGATGCAACAATCAAAACGATGTGGGAAATTAAGTTGCGAGTAGATGCAAACTTTGACCCATCAGGATTTAATGCTTCAATAGAACAGTGTGTTTACGAGGGGCAATACCAGTTGGCTCTGGCAGATACGCTGTCTCCATCGTGATCAGCCATCACAGCACAAAATTATATCGACAATCCTACATGACCATTCAGAACGAGAATGTTAGATGGCTGGGACGGCTATGCTGGTGCTTTATATTGGATGAATCCAATCCATACATGGGCTTTCTATGGTGGAAATAGTACTAACGGTAATATAGCAACAACTTCATTTTATGGAGAATTAGGTCGAGAATATTATCATTATCATAAAAATAGAGCAACAATTAATCAATGAATTCAGAATAATAATGGACCATATATTACGACCTTATTTCAGGCGTTAGCAAATGTTGATCTCCAGTTTAAAACTACTGGTGAAGCACAGCTTATGTCAGCGTCTAACTATGCATTGTCACATAGACATAGTCTGTATCAAAACAATGCAAACTATAATAGTTATTATGCAAGCATGACGGCTTGAACATATTTTGACGGTATTTCTAAGAAAGTATTTTGGGATACAGGAGAAAAACAATCTATTTCAACATGGTTGCAAACAGCATCATGACAAGGATATGGTACGACAAGTAATCCAGAATATGAAGGAAATAAGAATATTTCTTACGCAGAGCATATTGCACAAATTACCTGATGATTGTATGGAACAGGTAATAAATTTGCTAACACCAGTACAAGTCAGTATCGATGAGGAAATATCTTACCTTGAGTATTACTAGATGATTATACTTCTTCAGATGCAGTTTCGCTACATAATCTTTTCCTTTGAGAAGATTGATCAGGATCTGTAACCTATAAATTTAAAGTGAGAGAAGATATTTATACACAGTGATTTGTAGCTGGAGATGAGATTTGTAATACAGCATTAATAGCTACAAATAGATGATTGAATTTGCAATGAACAAATTGATCAGTTTGATATACTAACGGTGAATATATGTTCTGATGTGACGCGACGTGAAACTTAGTTACAGGGAATAATGAACATGACAATTATCAACTTGAATACATGTCTCGCGGAACATGAGCTTGAGAACAAACATTTTGTAATGAAAATAATCCAGAGAATACAACATTATTCTCACGACATGATGAAGAATTTAATGATTGATGAACTAGAGACTGACGTACAAATGTTGCTATATTCTCAGAAACTATTCCTTGAGCAAACAATTTCCAAGAACATTGTGTGGAACTTGGTCTTGTAGAATATGAGATGAGTGTAACTAAGTCATCACTTGCTAATACCTATAATCCTTGAGACACCATCACCTATGCTATTGAAGCATGTAACGAGTGAACAATTGCTATGCCGAAGATGTTTGTAAAAGATTTTATTCCAGCATGACTTACGTACGTATGAGGAGTTACCTACAATACGGTTTCTTCGGAGGCTGGAACTATAAAATGGGAAATTCCAAATGTGAATGGAGGTGATTGCGTAACGATTAATCCTCAATTCTCTATTGCTTCTGATTTCTCTGGTACCACTATAACTAATGATGTTGAAATTACTGCAGAATTGAATTGAGTAGAAGTAGGTGATCTAACACCAACAGATAATGCATCTGATGATGATGTTTCTATTACTCAACCAGTAGCTCCAAGCTATCCACCAGCTCCTGCTGAAGCGATTAGTAAATCTCTAGATCCAGCAGCGTCTGGTACGGGGAATGCGGGAGATATTATGGAATACGTACTAACCTTCGCAAATAACGAAACAGTACCTGCATACTTTAATTTGACAGATACCTACTCAAGTAATCTAATCTTCGTAGCAGCTGATACAATCAACGGTGTTGCTCCAGATTCTTCTACTACGGGTGAAATCACTTGGGCAAATATAGAAGTTCCAGCAAACTCAACAGAAACCTTTACCGTGAGAATGCAAATAGACCCAAATGCAACAGATCGAGAAGAATACACCAATGACTTCTCATACGATTACTATGCAATATACGAATGTAACGATGGAGACACCAACCCAGCAAACAATGCTGACTCAACTGATCTCCCTTTCGATCTAGCATTGACAAAAAAACTTACTCCAGATCTT
>CALGNI010000076.1 GCA_937958645.1 Candidatus Absconditabacterales bacterium
CAAAACTATATGGTACAATAGCAACGTTACGTTGTGACTTTTTCTAATATGCTTTTTTTCCTTCATCACGTCTTCGCAAATAATCTATACTCTACCCATATAACACCCGACCGCAAGGGATCGGGGAATTCTTAGATTAAATATCATCACACACTCACTGTATATTTTTAAAATAATAAGTCAATATTAAAGCACAACTCACTACTTTTTCACCTTCTGCCACACCTTATTCAACTTCACCCTCTTGCGTTCAGCATCAGTAGCAAAGAGACTGTTTTGAAATACTGCGCTAGGAGTCAGTTCAGTGAAACTAACTCCTGTAGATCTGTACAGTATCTCAGGAGAAAAATGCATTTTTTCAAATAATTCACGACAATGCTTTATTAGCTCACTCCTATCTTGGGTGGGATGAGGAAGTCTTTTCTTCGTTCCAAATCTTCTAAATCCTTTGTCTCTAAATCACAAGGAAAGTGATTGAGTCTTGAGTTCGCAGTGAACTAATTCCTCGACTGCTCTTTCAATATTGGTTAATAAACGATCCCAGACGACCTGTTTATCACAAGTAAAGTGAGGGTTGAAGGAGCGAGATCTTCAGATGCTTTTAGGATTTTTTCCTCCACGACCAAACGTCATGGCATGAGACCCATTGAGTTCAAGCCAGATCTTTAATCAAGATTTTCCCATCTCTTGTCTGACTTGTTCATAAGGAAGGCGCATAAAATCCATCGCAGTCTCACAAAGATCTTCTAATCTTTCTTGAGTTCTAGATCAGATAAAGGGAATCTTTTTGATAGGCATAGTCGCTAAGGTCTGATGACGTTTTTGTTCATCAAGTCATACATACACTCCATATGGCTTATTGATACCTGCAAACATCTTGGCAAGTAATTTGGTGGGAGCAAGACCAATTGAAACAGGGATTCCTATTTCTTTCAAGACATCACGCTTGAGCAAGTGCATCATTTTTTCATACTCCATCCCAAAGACCTTATCATATCCTGTGAATTCAACAAATGCTTCATCAATAGAAAAAATCTGTATCCCAATCGCTTTGGATCTCAGATAGTCCATCAGTTTCGTAGAGATCTTTTGATATTCACTGATGCGAGGAGGAAGAAACACCGTCTCTTCACCCACAAGCTTTTTCACTTCCCACACCGGTGTCCCAATACGGATACCAAGAGCTTTTAGATCATACGTTGCTGCGATCACAATATCTCATCCTATGCATACCGGTCTTCAGACAAGCTCTGGACGAAGCAAAAGTTCACAACTAGCAAAAAAGCTATCACAGTCAACCAGTCATCGTATTTGCTTGGAGGGAGGGAGCATGGGAATAATATATTAGTAAGTTGGTATATTAGTAAGTTGGTATATTAGTAAATTAAGTGTTTGTAATTCTGAATTTATTTCAGAATCCATTGTAAACATAGATTCTGACCTTCGTCAGAATGACGAAGCTCATTTCTACTTTCTATTTTCTACTTTCCTAATATCTCCTCATACTTCATACAACTACACCAAAGATCTCGAGGCTATGCTCTGGTCTGATGATAGAAAAATTCGTATTATCTGGATGAAGTTCTCGCTGAGTTTCTGTTCATTTGTGAAGTCGTTTCACGGTATATTGGTTATCAACGAAAGCGATCACCATGTCTCCTTCACGCGCTTGTCTGCTTTTATCTACTACTACGATATCTCATTCATACAATCAAGCATTTATCATACTCTCGCCTTTCACCTTCAACAAAACCGTCTCTGTAGGATTATCAACCAAGAAATCTTCTACATTGACCTGCTTGGCCTGTGGATCATAGACATCGATAGGATTCCCTGCTTGTACAGAATCGAACAAGGGCAAAGAAACTAATCTCTGAGCAGGATAATAACTTCCATCCTTTTTCGTCAAATATCACTCATCCAACATTTGTTGAAAGAAACGATATACCGCGCTCTTGGACTGTACACCGATAATCATCTTACTGGCTTCGAAAGTGGGTACCGTACGATACTCAAAATAAAACTTACGAAACTTCGCTAGGTAGACTTGAAATAGTGAGGGTTTGGACATGATCTAAAGTTTAAAGTGTAAAGTTGAAAGTGGATGATTGAAAATTATCAATTCTCAATTTTCAATCATCAATTGCTGTTATAAGAACACTGGTTCTTTTATAAGAAGAAGAAACAAAATTGCAAGAACATTTGTTCTCCTGCGTAATTTCGACTTTACATAAAAACAAATATCTCTATATACGATTCACTTTATTCTTATTTGCATTATTATGAAAAAGACACGATTATGGATACTGTTACTAGCAGCAATCGCTCTAGTAGTACGATGAGTACAAGGAACAAAAGACAAACTTGGTACAGGATTGGATAGTATTAAAGATACTGTTGAAGGTGCTGCAGACACTGTAGCTGACGGAGCTGGTGCTGTAGTTGACTGAGCTGCTGATCTTGCAGAAGGTGCTGCTGACGCAGTAGTTGATGGTGCTGATGCTGTAGTTGACTGAGCAATTAATCTAGAGAATAGTAGTGTAACTTGGGCAGGAAGATCTGGACCAAAATCACATAATGGAACTGTAGACATCAAAGCTGCAAATATCAGCATGACTGATGGAGAAATTTCATGAGGAAATGTGGTACTGGATATGGAAAGCATCGTTACATTAGATATCAGTAGTGACTGATTAGATGATCATCTAAGAGCTGAAGATTTCTTTGATGTGGCAAATCATCCTACTGCAAGCTTTGAAATAACAAAGGTTGAAGGAGATTCAGTTACTGGAGATCTTAGTATCAAAGGAACAACACTTCCCGTGACTGTACCCGTTACTAAGGAAGATGATGGAGCAAGAGCTACATTTAGTATAGATGGAACTAAGTGGGGAGTAAATAAATGAGGAGTAAAAGATGCTCTAGTATCTGATACGATAGACCTAGAAATCTTTCTTGCATACTAATCTTAATACTGTACGCTTGATATTAGATAATACTCTCATAAAAAGACGCTAGATGATAGCGTCTTTTTTAGTTTATAGAAACACTATGGCAGCGAAGAAAAAAAAGAAAGAAACTCTCGTATATGGAAAAAAAGAAATTGATTTTATGGAAACCTTACTCAATACTCCCTCCCCTACAGGATTTGAATATACCGGGCAAAAAGTACGAGTTGATTATATCAAACCGTATGTTGATGAGATCATTATCGATACCTATGGAACTGCTGTGGGAGTAATTAATCCTGATGCAACATATAAGGTAGTTATTGAAGCTCACTGTGATGAGATCTCATGGTTTGTGAATTACATCACTGAAAATGGCTTGATTCACGTGATTCGTAATGGTTGAAGTGATCATTTAGTAGCTCCTGGACAAAGAGTCAGTATTCATACAGAAGAGAAAGGTCAATTGGATGGTGTTTTTGGATGGCCAGCTATCCATACTCGCTGAGCTGCCAGAAGAAGCTGATGAGAAGAAACACCAAAAGTTAAAAACATTACTGTAGATGTAGGAGCAAAAAATAAAGAAGAAATCGAAAAAATGTGAATAGAAGTAGGAAATCCAATCACCTATACTGCCCCATTTATGAAACTCAATGATCGTTATTTCGTGGCACGCGCATTGGATAACAGAGCTGGAGGATTTATGATTGCACAAGTTGCAAGACTACTAAAAAAGAATAAGAAAAAATTAGATTTTGGTCTCTATATCGTGAATTCTGTTCAAGAAGAAATATGACTGAGATGAGCAAAAATGATAGCAGAAAGAATAAAGCCAGATGTTGCAATCATTACTGATGTATGGCATGACACTACTACTCCTATGATCGATAAGAAAGTAGAAGGAGATACCGCATGTGGAAAATGACCTGCTCTTACCGTATGACCAGCCGTGCAAAATAATCTCTTGAGACATATAAAAGCAGTAGCAAAAAAGCAAAAGATTAATTATCAAATGTGTGCTGCTAGCACCTCTACATGAACTGATACAGATGCCTTTGCGTATTCTCATCAATGAGTAGCTTCTGCACTAATCTCTCTCCCGCTAAGATATATGCACACAACAGTAGAAATGGTAGATAAACACGACGTTTCAGAGACTATTAAGCTCATGTATGAGACAGTATGCAGTTTGAAGAAGTGAGAAGATTTTAAATATTTGTAGAGAAAGAATAAAAGGGAGAAAGTGAGAAATAGAAAAACGAGACGCATGTCTCGTTTTCTTTTTTACTTTTTACTTTTCACTTTCTATTTTACTTTGGTTCCATAGTGCATCACCGCAAACACCTTGTCTGCTTTATGATCAATCGCGAAAGAAACCCCTACGACTCTAAATTCTGGATGGATCATAGTCCTCCAATGCACTCCGTTATATGATTCCTCACTAGCAAAATAATCATAAATTCTTCTAATATCTTTGATGACATCATCAGTACAATCATCTCATTCACAAGTATGTCTTGCTCGCCCTATATTTTCCGTAGACGTCGCTCTATTACGGTTTTCAAACACTACTCATCTATCAGCAAACCAATCAGTGATTACTTGATAATCATAATAACCAGAATACGAAAATCTCTTATGATCAGCCACTCATTTTTCTCTAAGACTTAAAGATCGATCTCTAGCGGTCTCTCTGAGTCTATATTCTCAGGAAATAGGCTTTAGTCATCTAGGAGTCCTGATTTCATCATTCACTCGACCAATCCAAGTTTGTTCAATGAGATCTTCATCAAAGTTTCCTGGCACCAAGGATGCAGTAGATCAAGGATATTCTCGCAAGGTAGGAGTATTTTTCTGCGCTTCTTGCACTGCTATTATTATCGGCTGATCACTCTCTTTTTCGTCTTGAAGATATCATTCAATAAAAATACTCGCTTCAGAAAGCACTTCCTGAATCTGAGTATTTGTAGGATGTTTTGCACGAAGATAGCGAAAATAACTCATCACATCCAAGCCTCGCTGAGTATCGTGATTTGCTAATTGATTACGAAGATAAATTTCTAGTTTTGCACTTTGATTATCTGCAGCAAACACAAAAGTACTAGAAAAAAAAACACCAATACCTATTCCCAAAATCCATTTTATCATTACACTGACATTCCACTAAGTAAAGTTTGAAAGATCACCATCAACAAAATTCAAATCGTAATAAACGTAGCGACGGTTTCTTTTTTGGCATCATGGATAGCCTCTGGCAACAGTTCACTAAATGACATCCACAACATGGCTCCAGCAGCAAATCATAATCCTACAGGAAGAAAGGGAGCAAAAATATTCACAAAAAGGAATGCAGGAATCGCCATCAATGGCTGAGGAAGTGAAGAGAATATACTCCGTAATCACGCTTTCCGTCGTTTCATACCCTTTGGCACCATAGTTGCACTAATTGCAAGTCATTCTGGGATATTATGCAGAGCAAGCGCTACTGCAATAAAAATCCCAAAGGTCTCAGATGGTCAAAATGAAACACCAATTGCCACTCACTCTGAGAATGAATGAAGGGTCATCACTCACAAGATCATGAGAGCTTTTTTTGCATCTGAACCTTTAAGCATATCTATCGAGAGTCCTTCATATTTTTCTAGTTTTTTTTCTGACCAGGTAATAAAGATCAATCATAACAACACACCAAATGCCACTCATCGAGCTACATACGGCACTCAAAAATAATACTCTCAGATCGTTCAATCAACCGAAGACGCGATCACTTTTCGAGATCACAAAGCCTCATAAATCAATCAAAAACTCGCCGCAATCATCAAAGATGCTGCAATCGCATTAAGTTTTCAAATAGTACTCCTTGAGAGATCCTTAAGAAAGGCAAAAGGAATTGCTCACAATCAAGTACATACTGCGGTAATCAAGGCGTATACAACTACTTGAGTCAATCCAGTCATCATGCACCAAGAATTAAAGTGATGCTCAAGTTTTAGGTAAAACTGTAGGTAATGCAAATCCTTCCTTTGTTGGCAACATCGTTGGTGAAGCAGCGTGAAGTTCGTTTAATAGGATCACCTCTTGTTGAAGAACAACAATCATCTCAACTACCTCTAATTCTTCTTGTGTAAGTTCAATTACTTGAGTTCATTGCTCTGATACAATCTTAGGTGCAGGAATTAAAGATGCAGGTGAGCTTTTCTCAATCGAACAGTTATTTGAACACCCATCTCATGAAATATTATTTCCATCATCACAGGCTTCTCAATTTACCTGGTTTCCATCTCCGCAATAATTAGCAGTTCATCCTCATCAAGAATTACTCGTTTCATACAATAGAATTGCATCTGAGTCATCATTATTACTATAGTTTGTTTCTTCAGTGGTAGTAGAGATCGAAGCATCTACTGAGTATACAACATCACTATTTCAGCTCACTACCCCATCAAAACTGAAACCTACCGACTCTCCTGCTCACAAGGTATATCAGTCTCCACCGCAGTCTATCGACCCCAAGACACAAGTTACTCACGGTATTACTGGCAAGCTTGTTAGGTCAATATTTTCTGGAAAATCAATACTAATATTCGTATCTTGTGCATCTGTATCTCACAGATTTTCATACACAACATCACAAGATATCGTTTCTCATGATTGAGCTATTTCAGGAGAGCAGACGACACTAATCGTTAGGTCTATAGTTTCTGGATCTGAAACTAAAGGCACAACACAAACATCTCACTCATCCACCTTTCCATCACAGTTATTATCTAAGGTATCACATAGTTCAACGCTAGGTGTTCATACTTCACAACTATCTACTACTGATCCCTCAACACAACTTATTACTCACACTGCTCCGCACTCACCTACTCCGCAGGTTGTCTCTACAGATACAAAGTCTTCATCTGTTGTACCATCACAGTCATTATCAAGTCCATCGCACATATCTACATCCGCTGGAGTTCCTTCTTCACAACCATCAACTACCGATCCTTCCATACAACTTGTTGCTCATGTTGCTCCACATTCTCCTACTCCGCAGCTTGTTACTGCCGCAGCAAAGTCTTCATCTATTTCTCCATCACAGTCATTATCAAATCCATCGCACATATCTACACCCGCTGGGGTTCATACTTCACAGCTATCTGTTTCAACTCACGCTTCACAGCTAGTCACTCAAGCAGCTCCACACTCTCCTACTCCACAGGTAGTTTCTAAAACTACATAGTCTTCATCTATTTCACCGTCACAATCATCATCGACACCATTACAAACTGCATCAACTCATGCTTCACCTTCCGCACAACTATCCACCGTTACTCATGCTATACATGCTAAAGTACCAGAAGCCTGACAAGCTCCTACTCCACATGTCGTGGTAGTTTGCACAAAGTCTTCATCTGTTGTACCATCACAGTCATTATCTAGTCCATCACACATATCAACATCTGCTGGGACTCATGCTTCACAAGTATCTACAACTGCACCTTCCACACAGCTCGTTACTCAACTTGCTCCGCACTCTCCTACTCCACAATTCGTAGCAATCGAGGAAAAATCTTCATCTATTTCTCCATCACAATCATTATCCAATCCATCACACATATCTGTATCAGATGGTACTCATGGAGCTGCATTGCACATTACACCAAATCATGTTGCATCACAAACCATAACACCTGTCGCAGAACATACTCCTAGTCATGCGTTACAAGGCAGTCATAACCCTACTGGATCTGTAGCCGCTATCGCATCACAAGTTCCATCACAAGATATGGTTCATGAGATAGTTCCTCCACATACATTGGCTTCTCATTGACACTCACTACCAAAATCGACATCACATACAAGTGATGTAGTATGACTTCAGGTATTCGCTACTGATCATGTTTCTGTCTCAGCTGATACTCGGGCAGTATTTATATAGTCGCCGGTCATTCATGCAATTGATCATGTAATAGCGATGGTATAATTTGCACCTGAACCTAATACTCACACATTCCAAATATTATTTCCAACACTAGGCGCTGGCAAGGCACTTGTGAAGCTAAATCATGTAGGATAAAGCTCTTCTACTACTACTCCTGAAGCTGCTCATGGACCGTGATTAGTAACCACCAGTGAATATCCAATCTCATCTCCACTCATAGCACTTATTGATCCTGATTTTACAAGTCATAGGTCAGGAATTGGATCTTCAACTATTGTAGATCACATAAAACTCAGATGCTCAGTATTTCCATCTGTAGTACCCGCATCATTTATATCATCATCATCTCACACAATCACTCTCATATACTTTATATCTTCAGTAGGACTAGATTTCTTAAATCAAACATATCTTGTCGTCTCATTTCCGCATGCCGAAGCACTATTAGAAGCATTTGATCATCAGCATAATGATTGATCAACTCAAGCTGCTGCCACTATTCCTCAAGTTCACACGAGTACTCATTGCGAATCAAAGTACTCGATTTCTGCCTCTGTTCATTCACCATCAGATCTACTTTCTGTATCACCCAACCGAACTCAAAATCAATCTATTGGCGTTCAAGAAAAGGTAAATAAGACTGCATTTCTACTAGAACTAGATCATCAAGATGATTCATTCCAATATCAAGCACCAGAAAATGTATAAGGTTTTGGCGCACTATCTTGTAAAGTATTATTTGAATTCATAAACACAATTTTTGGGTTTGAATTTGATGCAGAAACAGATCAAGTAATAGTCATTGCATCTGCATCAACGCGCTCAATTCTAACGATAGAACCATTTGTATACATCATATCAAAATATGATGTCCCATAATTTGCCTGTATTCATCAAGCAGTATCTCCAGAAAAAGTATAGGTTTCAAAACTCGCAAAAGAAGTAAACTGTGATCTCCAGTCATCATCTAACAGGTCAACATCTTGCATGATTCACATCTGTACTGCAGCTCATCAAGAGCCACCATTTCATTCCTCATTGATACTTACATAGTTTGTTACAGCAAATACCATATTTGCAGTTACCAGCTGTATTATCAACAATACAAGACTTAGGATCGAGAGTTTTTTTGTATTCATTTGCATTTTAGAATAAAATTACGTCACCATAATTGTATTCTAATCCCTCATTTTAGTCAAATTGCTGAATTGTAGCCTTTAAAGAAAGTTTACATATTAAAAAAAGTATTTATCGAAAAAGATAAACACCAAAATGTACAGCAAATTCACATCTACCTAGCCCCAGTTTCTGGCAACGAATTAGGAAGCTCTAGATATGTAGGCAAAATAAGTGCTTTTGAAGCTGTTGATGCGCTATTCATTTCAACTTTCTTAATTCTTATTTCCTCTACCAGTTGGTCCGTTTCGAACGATTCTTCATAATTATTTGAATATTCTTTTTGCTCTAGGATTTGCTCTTGCGAAGGAATCAGCAAAGGAAAATACTCTTGCTCGAGAGCAAGATCATCTGTTACTGCATATGCTATGCTATTTACCAACATAGACATAAAAAACATTACTCAAAATAGTGATTTCATTACTGATACTATGAATATTTATCGTTTTGATACAAGTGATTTTTCTTTCAAGTAGTTACTCCAGTTCAGCCCCAGTTTCAGGCAGCACTTTTGGTTCATCTACTCCAGCAGTAGGAACTTCAGGCATCAACGTATGCGCTAGAGCATAGCGTTTGATTTGCTCGGGGAAATCTTCAGGGTCAGTCGCAGGTATTTCAACTAAAGAAAACTCCTGTTGTTTAAGACTTTCGTCAAGGACATTCATTACTGAATAGTTGGATGAGACTACAGTCTTTACAGTTGTTGTTGGCACAGGATCAACTAAAGAATCAGAAGATAACTCAGTTCAAGGCAGTGTACAAGTATTACTACACTCATCATCACTTACTCGATTGCCATCATCACACTGTTCATTCTCAGACACAATTCAGTCTCAACAGTATAAAGGTATCGTATTACTTCTAGATCATCATAATCATTTTGTAGAGATTGATTCTGGGACCTCTTCTTCATCAAGTCATTCATCTTTTTCAACTTCTTGATCGCTCTCCTCATCTGCTTCTTGAATGGTTTCTTCGTCTGCTTCTTGATGAGTTTCTTCAGTTTCTTCTCAAATTTCTATAATCTCTTTATCTTCCACTACTTCCTCTACTTCTTCTACTTCTTCTACTTTCTCTGTTTCTTCTACTTTCTCTACTTTCTCTATTTCTTCTACTTCCTCTACTTCTTCTACTTCTTCTACTTCCTCTACTTCTTCTACTTCCTCTACTTCCTCTACTTCCTCTACTTCTTCTACTTCCTCTACTTCTTCTACTTCCTCTACTTCTTCTACTTTCTCTGTTTCTTCTACTTTCTCTACTTTCTCTATTTCTTCTACTTCTTCTACTTTCTCTGTTTCTTCTACTTTCTCTACTTTCTCTATTTCTTCTACTTCCTCTACTTCCTCTACTTCTTCTAACTCGCCCAACTCGCCTAACTCACATACCTCATCATCAGGCACAAAGGCATAACACACTCCAGAGCAATCAATATACCCTTCATTCACTTCTCCACATGCATTTGGTTCACTAACACATATTTGCTCATAACGTTCAGGCAAAGCTAATAAGGGCGCATCGCAAGAGCCATCACATTGTATCATTCAAGCTCAAAATGCTCAACAACTGTTTTCCTCACTCACGCACTCATCTCATAGGGTTTCTGGATCTTGAATTCCACACCCACATCAAAGTTCATCTCATTTGTTGGGATCATCTGGGCAAAGGTCTTCGTGATCACAAACTCCATCATCATCAGAATCACTGCATCATACCACAAACATGGGACCGATAAGACTTAAATGTTCAGTATTTCCATCACTCGTTCATCCATCTAGTTCGTCATCATCATCTCCTACGACAATTACAATCGAAGCTACATCTGCACTTTCCTCTCCATAAAATCAGATCCATCTGGTGGTTTTATTTCCGCATGCACTAAGACTGCTAGAAGAACTCTCTCCCCCACATCATGATTGATCGCCAACGTTTCATCAGACTTCCTTACTATCGATCAGATCTCCTTCCTTATCAAATAAATGAATCTCAGCAGGAGTTCCTTCCCCATCAGTTCTTGTTTCTAGATCACCAAACCAGGCACCAAATCACTTGATCGGTGAAAGAATATCAAAACGAACTGCATTTCTCGCTTTGCTTGATCATCATAGTGCTTCTCACCAATAACGCTCTCCCAATAAAGAGGCGGGAAAAGGAGCTCAATCTTGAAGCTCATCTCCATCATCTAAAAACGGTTGCGTTGCTGTAGCATTGGGTGTTCAAAGACTATGTCCATCCATCTGCACACGAAGCATCTGAGCAATTACAGATCATCATGAGCTATATTCAAAGATGGCATCTCCCAAGGATTCCTTCTCTCCTGCTCAAAATCTCCATTGCAATATCTCTTCTCATGAAGCAACTACATCTTCTCGATCATCATTTAACGAGTCTACAAAATCATTCGCCGCTAATTCTTGTTCTGCTACTGATCATGATCCAGCTCTATCAGATTGCTCATTAGAGATAAATCGATCCAATGCAAAGACACTCGAACTTAAAGCACTCAATAATCAAACTCAAACGACTAAGAGATATTTTACCATCAGTTGAATGAAAGAAAATAAACTCTTAGAGCATGATGAGAAATAAAAAAATACCAAGACAATCACCATGAAAAAACTACTAAAAAATGACACAATAAAAAAAACAGCTAAGGTAAATGAACGAAAAACCTTAACTGTTTCTTTTTTGTTTTTGTTTCAGCAAATTTTGAAAATTGGTTGCTTGAAACATATTTATATTATATATATTTTACTTGCTATGTCAAATAATTTCTTGTTTGGCTATGGCTCGGACTCCATGCAGCACTCAGATGAGAACAATAAAGAATAAAACATAATCAATATTTCTGTTATTCGTCAATGAGATCAAATCAATATCAGGAAAGATAAACGACGACGAAGAACTACTTCCTCATGCCTCGTCACTATCATCAGTACCATGTTCTAGTTCAGCCGATGCTAAGATTTTTTCTTCTTTTTCCTGAACAGCTTCACACAAGAAAGAAACATCAAGAGATCCTTTTCATAAACCTTCTTGTGTATTCTCAGAGAAATTATCCTGAAGATCTTCCCAAGTAAACCCATGTGACATAGCAAGCGCTATAGCTCCAGCTACAATAGGAGATGATTCACTGGTTCCGTTGTATTTATTATAAGTATTATCAAGATCTGTCGTGAGAATATTTACTCATGGTGCTGACACATCAACCCAAGGTCCATAGTTTGAAAAGCTCGCCTTATTTCATTGATCATCAATAGCTGAAACACCGATCACCCATTCGTATGCAGCAGGATAAAAAGGCGCTGATTTATCATAATTTCCCGCAGCAGCTACAAGAATTACTCATTTACTTGCAACTTTCTTGGTTACTCTTTCGAGCATCGCGACATCGGTAAATCCACCCCAAGACATATTGATCACTTGAGCTCCTCTTTCATACGCAGTCGCAATAGCTTCGATACCATTGGTAATATCCCTTCCATTAGCATTATCTCTAGTTGATTTAATCACAATCAATTCAGCATTTGGCACGACTCCTCTCACTCACACATCATTATGTTTAGCTCAGATTAATCATCGTTCTTTAGTCCCATGGTTCCAGGCTTTTTCTATCTTGGGTATATGAGCATCATCATCCTTATCAGCTTCATCATAAGAATCATACAAGGTTTCT
>CALGNI010000077.1 GCA_937958645.1 Candidatus Absconditabacterales bacterium
GGTGATATGAGAAAGTCAGTTTATGTAATTTGATCAAGAAGGTAGAGCAGAATCTAAGGAAGCATCAGTTCTCACGTATGAAATCGGATGACGATGAACCGAATTGGCTTATGCACCCAAAAAGTCTTGATTCGTCAAAAATCAATGAGTTGGCAATATATATATATATATTCAGAAAAAAATAGAGCCTCCATTTTTTGACAAAAGAGTGATGTGTTGTTAAACTATAGTTACTATTTTATACTTTCCCATACTACTATGAAATTTAAAGCTCTCGGATTTACCGTATTATGTAGTATATCGCTATTGATGTGATGACTTGCTTCAGCTCAAACATGTCCTCCTAGCGTGCCGGCATGATGAACTCCTGATATGTGAAATTGTTGACCATCACATACTTGTAATCAATTTTGATTTACTCTCGCGCATTGAATTGATATGCCCGTTTTGATTGAAGTGTATGATGCGAGTCAAGTTTCTTGTGGGCCATGCGCTCAATGACAATGTGAAGTCAGAGGAGGAACGCAGTTTGATCAAGTATTGCTCAATTTGACATGAGCACCTATCCTTGCTTCTGGAACAATGCCAGTAAGTACTGATCCTCAAAGTATTTCAATATCTTGAACACCAACGTTAGGGGTTGATTATTTGACGATTGCATTTGTACAAACTGCATCTGGTTGAGTTAAAATGAGCTGTACTACTTCACAAATAACTACTTGCCCGACTTGTTGAGATTCAACGATTGAAGGATGAGAAACATGTGATGATTGAAATACAGTTTCATGAGACTGATGTTCAAGTACTTGTTCTAATGAAGGACCACTCAATCTTTGTAACGACTGAATCTTGCAGGTAGCTTCAGAAGCATGTGATTATAACAACTGATCGCCAATTTTCGCAATGTGCGCTGCATCATGATATACTTGTGATAGTAATTGTGAAATTACGCAAATCAATAATTGTACTGAAGGAACAGAAAGATGAAAACCAGTTGGTAATGAGGGAGATGCATGTGATGATTGAGATGCAAATACGTTTAATGATGTCTTGGATGCAACATGATGTACGTGTATATGATGACCTGCATCAATCGATGGAGTATGTTGAGCAGCTGATGGTGTAGCTACAGCAACAACTCCTACTGATTTATGTGCAACATGAACAGCAAATCCAGCAACTGCAATGCTCAATACGACAACAAACGAATATGAATGGTCATGTAATGGGAGTGGCTGATGAGTAAATGTGAGTTGTGCTGCACCTCAAACTATGGATTGAGTATGTGGAACAATGTATGATACATGTGGAACCTGAACAGCATGAAATCAAAATGATACAGCATGTTCAGAAGATGATACTTGGGATTGTGCTTGAATAAATGGTTGAGCTACGGTGTTATGTTCAGTTCCTGATCCTTGTGCAGCAGTAGATTGAGTATGCGGACCTGCAGATACTGTAGCAATAGGAACAGCACCTACATGATCATCACTATGTGCTCTTTGAGATCCCAATCCCGATCCAGCAATATTGAATGGATTGACTAATACCTATGAATGGAGTTGTGATGGAGAATTTGGAGGAACGAATGATGCTTGTTCAGCGCCTCGTATTGTTCTATGAATATGTGGAACAGATGATTCTACTACCACAGAAACTGCGCCAACAGGCGTTACTATGTGTACTGAAGGAACAGCGAATCCAGACCCAGCAAGTGTGAATGTAGCGACCAATATGTTTGAATGGATATGTGAATGAGAAAATTGATGAGCAGATGATGTATGTAGCGCTGATCAAACTACTGATGGATTATGTGGAAGCACAAGAGATACTTGTGCTATAGGTTCAGTAACAAATGCTGATGATACAGTATGCGGAGAAGATGATACTTGGGATTGTACTTGAGTAAATGGTTGAGCGACGGTATCATGCTCTATTCCCGAATCTTGTACACCAGAAAATGGCACATGTGGATCAGCTAATTGAGTAACGGTAACATCTACACCAGATGGGATGCTTTTGTGTGCTACTTGAGTAGCTAGTCCAAATCCTGCAATGGTAAATGCAGCAGGTGATACCTATGAATGGACATGTGATGGAACTGGATGAGGTACTACTGAATCATGTTCTGCACCAAAAGCTGACAATGGAGTTTGTGGATCAGTATATAGTACCTGTACAACCTGAACAGCAGTAAATCAAAATGATACAGCATGTGGAATGGAGGACACTTGGGATTGTGAATGAGTGAATGGTGGATCTACGATCAGTTGTTCAGTGCAGGAAACCTGTGAAGATGGTGTATGCGGATCAGCAGATACTATCGCTACAGAGACTGCACCTACTGGAGGAGATTTGTGTGATGCAGGTTCATCAGACGTTTTTAGTGCAGTATTGAATACAGTAACAAATGAATACGAGTGGATGTGTCTAGGTGCTTGAGTAGATGATGCATGTTCAGCTCCTGTGATCTTAGATGGAGTATGTGGGACGAACTTCAATACCTGTGATACATGATCAGAAACTAATGAAAATGATACTGAATGCGGAATGAATGATACTTGGGATTGTAGTTGAGTGAATGGATGAGCAACAGTAAGTTGTTTATTAGAAGATTCTTGTGATCCTGTGGATGGGACATGCTGATCTGTACAGGGGACATCAGTATACGATGCAGATGCTGGAGGAGACATGCTAACGAATACTTCAGCAGATCTTTGTGAAAACTGAGTCTTGGATATGGCAAGTTTTGCATATGATGCAATGACAAATGAATGGACATGGACTTGTGATGGAACATCATGAGGGACGGGAGAATCATGTCTAGCTACAGAATCATATTGCGGAGATTTAGCAACAAAAAGCCCAGAAGAAGTATGTGATGATGGAGCAAATGGAGATGATGCAGATGGCTGTACAGATACATGTATGCTTGGTTCAATATGTGGAGATGGAATGATTCAAATGCCAAATGATGCGTGAACTTGAGGAGCGAATAATGATGGAATGGAAGCATGTGATGATGGATCAGAAAATAGTGATACACTAGCAGATGCTTGTAGAACTACTTGTGTTCCAGCAATGTGTGGTGATTGAGTGATAGATGCTGGAGAAGCGTGTGATGATGGAAACACTGATGAAAATGATGGATGTAGAAATGATTGTACTATGAATGTATGTGGTGATGGTGTCATAAACGTCCTTACAGAAGCGTGTGATGATGGAAATACTGACGATACAGATGGATGTTACGGTGTATGAAGCACTGCGTGAACACCGTGTTCTTTGACTAGTTGTTGAGATACTATTACTCAAATGCCAAATGGAGAAATGATGATAGAGCAATGTGATGATGATAATGGTGTAAACGAAGACTTGTGTCTTAATACTTGTATGCAAACATCATGTGGTGATGGGTTTATTCAATCACCCAATGCTGATTGAATTTCAGAATCATGTGATGATGGTCCATTGAATAGTGATGCCGTGCCGGGTGCATGTAGATTGTCGTGTCAACCAGCAAGTTGCGGTGATAATGTTGTCGATCCAGGAGAAGTATGCGATGATGGAAATATGATCAATGGAGATGGATGTAATGCGGTATGTGAAGTAGAAGTTTGTGGAGATGCACAAGTGAATAACAATGGAACAGAAGCCTGTGATGATGGAAACGATGTAAATGGAGATGGATGTACTGACACTTGTGAGGTAGAATCATGTGGAGATGGGTACGAAGATCTTGATGGGGCAAATAATAGTATCGGAGATGCGGATGATGAAGGATGTGATGATGGAAATGCTGTAAATGGAGATGGATGTACTGATGCCTGTGAAGTAGAAATATGTGGAGATGGAGAAATCAACAATGCTGGAACAGAAGCATGCGATGATGGAAATCTCTCAAATGGAGATGGGTGTAGTGGTGCTTGTGTTATTGAAGCATGTAGAGATGGATTCATCAATAACAATGGATCAGAAGCCTGTGATGATGGAAATGCTGTAAATGGAGATGGGTGTACTGATGCTTGTGTGAAAGAATTTTGTGGAGATGGAGAAGTAAATAATAATGGAGCGGAAGCATGTGATGATGGAGCAAATGGTGATGATAGTGATGGATGCACGGATACTTGTTTAGTAAGTATGTGTGCTACAAATTGATTTGTGTATTTTGATGCTGATAGGAACGATCTTTATGATGCTTCTGCGGATGTTGAATTAGCATGAGTACAAGTTTCATTGAGTAATGGAATGACGACTACTACAAATGCTGATGGATACTATGAATTTGTTAATCATGCATGTGAGCAGATGATGGTTAGCTATACTAATAATACGTGATTTATCGTGTCTAGTGCACAACTTGAAAATACCACGCAACAATCTGACCCGATGGAAATTGTTATAGGGAGTCAATATTACGATACTGTCTCAGATAACAACAACTTTGGATTGATCTCTAATGGTTCTTGAGGATGAGGATCAGTATCAAGGCCTAGTAGAGATATTGAGACTGTTTCAGAGATAGTTCCTGACATAGCGCCAGAAGTGATTGAAAAAAATGAAGAGCAAGAGGTAGAAGAAATCGTTGAACCAATAGTAGAAGCAATCGAAATCATTGAGCCAGTTATAAAGCCGATAGTAGAGGTGCTAGAGCTAGAGTCTGGAGCGGAATTGATGGAACAGGCAAAGGGGAAACAATGGAGAATGGTGCTTGCTGAGCAAGATCTGGTAGTGCCAGAAGAGTATCAAACTACTGAAGAGATTTTGCAATATCTAGAATTTATTAGCGCTAATTATTTGGTAGTAAATAATTTGCCGCAGCTAGCAAAAGATGCTTCAATTTCTTGAATAACGCCATTGGCTCTTCCTGTTGTTTTGCCTAAGACATGAGCTCAGATATAGATATAAGGTAAGACTCTAAGGTCTCAATGCATATGCAAGTAATCTCGTGAGGGTAAAACTCACGAGATTTTTTACGTATTTTTGCTTCACCTGCATCCAGGGGATGATGATCCATTGCATCCTTCGCTTAAAGAGGCTCTGAAATAGCTTATATTCCGATAATTACCTCGTCACAATACCATGCGTTTTTTCGTACTCCTTGTATCCAACTATGTCTTATCACCTGCGATGTAGATTAGATTGATTTATGCTTTATAATACCCACTACTAGAGTAGTTATAAGGAAGCTCTGAAATAGATTATATTTTAGAAATAATTATATTTCATGAATAATAGCAAAAAATCAATTGGCTTGTTTAAGCTTCCTCGAGGAACTGTGAAAAGTGAAATAATCGAAAATAATAAAAATTCTTTTCAATTCTTTAATTTATCAGAGGTTCCATAAGTATCTTTCGATTAGATTTAGCCTAAAGTGATGTGTAATTCCTTCTTCTTTATCCGTAATTTTTTCTCATGATTCGTAGATGATTATTCTTTTTGATGCTTCCATTCTTATTTTCTACAGCTAGTACCTTTGCACAAGCGAGTTATGAAGATTCATTTTGTTCGTATTATAGCTATACGGTAGAGTGTTATGCGTATTGGGATAAGGCTGAGACAAAGATCACGGCTTTTGTGGATGCATATACACAGAAAATAAAATCACAGCACCCCAACGATGCGATTCCTAAGCTTCGTACGATGCAGGATCAAGTGGCGACCGCTGTGCAGTATTATAAAGGAACGCATTGGGAGTATTTGATTAGATTTTTCGCAGATCAGTTTGTCGCGCCTATCCAGGTACTAGAAGAAGAGCTCGCTGCGATAAAAGTTGATGCGAGTTATATCAGTGAACAGATGAAGAATGCAGAGTCCAAGGATGATTTGGTGCAAGGAATAAGGGCTATGGTAATTTCTCAGCTTATCATCAATGGCTATGATGGATTTAATGAGCGTCCTTTTGGAGTAGCTGATAGTTCAGGTCTGTTGAATGATGGTGATGGAAACAAAGTAATTATCTCTTCTCCTGTGTATGAACAAGATGTGTTGGATGTGTATCTGAATGATTTGTTGAGTGACGTATCATTGGGTGATACAATCGAATACGATATAAGTATCAAGCCCTCAGTATACAACCAACGAAAATGAGGAGTGTATTTATTTAAAAATACTGAAGATCTTCAAGCGCTTGGTTATGAAGTAGTATCTCATAGAACTAGAACAAATACCGATGCAGGATATAGAAGAAAAAATATCGCGACAGCCTTTAGTGAGATCGGTCATGTAAGAGTATTGAATCCTGGAGATGAGATTTCATATATGGAAGATTCTAACTTTGATCCTTATGAACAAAAACTGTATGAAGAAGGATTTGTAATTTTCTTGGATGAAGAAGTAGAGGATTATGGATGAGGGTTGTGTGGAGGAAGTACGGCAATATATCAAGGAATCGTAACCAACAAAGCACTTTCAAGACCGGCGTTGCGTAATCACTCCAAGCGATATCATCATCTATATGATGCAACGATCGATGGAGAACTCATTACTACGCCTGGATTGGATAGTACGATTTATAGTAATTCTTTGGATCTAAGAATGAAGAATGTTTCAAACCATCCAATCATTCTTGTGCTGAATTATGAAGGATGAACCGGAGAAGAGGAAGAAGTGTTTACTGTAGGATATGCTTCTGATAGATGAGCAGTAAGCTACGTAGGATCTCGTCCACATTACGCAAGCCTCAATACTAAGACAGGAACGAAGTCTGTGGTTTGAGCCTGTCATACTTGGAATATCAATGGGACCGATAGGGAGAGTTGTTATAAGGAGGTGAAGGAATAGGAATAAAATAGAAAATAGAAAGTAAAAAATAGAAAAGACTCTTTGGCTTGATGCTGAGGAGTTTTTTGATTTTTAGGATGCATCTTGAAAAAAAGTCCTTAAAAATTTGCTTTTTTTGATGAGCGTATATATTATTATGTCAAGTGTTTTTTACTCTTGTTATTTATAAAAATGAAAAACCTCTGAAAAACTTTGTGTAGCATTGCCTGAAAGGGTATTGCAAGTGTAGCAATTTTGATGTGATTATTTGGAGCATCAGTATTAGCGGCACCGTGAGATTCCTGTAATTGAACGTTGCCAGGTGAATGTTGAGCTTGAGAGTATTGTGAATTACTTGCTCAATCGCCAAATACATGAGAATGTACTGTGGTGCCATCTGGTATGGCATGTGATGTTACTACACTATGAGGACAATGTAGTACAGATGCAGATTGTTCAACAAACACCCAATGTTTGTGATGAACTTGTTTTATGGAAGCATCTTATTCTAACTCATTAACGGAGGCTGAATTTTTAGTAGAATGTAACTTGCCAAATGCGGTTTGGTTTAGTGAATGAAAATGTAAACTGCCATGTGCACTTTGTACAGCAGGAAACGATGCTGGACTGTGTTCATTAACTGAAGTATGTAACGCAGATGCAGATTGTGCAAGTGGATTCTGTGATGCTTGAGTATGTGCTGAGCCAGCATCATGTGATCTAACAGACGCAGCAGCAGACTGTGATATGGATGGAAATCCAAATGGAACAGATCCAAATCCAGAAGTACCAACAGCAGTAGATGATGGAGTATTTCCGATGAGCGCAGGAACAGCTGGAACAGAAGATATTCTAGGAAATGATGATTTCTTGCCAGGAGCAGATACAAGTATCACTGATACAGGAAATGGAACAGCAGCGGGAGTAGTAAGTTTTGATCCTATCACTGGAACAATTACGTACACACCAACAGCTGCAGAAGAAGGAACAACAGTAACAGTAGAATACGAAGTGTGTAATGAAGCAGTAGATCCAGCAGTATGTGATATCGCAGTAGTAACTATAGAAGTTACGCCATCATGTGATCTAACAGACGCAACACTAGACTGTGATATGGATGGAAATCCAAATGGAACAGATCCAAATCCAGAAGTGCCAACAGCAACAGATGATGGAGTATTTCCGATGAGCGCAGGAACAGCTGGAACAGAAGATATCCTAGGTAATGATGATTTCTTACCAGGAGCAGATACAAGTATTACTGATACTGGAAACGGAACAGCAACAGGAACAGTTAGTTTTGATCCTATTGCTGGAACAATTACGTATACACCAACAGCTGGAGAAGTAGGAACAACAGTAACAGTAGAATACGAAGTATGTAATGAAGCAGTAGATCCAGCAGTATGTGATATCGCGGTAGTGACTATAGAAGTTGCTGCAACATGTGATAGTACAGATGCTTCTTTGGATACAGCAATGTGTCCAATTGGAGATAGTTGTCCAAATGGAGCGGCAGACTGTGCGAGTGGATACTGTGATATGGCAGCAAGCCCAGCAGTATGTGCATGTAACCTTATGGATCCAGATCAAGATTGTGATATGGATGGAAATCCAAACGGAACAGATCCAAATCCAGAAGTACCAACAGCAACGGATGATGGATTGTATACAGCGCCAGTAGGAAGTCCAATAGTAGAGGATAACCTAGGTAACGATGATTTCTTGCCAGGAGCAGATACAAGTATAACAGATACAGGAGCAGGAACAGCAGTAGGGACGGTAACATTTGATCCAATGACTGGTGAAGTTACCTATACAGCAGATCCTAGTGAAGTAGGAACGGTAGTTACTGTAGTATATGAAGTATGTAATGAAGCAGTAGATCCAGCAGTATGTGATACAGCAGAAATTACGTTCGATGTGATTTGTGATCTCATGGATCCAGATCAAGATTGTGATAATGATGGAACACCAAACGGAATCGATCCAAATACTGAAATGCCAACAGCAGTGGATGATGGGATTTTCCCAGGAGTGGTAGGTTCAGATATCGTAGAAGATATTCTAGGAAATGATGATTTCTTGCCTGGTACTGATGTAAGTATTGCTGATACAGGAGCAGGAACAGCGGTAGGAACTGTAACATTTGATCCAGTAACTGGAGAAGTAACGTATACGCCTGATCCTTCAGAAGAAGATAGTATAGTAACGGTAGTATATGAAGTATGTTATGATGAGACTGGAGAATGCGATATTGCAGAAATTACGTTCGAAATTCTGTTGGATTCAGACAATGATGGAATCCCAGATATCGATGATATTGATGACGATAATGATGGAATCCCAGATGTAGTAGAACAAAATGGTGACCCACTAAGAGATACAGATGGAGACGGAATTATTGATTCTCTCGATCTAGATGCAGACAATGATGGTATCTTAGATGTAACAGAAGCAGGAGGAGAAGATCTAGATAATGATGGAGTAGTTGATGATCTTACAGATACAGATGGAGATGGGTTGATGGATATCGTAGATGCAAATCCTGCAGTAATCGATGATCCACAAACACCAGAAGAAGGAATTGATACTACGACACAACCAGTACGAGATACAGACGGAGACGGAATCCGAGATTTCCAAGATCTAGACAGTGATAACGATGGAATCAATGATGTGATTGAAGCTGGACACATAGATCCAGACGGAGACGGAATGGTTGATGTTACAACGATTGATGAAAATGGAATCCCAGTAGATGAAGATGGAGTGCTTATCTCAAATAGTGAACCACAAGATCACGATGGGGACGGAATCCCAGATTGGCATGATTTAGATTCAGATAACGACGGAATCAACGATGTGATCGAAGGAGGAAATGCAGATCCAGACGGAGATGGAATCGTAGGAGCAGGAGATCCAGCAATCAATGTAGATGGACAAGTTGTAGATCCATCAACAGGTGATCCAATCAGTACAAGTGATATTCCAGATACAGACGAAGATGGAATCCCAGATTGGCATGATCTAGATAGCGATAATGACGGAATCAATGATGTGATAGAAGGAGGAAATGCAGATCCAGATGATGACGGAATCGTAGGAGTAGGAGATCCTGTTGTAAATGATGACGGTCAAGCGCAAGGAGCAACGAGTGCTCCAACTGACTGGGATGAAGATGGAATCCCAGATTACCTAGATCTAGATAGTGATAATGATGGAATCAATGATGTGATCGAAGGAGGAAATAGTGATCCAGATGGAGACGGAATCGTAGGAACAGGAGATCCAGTAGTAGATGAAGATGGGCTTACTGAAGAATCAAATAGTATGCCAGTAGATTCAGACGAAGATGGAATCCCAGATTACCATGATCTAGACAGCGACAATGACGGAATCAATGACGTAACCGAAGGAGGAAACGATGATCCAGATGGAGACGGAATCGTAGGTACTGGAGATCCAGAAGTAAATGAAGACGGGCAAGTGGTTGAGCCAGGTGCAGAAGATGTATTGAGTACGAGTGCTCCAACAGATTGGGATGAAGATGGAATCCCAGATTACCTAGATCTAGATAGCGATAATGACGGAATTAATGACGTGATAGAAGGAGGAAATGATGACCCAGACGGAAATGGAACAATTGATACACCAGTAAATGAAAATGGGCAAACAGAAGGAGCAACAAGCGATCCATTAGATACAGATGGTGATGACGTACCTGATTATCATGATCTAGACAGCGATAATGACGGAATCAATGATGTAGAAGAAGGAGGAAATAGTGATCCAGATGGAGACGGAATCGTAGGTACAGGTGACCCGGTAGTAGATGAAGACGGACTTACTGATGAATCTAATAGTACTCCAACTGATACTGATGAAGATGGAACGCCAGACTTTAGAGAACTTGATAGTGATGATGATGGAATCTTAGATGTGATTGAAGCAGGTCTAGGAGATCCAGATGGTGATGGACTTATCGGAACAGGAACACCTGTAGTAAATACTGATGGTCAAGCTCCAGGAGCAACATCTGCTCCAGTTGATACAGACGCAGATGGAATGCCTGATTATCAAGATTTAGATAGTGATAATGGAGGATTGCCAGATCGTTTAGAAGGTCCTGCTGGAACTGATGTATTAGATCCAAGTGATGACAAACTGAGTCAAGCATGAGGAGGAAGTTCAAGACCAGTAGCTCCAGTAGCGAGACCAGAACCAGTAGAACCAACGCCTACACCAGCACCAGTAGTGGAACCAGAAGTAATCGTTCCAGCACCAGTTGTTGCGGAGGTGGTTGATGTAATGCCAGAGTTGACTATTGTGGAAGTTGAGTTGATAGAGCAAATTGAAGAAATGAAGGAAGAAATTGCGCTATCGCAAGATCCATCATTTGTTCAACATAACTCAGCTGGAATTCAATCATCTAATTTGCCAGAATACCTTCCTCAAACAGGAGCGGAAGTAAAATAGAAAGTAAAAGATAGAAAACAAAAAATAAAAAAAACCTCTCGGCAGATCGCTAGAGAGGTTTTTTACTTTATTTCGAAGAAAGAATACCAAGAAGCTTGCTTCGTAGCAAATAAAAAGCAATTCCTACCAAGGATACCGCGAAGCTTGCTTCGACGGTAATCATTGAGATAATTATCTTCCTTAAAACTCATCAGCCAAGACTTTTATCAATGCTGGACTGGGATTGTTGAGCTCTTTTTTTGAGTTGTTTTGATGTTGAATCAATAAAAAAAGCTCGTTAAGGATATATCGAGCTTGGGTATCTGATGAAAGTGAAGGAAGAATCAGAGGTAACTTCTCTTGTATCTTAGAGAGTTTTGCAGGATCGCTTATCGAGAGGGTAGTTACTTTTGATTCTAGTGTCTGTAAGAGTTGTACGTCGGTAATGTCGGGTGTATAGGCTCCAAATGCTTTTGCACTAAATAATCAAAGCAAAAGCATGCTTAGGATGAGAAATATTTCTCTCATATAAGAAATGTGTTAGTGAGGTAAAAAAGTCGGGAAAGGATATGATAGTATGTGTTTGATCTTTTTTGAGTTTTTCTGTAAGATTTCTTTCTGTTTCTTGAGTTAGTCATACGCTAAATGAGAAGCAATACAAGATTAAGCATGTCAGAACAGGGTATTCTGTATTGCCATGTCCCAAAAAAAGCAACAAGCTTATTGCTAAAAAGCAAAAAACACCTCATAAGAGGTGTTGGTAATTGATGATGGATAATTGAAGATTGAAAATTATAAGTAATTAAGGAAGCTCTTGCAATTTAATTTTGCAGAGGATCCAACCATCGATTTTCAATATTGAATATACTATGCTACTACTTCAGCTTCCGTAACTTCTTGTTCTGATTCGTCTCTAGCGCGAGCGAAATCTAGGTACATAGGTCTTCCTTCTAGTTCTTGTTCATTAGCTTCTTGTTTAGCTTTGATTGCGTCTGCTTCGTTTTCGAAGGTAACAAAACCAAATCATCTGCTTCTATTTGTTTCTCTATCTAGAGCAACACTAGCATATACTACTTCTCCTCGTTGTCCGAAGAATTCCTTGAGTCACTGCCATCTCACGTTCCAGTGAAGATTACCAACAAAAAGTTTGTTCGTTTCAATGTTTTCTGACATCATAGTTGTAGGGATTAAAAAGATGGACAAATCCATAATGTCAATATACCTATAGAACTAAATTTGTCAAGAGAATATTGACAAATATAAAATAAGGCGTATAAAAAAAACTTCTTAATCATTTGATCAAGAAGTTTTTAGTTTCTGATTTTTGCTTATCCTGCTTGCGGAATCAATGCTTCGATAGCTGCGAAGTTTCCTAGGCCATCAGCATTGATGATGATTGAAAGTTCGTCTCCAGTCTTTCCTTTGAAGTAGGTTACTGCTGCTTGGTTGAGATAATAGATCTCTCCGTCATCTGCAATAGCAGTAAACTTATTTTCATCTGATTTTGATAAGGTTGCTCTTACGTAGGTTCTATTTGCTTGACCGATGAGTTTGTAGATAAGTTTTCCATCTGCCATGATTCTTAGCTTCAAGACATCACCTGGGATGAGTTTAGTCTTAGAGGAGTAGTTCATAGGTACTGGATATTTTTTCTTGTCTGATCCTACCATGAAGTATCCATCGTATACTCATTCTACTACCGTAGTGTTTCCATCATCTTCTGTTCCTGATCCTAGCTTTGATGCAGCAGATTCTAGATCGGCAAGTGAATCGATTTCTACTTCGATGTCTCCCCCTCATGCCTCGATAATTTTTCCGATGATGAGTTTTGCTCTTTTAGCATCTGATTCGATTTTGTTCAACATTTCTTCTACTGCTTTTAGACTTGTGTTAGTTTTCTTTTTTGCCATTTTTTTATATGAAAGATAAAGATGATACAACTATAGTGCTTTTGTAAATAAAATCAAATAAAACAAAAGAAGATGCCTCTTGATACACTTGATTTATCGCTGGAAATGACGAATCAAGACTTTTTGGGTGCATAAGCCAATTCGGTTCATCGTCATCCGATTTCATACGTGAGAACTGATGCTTCCTTAGATTCTGCTCTACCTTCTTGATCAAATTACATAAACTGACTTTCTCATATCACCT
>CALGNI010000078.1 GCA_937958645.1 Candidatus Absconditabacterales bacterium
CGATATCTGACTCTTGCATGCAGCTACGCACATGCCCATATCAATATACATGCAGCAACAAAATCTTTGATCCTATACTGGATTTATCATAGAGAATGCCATAGCAATAGAACTGTTTGCAAGATGACACTCGCCATTATACAGTTATAAGAAAAATCAAACTGAGATAGAATTTATGCTCCCTCATGAAAGCTATGGAATCATCCCGATAGAAGTCAAAGCGTCAAGTAAATCAAGAAGATCAAAAAGTCTAACTCAGTACATCAAGAAATTCTCACCCTCAAAGGCGTATAAAATTTCAGCACAAAATTATGGATATGCGCAAGACCAATGATTCGAAACCATTCCTGTGTACCTCCTTGGTAAGTTACTTGATACCGTCTTGTTATAACCTAAAGTATTAGATTTGCATTATTCTTGAAAACTTTAAACTTTTTGGGTGCATGATTGGAGAAGCAAGCTTCTTGGTAATCTTTCTTCGAAATATATAGTGAGTTATGCGTACGTATTCTATGGTGCATGAGAAGTGTTGTCTTTCCTATACCTCTGAGTCAGATAATTCCTTGTATGTTTGTATCTTGTACAATCATATCGAATACATCTCTGTGAACAAGGGCGTCTTTTTCATTGTGAGAAGGGACTTTACGCGAATCTAATTCTATAATTTTTTGAAATACGATAAGGCAACTTATTATTCTTTTTGTAATCCCGCTGAAGTCGGTACAGGTGAATAGATAAAAAACTCTCTAGTAGAAATACTAGAGAGTTTTTTTTGAATAAGTCAATCATAGGTATTCCATTCCCTCGTGTTTTTTTACAAATACTGTGGCTTTCAGTATCCTAGGAGTAGTGAAATTTTTATTATTTCTCCAAAAATACATGAATAATTCTACGTATTGACTGACTTTTAGACTATTCGCGATTACGCTGCTCATGGCGCAATCTTTTTTGAGTGCTTTTGTGGTGCAGGGGACTGCGGGGATAGCACATGCACAAGTGCCGCCAGTTGTAACTGTAGCTCCCACTATTGATACAAATATATCAATTTATAAGGACGGAACAGTACCATTTGATACAAATACTTGGACTGATGCTTCTATGGGGAATAGCATTAATGATGCGTGAACTAATGAATGACAGGATGCTAACGACATAAACGGTATTGTAAGGCTTAATGACATTATTACCTATAAAGTAGATATTTCTGTTAATGATTCCTCTGCTACTGAGGTAGTGACTACCGTAACATTGGACACAGATGCAGCATGAAATCCAAAACAAACCTGGGAAGATGTTCCTGTAGGGTGTTATGGAACTGAGCATTCTTATTCTCAAGATTCGATGATCTCTCTTGATTGACTCACATTGACGTGTATCTTGTGAAATGCTATAGAATGAACCAAATATGAGATTTTTCCACAGGCAAGAGTAATGCCTATTGTAGGGAATGATGGTATTGTAGAAGCTAGCGCGTCTACTGATGCAGTTGAGGTGCTTTCACCATATAGTAGCCCTTCTTCCGGTCCTGTTACAACGATTACAACAGCTGATTTTTGAGTTAATTTAGTAAAATGATTTGGGCTACCCGCGCAGGACTATAAACCAAAATTCTGGGTAGCAGATCCTGAAGGTGTTGATGGGAATGGATATGTTTTGACTTATAAAATTAATGCGAGTTACAAACCATGAAGTCAAATAGCTACACATAATGGTTCATATTTGCAAGATTATTACTTAATTGATAACTTTTCATATATCAGTAGTAGTTTAGGTACGAAAGCGAAACTGTATACTCCTGACCCATGTGGTATAACGACAAGTGCAGGTACAGTAACCTGTACTCAACCATCTTGACCGGGCATGGTTGGAACTGACTTGAACACAGTAGAGTTTGACATAGATTGAATTGATGTAAGAAACTCTCAACTGTTTGCTATATATATGAATATCTGGTTACCATTAACAGATATTGAAGTATGAAATCCATTATGAGTACATAATGATATTTATTTTGGTGCTGAGTGATGACTCACTTGAAAAATGTACGAACCAGTTGCTATTGATTGAACGCTAAATTATGGTTGAACGCTTACTGATCCAGGTGAGCCACTAGCTGATAATTATATTGATTATCAGATAGTTAGAGAGCCTGCAGGTACAGTTTGTGATGCTCGTAATACTTTCTGGTGATTTGGATGAGCTTGAGCATACCCAAAAAATTGAGCAAGAACGGTTGCTCCATGAGAGATTTTTCAATCCTTGAGTCAAGTAGGTCTTTCAAATTATTATGCAGAGTCTCTAATATGACAATGTAATAAAATAGATAACTCTACATATGAGTTAGTTTGATTGACTAAAAAGCCAGGACCTATTGTATCTAGACACAACACCACCTCTGTAAGTTTACTTACACATGATAATCCATCACTAATGATATATGACACGGCTAATTCTCCAGTATATAGACCTATATTTGGTGGGGATAGAGATATTACATTGTTAGAGGAAATGTTTGGATATAAGTTAGAATATGCTAGTATGCCTCATGACAGTATGCAAAATGACCCAAATAATTGTTCAGCACTCCCTAGTGGAACAGCTGATGAAATTAAGCTAAGAATGACATGTTTTCAAAGAGATGCAACCTGCGAAGATGATATGGATGCTGATGGTTGATACGATTGGGTAAGTGATCCATCACTACTTCCTTGATGATTAGCTAGTGTAACTAAGGTGCGCCATACAATAGATTATAGCTATTCAGAGTTAATGGAGATTGTTGATGAGGAGTACTTCCAAAATTGATTATCATATTGATCACCATACATATTCTTTTGAAATGGATTTGACTATAGAGTAAAAACTGATGCACAACCATGAGATCTGTTGCCTATTATTACTGCAAGAATGTGTCCGTGAGATCCTGAATGATGAAGAAATGACTGGTATGCATGAGAGATAGGAATAGATCCTACAAATACTACAACATATTCATTTCATTGACTTAACGCAGATAGGGTAAGAGTAGTTCCTGCTACGATTTCTGTATCTAAAACAACATTACCTGAAGATCGTGCATATGTAAATGCTGGAGACATCGTGACATATAAAATTTCTCCAACGATCAATGGTTATTATGTTGGTGCAACTGATGTTGTTCTTAATGACACACTCCCTCCAAGTTGAGTGTATGTGTGATGAAGTGCAGTTGCAAATAACTGTGGTAGCGGACAAGTGTTTGTTGATGGAGACAGCCTATGAGTAATGAATGAGGATGGAGACGCTGATATTCAATTTGTGATAGAGGATGTGCAAGCAGATCTTGCAAATGGGAATCCTCTATGTGATATTACTTATGATGTGCAGATTAGTTTTAATGCAGCTGCGGGTGACTATATAAATACTGTTACTATGGATACTGCGAACCGAGTAGATCCTAATGGAGATCCATTGACTGGTAAGGTATATGATACTACTTGATCTGGAGCATGACCAAAAACTGCAGTAGATGGTGTGACTATTGACTGAGGTGGTAGTAAGTTTGATGTTCGTAAATTTGTAGATCAGCAAGTGTATCCGGTTGAAACGCCATTTACCTATGAGCTAAGTTATGCAAATCTCTGATCGGAAGATTTTAATACTAGTCTAACTTGAGCATTTATTGATGTGCTTCCTTATACAGCAAATGATTGGAGATCAACCCAGGCTCTATGAGATGGGGGATTGTGAAATTGAGTGTGCGGTGCTACACAAGAAAGCACTTCATGACCAAATTCATGTAGACAACCACCAAGTGATTTCAATGGAACATATCAACTTACAAATCTAGATATGCCAAATGGAGAGCAAAATTGTTTTGTAACTACTGATGATCCGGCAACGATTTCACTAGATGTTGAAGTTTCATGACCAAACGGAACAAGTCCAGCGAATTGGACATCAGTAGTATGTACCGGTAATCCAGGGATAACTGATATCTCTGCCTTCTATTTTGAAGTGCCAGCGATCCCGTCGGGAACACTAAGACAATCATTTGAGATTGAACTTACACCAACAGGAAACAAAGCAAATGATATCTATACAAATTCATTTGGATGAGAAATTCCAGATATTGATTTGAAAGTTATCTCAAACGATGTATTTGTAACGACAGTATCATTCGACCTAGCACTAGATAAGCAAATCAACACAACACTAAGCCCAGCACCATACCTCCCAGGAGATAGCGTGGTATATGATATCACGGTGTATAACCAAGGAACATACGACGCAGATGGAATAGAAATTATTGATTATATCCCAGCAGGATTGACGCTAGATCCTACGACAACGATCAATACAGCAAATGGATGGACAGCTGCAGGGACAACGACAGTACCAGCGATCCCCGTAGGTGGATCAGAAATAGTGCAGATTGAATTGACGATCGATGGGACGGTAACAGAAGGATCAATTGTTAACTGGTCAGAAATCACTGCAGGGTATCCGGTAGATGAAAATGGAGATGAACTTACTGCAGGAATAGGACTAGTAGATGGAGATAGTACTCCGGATAGTACGCAGTTTAATGGAGACGGAGAAACCGATGATTTGGATGATGATAATGTGATCGATGAATCTGGACTTGATACAGCGAACGATGGAGATGAAGACGATCATGATCCAGCGGAAATTATGCTAGCAACGTTTGATCTAGCACTTACAAAAGTACTAGCTACGACAGGAACAGTAGCTCCAGGAGATGATGTGACGTTCACGATCGAATTGTTCAATCAAGGAGATCTTGATGGATACAATATCGAAGTGACTGATCATATCCCAACAGGATTGACCTTGAATGATCCAAACTGGATGGCAACTGGAACTGATATGGCTACCTATACATACGTGGGACCATTAGCTGCTAGTGGTTCAGATACGATAGATATCGTGATGACAGTAGATGCTACATTCACAGGAACAAGTTTGACGAACTGGTCAGAGATCAGCAGCGCTGATAACGATACAGATGCGACAAATGGATTCCCGACAGATCTCGATAGTACGCCAAACGCTGAGAACTTCTCAGAAGCAGGAGAAACAGATGATCTAGATGATGATAATGTGATCGATGAAGATGGGAAGAATGACGGAGACGAAGATGATCATGATCCAGCACAGCTCACGATCACCCAAACATACGATCTAGCATTGACGAAGACCTATAAAGAATACGCTGACCTAGATGCTGACAATACGATCTCACAAGGAGATGATGTAACGTTTAACGTAAGTGTAATGAATCAAGGAACACTCCCAGCAGCGAATATTGAAGTAAGTGATTATATCCCAACGGGTATGACGCTAAGTGCAAATGATACAAATGGATGGACTCCAGGAGCAGGATCTACAGGGACAGTAACAAATGCAGTTACTGGACCGATCTTGCCAGGAGCAGGAGAAACGATTGAAATCGTGCTAACGATCGATGCTGACTTCCAAGGATTTGAGCTGATTAACTGGGCAGAAATCTCAGCAGATGATGCTGCTACATACTGAATGATTGATGTAGATAGTACACCAGATGCTGATCAATTCTCAGGAGATGGAGAAACAGATGACCTAGATGATGATAATGTGATCGATGAAGATGGAACAGATACAGCAAATGATGGCGATGAAGACGATCATGATCCAGCGATGATTCCCGTAGGACAAGTATTTGATCTTGCGCTTAGCAAGACACTAACTACTACAGGAACGATCCAAGCAGGAGATGATGTAACGTTTACGATCGAAGTGTTTAACCAAGGAAGTTTGGATGCTACAGATGTGCAAATCACAGACTATATCCCAACAGGAATGACACTAAGTGCAAACGATACGAACGGTTGGACAGATGCTGGAACGACAGCGACCAACACGATCGCATCACTTGCTATGCAATCATCAACGACGATAGATATTATGCTCACAGTGGATGCAGACTTCACACAAGGTGATCTGATCAACTGGGCTGAGATCTCAGATGATAACGCAAGTATTCATGGAGCAGGAATCACCGATATCGATAGTACGCCAGATGCTGAAAATATGAATACATGAGGAGAAGCAGACGGACTAGCAAACGATGATGTGACTGATAATACGAACGGAGATGAAGACGATCATGATCCAGCAATGATTACGGTATCAGAATATGATCTCGCATTGATCCAACAGTATCTTACATACACAGATACGAATGGAGACGGAGTGCTTTCAGCAGGAGATGACGTAACGTTTAAGATCACAGTGAATAACCAAGGAAATCTTGATGCAGCAGATATTGAACTTACAAACTATATCCCAGAAGGAACGAGCTTGAGCGCAAGCGATGCTAATGGATGGGGTACAGCAGGAGATACAGGATCTGTTACACAAACGATAGCAAATCTAGCAGCAGGAGGAATGACTATGATGCAAATCGTATTGACGATTGATGAATGATTCCAAGGAACGGAAATCATCAACTGGGCAGAGATTTCTGCAGACAACGCAGATGAGTATGGTGTAGCGGATGTGGATAGTATGCCAGACGCGATCAACTTCAATACAACGGGAGAAACAGATGATCTAGATGATAATAATATCAATGATGAAGATGGGAAGAATGACGGAGACGAAGATGATCATGATCCGGCACTCGTGACGGTAGATCAATTCTTTGATCTAGCACTTACGAAGAAGTTGATAACACCATGAATCATCAAGCCAGGAGATACCGTAAGCTTCGAGATCGAAGTAACGAATCAAGGAACATTGAATGCTACAGATGTAGTAGTTTCAGACTATATCCCAGGAGGGTTGACACTACAAGCAGACGCAAACTGGAGTATGAATGGAGCTGAAGCTGAAGCAATCATAGCAAGTATTCCGGGAGTAGTGGGAGCAGAAGATCCTAGTGTAGTACTTACGATCAACTTTACAGCAGATGGATCTGCTGCAGGTTGGGTGACTAACTGGTCTGAGATTTCTCGTGCGACTGATGGAGAAGGAAATGAAGTAACTGATATCGATAGTACACCAGATACTACAAACGGTGAAGATGCTGAAAGTACAGTGAATGATGTAATAGATGGAACAGATGGAGACGAAGACGATCATGATCTAGCAGAAGTGAGATTGTGAGTGTTTGATCTAGCGTTGAGAAAGACATTGAATACAGCGCAACTGCCCGTATACCAAGGAGAAAGCGTGACCTTCCAGATAGAAGTATTTAATCAAGGAAATCTAGATGCTACAGATGTGGAAATCACTGATTATATCCCAGCAGAACTTACGCTAAATGATGCAGACTGGACTGATAAGGGAACTACTGCAACATACGTGATCGCAGGACCACTCTTACCACAAACAAGCGTAGTAGTAGATGTTACGATGATGATTGATCCAGATTATCAAGGAGATAGTATCACAAACTGGGCAGAGATTAGCTCATCAGATAATGATGCAGATGCTAGTACACCAGCGATACCAGATGATGATAGTACTGAGGATAACAACCAAACGAACGATGGATACGATGGAGCTGATAATGTGATCGATGAAAGAGGAGTGGATGGAGGTGATGAAGATGACCATGATCCAGAGCAATTCCCTGTAGGACAAATTTATGATCTAGCCTTAGCCAAGACGATAGCTTCTGAAGGACCATACATGCAAGGTGAAGAAGTTACGTTTACTCTAGAAGTGACGAATCAAGGAACCTTGGATGCAAGTGGAATCGAATTGACTGATTATATCCCAACAGGACTCGTGCTTGCAGATGCAGACTGGACAGCAAACGGAGATATGGCAACATATTTGATCCCAGGAACCTTAGCTCATGGAGATTCTACGACAGTAGATATTACGTTTACCATCATCTCAGGAGATGGAGAACTCACGAATTGGGCAGAGATTTCAGCAGACAATGCAGCGAGCTATGCATGAATCTGAATCACAGCTGACGTTGATAGTACGCCGGATGCGAACAATGGAGTAGCAGGTGAGAGTCCAGTAAATGATGCGATCGATGGAACAGGAGGAGATGAAGACGATCATGATCTGGAAACTATTCAAGTACAATCAACTAATGATAATGGAGGAGGAAATAATAATTCATCAACTCCAGTATTCGAATCAGCTCCAGAGGCTGAAGAAGTTGAAGAAGTAGAAGTGATCGCGGAAGTAGAAGAAGTAGAAGTGATCGCGGAAGTAGAAGAAATAGTTGTTGAAGAAATAATAGAAGAAGTGATTGAGTTTGTGCCAACAGTACAAGAAGTAGAAATTATTGAAATCATTCAATCATTGAAACTAGAAGAAGAAAACAAAGCACTAGACTTCTGAAATTCAACACACAATTCAGCAGGAGCTCTAGATGTAGAACTACCTACCTTCCTTCCTCAAACAGGAGCTTAGGAAAAGCTAAAAATTAAAAAATAAAAAACCTCTCGGCAGATCGCTAGAGAGTTTTTTTAATTTTCTGTGTATTTTTCCTTGCAATCAATAATTATATTGCTATATATCTTGTACTATATTAGTAAGTAACTCGAAAAGTACCCACCAATCATTAGTTTGATTTGGCTAAGGGAGTAGAGTTGCTCGCTTTTGTTTTTTATGGTTTATAATAACCCATGCCTACAACAAATCAATTAGTAAAGAAATGAAGAGGGAAAAAGGTGAGAAAATCAAAATCACCAGCTTTGCAGTACAGAACCAATACGCTAAAAAATAATAAGCAGGTTCATGATCCTAGTCCTTTTAAAAGAGGAGTATGTCTGAAAGTGACGGTAACGACACCGAAGAAACCTAATTCTGCTCAAAGAAAGATTGCTAAAGTGAGGCTTTCTAATGGAAAAGAGGTGGTTGCATATATTCCTGGTGAAAAACATACACTTCAAGAACATAGTGTGGTAATGATCAGAGGATGAAGAGTAAAAGATCTTCCTGGTGTAAAGTACCATGTAGTGAGATGAGTATATGACGCAAATTCTGTTGAAGATAGAAGACAATGAAGATCATTCCATGGAACGAAAAAACCAAAGAGTTAATTATAAGAGAATGCGAATATAAGCGAGAGTTACATTATTTAATACTCGTGCTAGAATACACTTTACACCTTAAACTTTATCTATGGCTGCTAAATTCAAGAAAGCAACACCATTCAGACTTCCATCCACCGATGATAAAATTGAAAAATTCATCAACTATATCATGTTGGACGGAAAAAAGAATGTTGCAAGAAATATATTCAAAAAAACGTTGGAAGAAATAAAGAAAAATGGACATGTAAATCCAAAAGCAGTATGGGAATCTGCAATCGATAACGCTGCTCCTCATGTGATGGTAAAATCAAAGAGAATTGGTGGTGCAGTATATCAAGTACCTGTAGAGGTTCCTACTAAAAAGAGATTTTTCTATGCTTGTAAATGGATTATTGACTATTCAAGAGCTAAAAAGGGTACTCCTATGTATATGAGATTGGCTGAAGAGCTTCTTGCTGCTTATTCAAGCCAAGGTACTGCTGTGAAGAAGAAGGAAGATACGCATAAGATGGCAGATGCTAATAAGGCGTTTGCATACCTTGCGAAATACGTTAGGTAATTGAAAATGAAGAATTGAAGATTGAAAATTTTATCTTCAATTATCAATCATCAATTATCAATTACTTTTACATTATCAATTATTCTCATGCCATCTAGAAATCAATCGGGGAAACCAGAACATTCGTTTCAAAACCCGAACAAGAAAAGAAAAAAATCTGGTAAAAAATACGAAAAGACCATGAAATGGTACAAACTTATCTTGTCAAAGAAGGAAAAGCAACCAGAAAGTAAATGGGTTGTAAAAACTATGCAAAAATGCCAAGAAAGAATCAAAAAATATGGTATTACACCGGCACAGTTAGACGCATTTATGGCCAAATAAGATTATTGTGATAAGGATTTTTTACACTTATGTTATTACTCATGTGAAGATTAAAAACTAACGGGAAGAAAAAGTTGAGAAAGGCTCTAACTAGAGTTAATAAAGTTGTGATTATGGATATTAGAAAACAACTTGATCAACAAAGAAAGTGGAAAGCTGAAGTTGTAAAAAGAAGACAAGCATAATCGATTTGACAATATTTTTTGACATTTTTGGTATATAGGAGACATGCTAAAGTGTGTATTTAAGATTATATATATAGATACTCCAATTGCTGTTGAGTAACAAGTTTAAAAGCAGTAGGTCTTAAGTAGAAGGAGTGAATCAATAAATCGAAGGATTATTTTAATTTATTACGAATTATTTCCTATGAATAATCAGAGACTCGCATCGCTAAGAGCGAAAAAATGATATCATATTCTTCCTGTAAAAGCTGGTCAAATGCTAGAATTACATGAGAAGGTATGACAATGAAGCAATGAAAGAATTTGGAAGTTTAAATGATTGGTGATCAAAGTGAAAAAACCAAATCATGTAGATGGAACTTTCTTGATTAGAGGAAAAGCTGCGGGGCATACTATTGAGAAGATTTACCCACTTTCTTTTGGTAAATTTGAAAAAGTACTGCTTGTAGATTCTTTTAGAACAAGAAGAGCAAGATTGTATTATATTAGAGATAAAGTTGGTAAAGATGCAAAAATGAAATCTGAAGCTACAGCTGAAGAAAAAGGTGTAGATTTGGTTGCTCTAGCTGTTGCTGAAGCTGCTGCTAACACACCTGCACCAGAAGCTCCAGTAGAAGAAGTAAAAGCTGAAGAAGCTGTAACTGAAACTCCTGTAGAAGAAGTAAAAGAGGAAGAAGCTGTAACAGAAGCACCAGTAGAAGAAGGAAAAGCTGAAGAAGCTGTAACTGAAGCACCAGTAGAAGAAGTAAAAGAGGAAGCGCCGGTTGCACAAGCAGATGATCTTACAAAAATTGAATGAGTTGGACCAAAGATAGCTGAATTACTTGTCAATGCATGAATTTCTACATATGCTGCGTTGGGTAATACTGATGCTGCTGCGATCAAGACGATCTTAGAAGAAGGTGGATCATCATTTGCTAGTCATAATCCTGAAACACGACCTAAGCAATCAGCCATGGCTGCAGAAGGGAAGTGGGACGAATTAAAGACTCGACAAGATGAATTAGACGGTTGAAAAGTTGCGGAATAATACGAATTATATAATACATTTACCTTTAGCAATTACATATGAAATTATCGGTAGAAGCTCGTGAAGTTACTGGAAAAAAAGTAAAATTCTTAAGAAAAGATTGAATAGTTCCTGGAGTGATCTATGGAAAACATCTTGATGATGCACATTCTTTCAAGGTTTCTAGAATTGACTTTTTAAAGGTTTTTTCTAAGACATGAAGAAGTACACCTATTGAAATTACTGGAGGTGCTTGAGATCATTTAGTATTGGTGCAAGAACTTCAACTTCATCCAGTATCAGATCATCTTACACATATTGATTTGTTGGCTGTAAATAAAGATGAAAAGGTTACTGCTGATGTACCAGTAGTTCTTGTAGGAGAATCTCCATACGAAAAGAGTGGTCTTTGACGTGTGCAATTGATTCTTAGTAATATTGAGGTGGAAGCGCTACCATTGGATCTTCCTCACGATATCACTATCGATGTGAGTACATTGACTGAAGAAGGACAGGTGATTCATCTTAGTGATGTTGACCTCTGAGATAAGGTTACCTTTGTTGATGATCTAACGCGTACTATTCTTACTACTGTAGCATTTGCTGAAGAAGCTGAAGAAGAAGTTGAAGTAGCAGAAGCAGTAGAGGGTGCTGAGTGAGCAGGAGAAGAGTGAGGAGAAGAAGCTGCTTGAGAGTAATATATAATTATAATTGGTCACTTTATATTCTAAACTTAAATAATGCCTAGACAATGTATGTTCTCTGGAAAGAAAACGAAATCTGGTAATAACAGATCACATTCAAACAGAGCAACCAAAAGAACCTATAAAGTAAATCTAATCAAAAAGAAAGTGGTAATCGATGGAGTTCCTCTCACGATTAAGATTAGTTCAAGGTATTACAAGAAATACAGACATCTGTTTGTGTCATAAACCAGTTGCTCCCAAGTGGAGCCTTCTGGGTCCATAGCTCAGCTGGTAGAGCAACGGCCTTTTAAGCCGGTGGTCCTCGGTTCGAACCCGAGTGGACCCATATTGAAATGAGAAAGTAAAAAATAGAAAGTAAAACTCCCATCAGGGAGTTTTTTGATTTGCTGATAAGTAATGAGTTTTGAAGTAGTAATTCTTTTAAAAAGATTGAATCAAAAGTCCGAAGGATTTTAATGGGCATATTTTATCTACAATTCACCTAGAAGATAACTATACTTAGCTATTTATGTAATAGGTACGTATGAAAATAGGAATTGTTTGACTCCCAAATGTAGGTAAATCTACGTTGTTCAATGCTTTGACGAAGAATTATTCAGCTGATGCAGCTAATTTTCCGTTTTGTACTATCGAACCAAATGTTGGTGTCGTAGAGGTAAAAGACGAGAGAGTGGATGTGCTTGCGAAGATATCTGAGACGGATACGAAGATCTATGCTGCGATGAATTTCGTTGATATTGCTGGTCTTGTTAAAGGTGCTTCTGAAGGTGAGTGATTGGGAAATAAATTCCTTTCACATATTAGAGAGGTCGATGCGATTGTACAAGTAGTTCGTTTGTTTGAGGATGACGATGTAGTGCATGTAGAATGAGGTCCAGATCCTCTTCGCGATGTAGATATTATCAATACAGAATTGATCTTAGCTGATATGCAAACGATAGATAATATTATGTGAGGATTGCAAAAAAAACTTAAATCTGGTGATCAAGATGCAAAAACTTTGATGTGAGCCCTTGAGAAGATAAAGATAGCTTTAGATAATGAGCAGTTAGCGATAGACATCCTTGATGATCTTAGTGATAAACAGCTGGAAGCTCTTAAGGCATATAATTTCCTTACATTCAAGCCATTCATCTATGCTTTAAATGTGTCAGAAGATCAACTTAAAGATTCTACAGCACTCAAGAATGAGTATGAAGAAAAATTATGAAAAAAAGTAGCAGTAGTGAGCGCAAAATTTGAAACTGAAATTATGGAACTGGATGATGAAGACAAGGAAATGTTTATGGATGAACTAAAGTGATGAGCTGATGTTGAAATACCAACTCTTGATGATATGATAAAGTTAGCGTTTGATACCCTTGGGCTGATGTATTATTTTACTACGGGGAAGAAGGAAACTAGAGCCTGGACGGTGAAAAAGTGAAGTACCGCGCCCCAAGCTGCATGAGTAATTCATACAGATTTTGAACGTGGGTTTATCAAGGCTGATGTTGTGAGCTATCCGACTTTTGTGGAGTGTAATGGTTGGAGTTGAGCAAAAGAGAAAGGCTGATTGAGACTTGAAGGAAAATCTTATCTTGTTCAAGATGGTGATGTGATGTTATTTAGATTTAATACATAATTGATCGAAAATTTAATGATACGTTCTTGGTTATTGAGAGGTTTTATGATGGTGTGGACAGGTATTATCATTGGGTATGTGCTCATGATGATGTTTTCTTCACCTTCAAATATTGATAAAGTTCATGATGTGGTTCCTCCTTTTGCTTATGCATCTGCATTTTTGGATACATGGGATGCCCCAGAGTGGAACCTTCGTTCAAATGAATCTCAAGAGAAAGTTGCATCAACCTTAGCACTTTTTAGGCGTGCCAATGATAAAGATGATGAGCTTGATGTGGTTAATTTTGATGAAGAAGAATCATCAATAAATTTATATAGTCCACATTATACGTTTCTTTGACAAGTAGAGCCTTGATTAGTTTCTTTTGTTGTAAATTATGAACATAAACAAAACAACGAAAGAATATCAACGAATCTCTTACCCATGATAATGGATAGCGGAGTCTGGGAATGGGAACTATGATTGGATACAGACTTCATGAAGGCATGAACAAACACTTACACTTTTGAGGCAACTACAGAATCATGAGATAAAAAAACCTATAAGAAAAAAATAATTGTTGATTTTGAGGAAATTCAATTAGGAAAAACTACTTTATATATTGATCCATATTTCAAACAAGAGGGGGCAAATCTTGTATGGACAGAAGATGACTTCGATTGACTTTCAACAAGTTTTCTTAATGCTTGATGTGTAGATAATGATGATAAAGTTATTATTAAATACAACAATGTGTTATCATCAATTCCAGCTTGTCTAAGTTATTCTCCCCAAAAATGATATCTGATGTACTTTGATAATAAAAAAGAGCTTGATTGAAGAATTACTTATACTGCACTTTCTCCAGAGCACGGACTTATCTACAGAAATTTTCCTTTGTATCAACGAAGACGATGATCGTTATATCAATCGCTTATGTTTTTCAATCCTGAAGGTCAGTTTGTTCAAATCGTAAAAGCAACGGGTGATGTAAAGAACTATGAAACATTGATTCAGCATTTTGATATTCGTAGTCAAAGAAATACCATGTCGCTTCGTCAGATTAATGGAGAGCAGATAGAGATAGAAAATGGATCTGAAAAAGTGATCTTATATTACTATAAAAATAATCAGTCTAGGCGTAATGTAGTATATCCAGGGCTTCGCTTCAAGTATTATACTTGGAGATCTGGTAGTTGGAGACTAGTAAATCAATGAACCGTTTATCACCTGGATGAACAAGTAAGAATTCCACCAGTTGAAGAAACTTGATCAGTGTTTAGAATAGATGCTCATGTTTTCAATAATGAAGTGATCGTTGAAGATCCATTTATGCATATTACCTATGCAATCCCAAGTCTCTGAAAAGCAACAAGTATTGTCCAAAAACCAGAAAAACTTTTTGAATGTGATGATGTGACCTTGCAAGTGTATGGCTATAATGCAGACAAAAGAGAATACCTGTACAAAAATGATGATATTACTTTATTATGAGAATGACGATCGGTTGATACTCTCATTTTGGAAGACTCTCATGGGTCTACCTATCAAGTCGACCAACATACTTTAGGGTATGTAGCTACTACTATCTCCCCATTAGAAAAGTGAGAAGCTTCATGAAAAACCACCTTTACTCTCACGGGCTTAGACGAAAAAGGCAAAGAAATTTGCAAAAAGACTACTACTTTAGATATAATTGAGGCACCTGTTTATTAGTAGTACATCACGATGAGATTATTATCAAACTTTGATACAAGTAAGGAACAACAGCTTCTTGATGAATACAAGAAAGGGTTTGGTGATGAAAAAGTGATTTCGATACACAAATCTAGATGGTATTATATCATTCATGTAGTAGCACCACTCGCGATTTTTTTTATGATTTTTTCTATATGATTGTATCTTAGTTATATGCTAGATCTGGAATATCAGCACTTGGTGCAGCGAGCATTTTGGATCTGTATGGCTTTGTACTTGATTGCAACGCTAGTAAAAACTAGTAGAGAATATATGAATCGAAAGATGGATTATCTTATCGTGACTCCAAAAGAAGTAATAAAATATGATCAAGCATGAGTGTTTGATAGAGAAACAGAAACGATTCATGTAGATAAGGTAAAGTCTGTAACAGTTTCTAAACATGGTATTGTAAATAGTTTTTTAGATATATGAACGATCACTTTCTTGGCTGAAGGTGAGGATAATAAGGGCGATATTATTATGTCTCATATTGATGCTGTGGAGCAAGTAGAAAGAAAAATACGTACGATTACATGAATGAATACGGCATAAATGAGTATTTTTAAATTTTCAATCATATGTGAGAAGAACCAGTAAAGGTAATTGTAGCTGAAGTAATTACAAATCAAATAGATAAAGCATTGCTAGATCAAAGAATGGAAGAATTAGATCAACTTGTACAGACCTACGGTGGATTGACGATCGTGAAGGCAGTACAGCAAAGGACTAAGCCAGATTACAAGACCTATATGGGTTCAGGAAAATTGGAAGAAGTTATCCAGGATATGATGCTCACGGGTGCTGAGATTCTTATTTTTGGTAATATCTTGAAACCAGGACAGATCTATAATGTAAATGAAATCTTACGTGAAGCATGAGAGAAAAATAATTGCAAACTCCAGGTTCGAGATAGAGTTGATCTTATTCTCAAGATCTTTGACCGTCATGCTTCAAGTTCTGAAGCTAAGTTGCAGATCGAATTGGCAAGTATCAAACATATGGGTCCTCGTATCTTTGGTATGGGTATGGAGCTTAGTAGGCAGTGATGAGGAATTGGAACTTCTGGGATTTGAGAAACTAATACAGAGATCATGCGTAGGCATTTATCCAACAGAAGAAATCAAATTGAAAAACAATTGAAAAAATATGAACAAGTAAGAGAGACTCATAGAAAATCTAGACAAAAGAAATATCTCCCCACGATAGGATTGGTGTGATATACCAATGCAGGAAAATCGAGCTTGATGAATTCCCTAACAAATAAATGAGTACTGGTTCAAGATAAATTGTTTGCTACCTTGTGAACCGATGTAGGAAAGCTGTATATTCCCAATATGGAAGGTGGAAAGGGAACAGAGATCTTGATCAACGACACCATTTGATTTATCCGTGATCTTCCCCCTGGACTTATTCAAGCTTTTAAATCGACACTAGAAGACAGTGTCGAGGCTGATGTATTACTTCACGTTATCGATGCCTCAGATCCTCTCTGGCAAGATAAAATACTCGTTGTAGACACTATCTTAAATAGCATCTGAGCAGAGCAAGAAAGACTCTATATTCTGAATAAGATCGATTTGATTGCTGAACAAGAAAGAGATGCTGTTCTGATCGAACAAATTTCTCGAATCAAAGGATACTGTGAAGAATATCAATACGACGAACCAACTATTATTCCTGTATCAGCTGTATCAGAACTTGGTATGGATGGATTGAAGGACGTGATGGTGGAGAAGGTGAAGTGGAAGTAGGAAGAAATTAGAATTTGACAATTAGAAGGAAAAGAGGTGATAAGTTGAGTGCCTGTTGATTTTTTAGAGTTTAAGTTCATTTCACCTTCTCTACTTTACACCCAACACCAAAACACTATAAACAATCTATTTATAGCTTATCAACACATGAACGAACAGCTAACAAAAAACGTGGTGGAAGCTGCGGAGAGGATTCAGGGATTGGTGGATGAGACCCAGAAGGTGATTATTGGTCAAGATCGTTTGATCAGAAATTTACTGGTAGCTTTGTTTGCTAGGGGACATATTATCGTGGAGTGAGTGCCTGGTTTGGCGAAAACACTTGCGATCGAAACACTTGGGAAGACCTTGGGTGTGGATGTTTCACGTATTCAATTTACACCAGATCTCCTTCCTTCAGATCTTATTGGTACGCAAATTCGAAACCCCTCAGATGGAAGTTTTTCTACTCAACAATGACCTGTATTTTCTCATATGATTTTAGCTGATGAGATCAACCGTGCGCCTGCCAAAGTGCAGTCTGCTTTGCTAGAAGCTATGTCAGAAAGACAAGTAACGATCGGGCAAACAAGCTATCCACTCGAAGCTCCTTTTGTGGTGATGGCAACACAAAATCCTGTCGAAAACGACGGAACCTACGATTTACCAGAAGCACAGCTTGATAGATTTCTCCTTAAGACCAATCTAGATTATCCAAGCCCAGAGGAAGAACTCCAGATCATGAAAAGATTTGCTGGAGAAGAAACTCTAGAAGAAGTACAAGAGATCATGCATCGTGAACAAGTACTAGCATATCAAGAGTTAACAGATCAGATTCATATCTCAGAAAGTATCTATGAATATGTTAGAAATATTGTGGTAGCGACGAGATTTCCAGGTCAAATTTGATTACCAGATCTTGAGGCATATATTCAGTTTGGGGCATCTCCTAGAGCTTCACTTGCTTTGATCAAAGCTGCTAAAGTGATCGCACTGATGCACGCAAGGACCTTTGTGATTCCAGAAGATATCCAAGAGATTACTGAAGATGTCTTGAAACATAGAGTTGTGCTTCATTTTGATTCTGAGATTGACGGAATTACCATTGAGTCTTTGATTCAACAAATTCTCAAAGCAGTTTCAGTTGTATAACTATGTCCGATGAATTCTGTCCCTCCTTGATTATGAAGGTATCATAAAAAACTAGCGCTTTCGATTTCTAGGATTTTTTTCTCTTCTTCTTTGAATCATCCGGTACGTGCATGAACTGAATTTAAAGCTCTTCAGGCTTATCAACCCGGTGATCCTATAAGAAATATTGATCGAAAAACCACCGCCAAGAAAAACAGCCCTTATAGTAAACAGACTCAGGAGAAAGATGTATGAGTGTGGTTGCTGATAGATGAAAAAACGAGAAATAGACAGAAAAAACGTAACACTATTGATCAGTTGAGTTATAGTATCGCTTATGCAATGCTCAAGCAGGGTGAAAAAGTAGGAATTGTCAGTCAAAAATGAACGATCCCTCTCTCGTCTAGGTCCAGTATATTACAAAAACTCCAGCTGATGATGCAAGATGATGCTCCTAAAAAACTATGATGAAATCTACAGTCACTAGTGTTTGGTGAACCCCAGATTCAAGAGATTTCCTGAATAGAAATGCAGATCAATCAGATCCTAAGAAAAGGAATAAAATGAAGAGTAATCGTAATTCTTTCTGAGTCGGTGTCAGTAGACAAAAAGACCATCGCGGCCCTTTCTACTAACAATACATTGATCTGGATTAGTTGTTTTGACCCGGATGAACTTACTTCTTGAGGTGCTGTATTGTTATGATACGATCTGAATTGATGATCTATTTTGATCAAAAATTCATCGGCATGGAGAGATGTCTATGATAAAAAGATCCAGCAAACTATCCGTTTGCTTGGATCCGTTGTACAATCATGATGATGAAAACATTGCATTATTTATACTGATGAAGAAGTGCTTCCAAGTTTACTCTCTCAAATAAGCTAGTTTTATTTTCCAATGACGTGTAATGACTTGAGAATATCTTTATCCTTTGATCAAGACGGTTGAGTATCCTTTTTGGTGATGGTGGACTTGGGTATGGTTCGCTTTGAGTTTGCTTATTATTGCTTATGTTTTTTTACCATACCTCCTGAAAAAGAAAATGACTATCCCTTGAGATGTAACTCAAGGATGAATGACTAGTAAAACACTAATACAACAAATGAACACATTAAATAGACAAACCAAGGAGTTGAGTGCGCAACAGCGATATAGGCAGTATCAACTTTTGTTGAGAACTTTTATCTTGAAAAGATATTGAATAGATCTCAAGAGTATTTCTTTGAATAAACTAAAGCTCTCTCAAAGCTGAATCAATGCATCTGTATTTCATCTGTTAGAACAGACGTATTATTTTCCTTATAACCAAGATCGTGGAGAAAGAGCTATGATGGAAAAGCATGGAAATGAGCTTTTATTCTTAATAAAAAGTCATGAAGAAAAGGTGTAATTGGTGTGAGTCTGATGATGCTTATCGTTCATATCATGACGATGAACGAGGAGTCCCAGTGTATGATGATCAAGTCTTATTTGAGTTTTTGATCTTGGAGTGAGCACAAGCAGGACTTTCATGGAAGACGATTTTGAATAAAAGAGCATGATATCGTGAAGTGTTTTATAATTTCGATGCTCAAGTCTGCGCTACACTTAGTGATGAGTATCTCCAGGAAGCATTAAAAAATCCTGCTATAATAAGAAATAAACTAAAAGTGAGGAGTGTTAGAAAAAACGCAAAAGTGTTTCTAGCTATCCAATCAGAATTTTGATCTTTTTCTGCATATTTACGAGAGCGAGTGGATAACGTGCCTGTGATTAATAATCGAAAAGATCTCACTGAAGTGCCAGCTAGTACGCCACTTTCAGATAAAATTTCTAAAGATCTCAAAAAAAGAGGAATGAGTTTTGTGTGAACAACGATTGTGTATGCTTACCTCCAAGCGGTAGGTGTGATAGATGATCATGTCAAAGATTGTCGAAAAAGAAAAACTCTCTAGACGCAGTCTAAAGAGTTTTTTAGTAAAATTTCCTTATTTTATCTCCTCTCCAAAGGTAATCTTACGTGCTGCAAATCATTTTTTATTTTGACTCTTCATTTGAGTACATACTGTTGCAACGCATTGCGTCATACAGGTTGCTTCAGAATATTCTGCATCCATATTTAGACAAAAGTCCACACATGAACGTTCTGAACAAGTTGCTGGATCGTAGTAATTTCCATCAATTACTGTGTTAAATCTATTTACATTAGAAACAGTTTTTTTCTTTGGCTTAACGATATCTTCAGCTTTTGGGGCTTGCTGTCTACCAAAACTCAATCATTTTACTTGTGCTGGTTCACCAGTAGGCTCAGCTTTCGCTTCTTCTTTTACTTGCATCTTTGGTGCAATCATTGGAAGATTTCCTGTGTTACCACGATATTCAGTAGTAGTAGTTTTAGAAGTTGTTGGTTCTTCACCTTCATCCTCAATAACTTCTTCAGCTACTGGAGCTTCCATTGCAGGTGCAGCTTCAAAGTTATCTGCAACAGCATGTTTAGCTTCTGCTTCTATGTCTGCTTCGATCATAGCAGATACTTTTACCGTAAGAACTGCTGAGATATATCTCATCGCAAGATGAGGAGTTGTATCTGCAGGAAATACTGCAGAAAGTGCATCAGCCTTTTCTATGATAGACATAGAATAACTTTTATCATTAAATTTATCCATCGCTAATATCCCATCGAGTTGCCCAATAAGAACATCGCTTGATTCAGAAGCATCAGTAAATAGATTTCCTTTGTTCACCGTGGTGAATACGAGCATTCAAAGCACGAATCACATCAATCAAAAGAGAAAGTTTTTCATTTATATTTAATAACCGAATAAAATAGTTACAATCACTATGACATAAGTATATTGAGTTATTATTTTTTTGTCAAATTTTTGAATACTTTTTTTGATGGTGCGATGAGTAGAATCTCTATTGTGGCTTGTGATCTGATGAATACTGCTTTTGTGGTATCTCTATCGTTTTGTCTATCTCAAAAAAACAAACAATATTTCGATTTTCGCTGATGCAATTCAAGACATCGTGAACAATAAGACAAATCGAACTTCTTTTCTTCATGGCACGAGAATGGGAGTGATCGTGTTATTTTCATTATTGCTAGCTCAGCCATATATAAAATATGATGATACTCCCGTACTTGTTTCTTCTCATGATATTGTCCTGGTTTTGGATGTGTCAAAATCTATGCAGGCAGATGATTTTGATCCTGATCGTCTTAGTGTGGCTAAGTCGGTGATTATAGGATTTTTGGATACGTTATGATCAGAAAGAATAGGGTTGGTGGTGTTTGCAGGAAAATCTTTCACCTGGTTGCCGTTGACCCGCGATTATGAATTTATAAAGGAGACAGTACAATCAATAACTACCGATACGATTAACCAGAACCTAAGATCATTACAGTGAACCGCAACCTGAGAGTGAATCTTATCGGCAATACGTCTATATGAACAACAGCCTGAACAGGAAAAAGCTAAGCAAAAAAATATTATTCTCATTACTGATGGAGAAGTCACCCCTTGAACTATCAATCCAATACTCACATCAAAACTAGCAAAAGAAAAAAATATAAAAATCTTTACTGTTTGAATCGGATCTGAAGCTGGGGGAAGTTTTTTATATAGTGGAATTTGATGAACGGCTCGCATTGAAGTACCTTGAATTGATGAAGAATCCTTACGTGAAATTGCTCGTTGAACTGAAGCAAAATACCGAAGGGCTAACACTCAAGAAGTGTTTGTTTCGATCTTTGAGGAAATAGTATCTGAAAATCTGAAAGAGTATAAGGAAGAAACCCTAGTGCCTCACGCTCCCTTTTGGAAACCTTTTGTCGTTGGGCTATGTATCTTACTTAGTGTTTTGTTTATACATTCTTGGTTGCTAAGCTCTGCTTACGGAACCACTTCGATTTTGTTGAGTATTTTGATATTGTTTTGATCAATATTTCCTTGGGAAATACGCAGCATGGAAAAAATAAATGAACGCACTAGTTATGATGCGATGATTATGTTGGATGTATCCAAGAGTATGGGGGTGCAGGACATGAATATTGCAGGAGCACTTACACAGAGACTTACTTACCCAAAACAACACATAAAGAATTTGATGAATGAGTACCCACAGTGGAGATTTGGACTTGGGGTGTTTGCTGGTTCGGCTATTGGTGTACTTCCGCTGACTTCAGATCATGAGTTATTTAAGTCATTTTTAGATAATGTAGATGATCAATACGATGGATTGATAGAACCAGGAACTTCTTTATCAAAAGCCCTGAATTGGTGAATGAAAAGGTTTGTAGATAATGAATCATGAGTGTTGCTTGTGTTTAGTGATGGTGGAGAAGTTTGAGAAGAAGGAGCAAAGACAGAAAAGGGATCAAAGGGAGAAGAGCCTCAAGCTCAATCAGTCCTACCCATCTTGATCTGAGTATGATCAGAAATATGATGACCAATACCTTCTAAGAACGATATCTTTTGATCTCAGCAGTACGTAAAATACGAAGGTGAAACAGTAATCAGCGCACTCAATGAAGAAGCCATGCGTGATCTTGGACTAAGCTTATGAGCAAGATATATATGAACTAAGGAAGAGTTAGATCTTGATTGACTGATTGATGAATATGGGATTGGTAAGAATTTGTTTGCCGAAGCTTGAGTTCAGAATCAATCATTATTTTCTCGATGGTTGATTCTGGTGTGAGGATGGTTATTTTTGATGAGTCTTTTATTGTATCTAAAAAATGAGCTTAATAAAGATACCTAAGATGCTAATAAACATTTTGATACTTTTTCTTTGTATCCATGTCATTCCGGTGATTATGTGATTTTTCTTTGCTGATGGTTTTGAAAAACTGTTAGTTTGAAATAACTTGGAGGCAATCAATGAAGAAACAGATATGCACATTGATTCTTTGAGAACGCTTTGCTTATGATCACAATGTGAAGTACTAGACTATACCCAAGCGCACAAATGATTTCGATCACATGCAGCGATGATAGGATCAAGTGAATGATTTTATGAAAAGATCTCCGCATTGGATCATGGGGTGCATCCCGTGTGAGCATTGATTTGAATGGCTGACCAACAAGAAGAAATAAGAAAATGACGAACTGAGTCGATGAATCTTTTTGCTGACTTGAGTGTTGCTGAAGATGATAAGATCGCTGATTGGTCTTCACACAATCAAGTAATCATCCAGAAACTTTTAGAATCCAGTAATCAGGAAAGTGATCCCGCGAACAACGATAAGGACTGAGATAACGATGAAGAAAATGAATGAGCTGATAATGAAAACGAACGAAATGAGCTTTCAGATTCAGAAAGAGAACAGCTAGACGAATATGCTGATTACCTCCAACAACAGCAAGAACGTTATCAAAATGAATTTAACCAGTCTTGAGAAAAGAAACCCACTGATCTTGGAGGTATTGCAGATCTTTTGTTTGGAGATGGGGGTGTTGATTATGGGAGTGGAGTGAAAGATCGATAATATAAAGTAGAAAGTAAAAAGTAAAAATTAATCGTCATTGCGAAGATGAACGACTTGGCAATCTTTGAAGTTTGATGCTCTCGAGATCGTTTTTTCTTTTTTCTCTCTTTCTCTTTTTCTCTATTTCTCTATAATCACTATATTTATAGTTGTATTAGTTTCTATGTTATTGAAAGGAAAGCCGGTGGTAGATGATTTGTTTGCGAAAACGAAGCAACGATTACATGATCAAGGAAAGCTTGATGGGTATGTCGCAATTTTTTTGTTGTCTGATGATAGAGGGAGTGAGACCTATGTGCGTTTGAAATCAGAATACGCAAAACGTTTATGAATCTATGCTGATATAAAGTTTGGTAAAGATCGAGCTTTGGATGAAGTGATTGAAGAAATCATGCAATGCAATACCGATCCTAAGTGTCTGTGAATCATGGTGCAGTTGCCTCTAGCGCAGCATCTACAAAAACATCAACAAACGATCTTAGAATCTATTGATCCAGCGAAAGATATTGATGGACTCACCAGTAAACAATTTGGGATGCATGGATTTGGATATCATCAGGTGATGTGAGCAACTCCTCAGTCTGCATTTGCCATATTAGATCATTATGAATTGGGAGAGATACAAGGGAAAAATGTCTTTATCATCAGTCAATCAAATCTTATCGGTAAACGACTTTCCCATGAGTGTATGAGACGTGGAGCTACAGTTTTGAGTGCCAATCATTTTAGCTCACCAGTAAAAATTGCTGAGATGGTAAATATGTCAGAACTTATTTTCTCAGCTACATGAGTCAAGCATTTGATCAATGGTGACTCTATGAAAGAACAGTGATCATGGAATAATAAAGTCTTTATCGATATATGACGGTGAAGTGATAGTGATGGAGCTTATGGAGATATGGCTTGGAAATTTCTTGAAGATAAAGTGAAAGCTATTACCCCCGTTCCTGGTGGAGTAGGGCCTGTTACTGTGGCGTGTTTGTTTTGGAATATAACTCAAATAATACGCTAAACTGCATGCAACACCGTCTTGACTTGTCTCAAAAAAATCATATTTTCTTTTGTGTGAGACACAGCGTTGTCTTTGATCATTAACACCAAAAAACCATTAAACTATGAAGTATGAATTTACCTTATTGGGGCGTTTTCGTATTGCGGAGCGATTGATGAAAGATTTTTCCCATGAGATGAAGGAATTTCTTGATAAAAAAATACTCTATATCTTATTCTGGATTATCTTTGGGTTTATTATTTATCTACTTATGTTACTTATTCCTGATACTAGTGTTTTTATGTTTATCATAGGAATAGTCCTTTTTAGCGTTGTTGCTTTATCGAGCACTAAACTTGGGAGTAGATGGTATCGCACTATTGTTTGTGTGTTTTACACTAAACAATGTATAGATTATCTTGAAAATTCCCGAAAATTACACGAGGATTGTTTTTACTTAGAAAGTATCGTTGTTGCGTATGAAACTATAGCAAAGAAGGGATATAGTAATTCTAGTTCTTTGAAAAGTGTTATCATACAATTTTCAAGAGATTTGAAATTATGTGAACTTCAGTTATCATCTAATGTTCTAAAAAAGTTAGGTCAGATACATAGTTTTAAAACTCCTGCTGTTCAGCATTATTTTCATACAACATTTAAAGATATTATGAAAAAGAATCTTCCGTTGATGGAAAGTTATATAGCCCAGGAAAAGAAGAAGCGATTATTTCTTGCAAGCTTGAGTCAAGATTTAGCTGTAAAACAAGAAAAGAATAAAATTAAAGTCATTCCGAGACAAGAGTGGGTTGATTAACTAATAATAAAAAAATAAACTATGAAAAAATATTGCCGATTACTTAGATTGTACCAGACCAATTCATTATTGCGTGAGTTAGTAATGATGAGACTAGAACTGGTTAAAAATTTCTTGAAATACACAGTAGTAGTACTTCTTTTTGTTGGATTTGTTTCATTGCTTGGAAAAATCTTAGGTATAGAGGTTTTCTTCCCACTTCTTGGGTTTCTTATCTTTATGATGATTACCATGAGATTTTGGGAATTTACGATTCTTTATCTCATTCTTCTAAGAAAGGATAGTGACTTTACTGCTTGGATCACTCCAAGTCTCCATCAACATTTTAAACAAGCACATGAAACCCGAGGTAAAAGTAGTGTTGAATATGACTGTAAATATTTAGTGGATACGCTAGAAGGAATTGAGAGTGAATTAAATTCATAATTCCCATAGGTAGTTGTAGGAATTCAGTGTCATATTTAACTCAGAAAGCGATAAAGAAACTGATTTCGAAAATTGGATGAGATTATTAATTTATCAGATAGTATTATTAACACATCTGCTATAAGAATTTAGCAGAATAAAAATTAACATATGATAAAAATTATTTTAACGCTATTGATGAATATTATAATTATATATCAACTAATTCGCCTTCTGTTTTTAAGCAAGAAGTATGATAAGCAAAAAAAGGTGATTGATGCATCTGGAAATACAATTTGTGTATATGGTGAAATTCACCTGTATAATCAGAAAGAGGCTGAAGAAGTTGAAAAATTGATTGACACGTATGATGTTCTAGTTCATGAGGGAGTTGCTTATGGAAAAGAAATTTCATTGTTTGCGAAATGGTCGGATAAAATTCAAGGTGTTGTCTTACCTGTGTTTTACTCAATAATGAGGCAGTTATTTAAAGTTATTGGGCGATCAGAAAGTGGATTTATTAAAATTGCTGACAGAAAGGGTAGAGAAATTTTGGGTTTAGAGAAACCATCTAAAGGGATTTCTTTAGTGGGGATTACGTTACTCAGTTTAGTCTTGTTAACTGGATTTCCATTTATATTCTATCAATTGTTGATTGTGGTCGGTGTTCTTTCTAGTCTAGATGGAATATATTCATTTGTTTTTCCTTTGCTTCTTATCGCATATTTTTTGTTTTCAGTATATGAGCTTGAATACAAAAGAAATAAGGCTATGGCAAAACGAATTGCTGATATTGCAGCTATGAACACTAGTCAAAAAATACTAGTAGGTCTAGGGAGAGCTCATTTGGGGCCTGTGTGTAAATACCTTATAAGTAAATACGACATGAAACTACTGGAGTAATGCATAATTTTAAAAAAACAAACCAATCGATTTTCGGTTGGTTTTTTTTGTTTTGGATTGAATTATGATGCTAGACTGGTATACAATAATTACCTAAGATGTTGGTGAATTCTCTTATATATTCCTTTATTATACTTTCTACCTGGGAGCCGGTATCTGCGTACCTAGTGCGTGGCGAGCTACCCACCTTGATATTGAATAAGGGTTAGAAACTGAGAGTACCACGGCTTCTTGGTTTTCTTTTTGATCTATTATGAAGATAAATCGCCTGAAATTGCCTTGAATCTGGTGCCAGATCCAGTATAGAAGGGATTATGTGAAAAGAAGATAGATATAATGACTTTAGAAACGACAAGATACTAAAGATTTAAATAATCAATCCACTCGAGATTCTTCAGTCGTCTTCCACTACGTTACAGACTTATTCAGAATGACGGATTGCTAAAGCACTAAAATACTAATTTACTAATTTACCTAATTATGATAGAAACGATACTTTGATGATTTCAAGAATTCACCTCTCATTCTACCTTTGGTTGAATGCTGATCGCAGTAGGACTTATGGTGCTACTAGCGTTGTTTGGTGCTAGAGGAAATAGCTGATTTGCTGTGATGTTCGGTCAAGCCTATGAAGGGATGATGGACTTTTTCACTGATATACTTGGTGAAGAGGAGTTTCTTTGGATAAAGAGCTTTATTACCAATTTGTTTTTTGTGATTCTTATTTTCAATCTTCTGGGATTGTTGTTCGATTTCTTCTCACCGATGTTTGGGTTTACTGAAACAGGTGAATTCGCTCTTTCTGAGAAATTATGATTTGCTACATCAAATGTAGAATTTAATGTCGCTATGGCTCTAGTAGGAGTGTTGTTGACACTAGTGATACAGTTGTTTGTGATGGATGGGAACGGATTTATCGGGAAGAAGATCTCAGATGCTAAGTGGAATACGCCGTTTTTCAAAGTGTTAAACTTCGTGTATGAGTATGTGCCAGTATGGGGAAAGGATATTATCACGATAGAGAAAGGAAGTATGAAGCCAGTCTTGTTTTATCTAGCACGACCAGTGATCAAGTTCTTTGATATTGTAATCTCATTATTTGTAGGTTTTCTTGATATTATCGGTATCTTAGCTAAAGTGATCTCTCTCGCGTTCAGATTGTTTGGAAATATGATGTCTGGGACAGTATTACTATCCGTATTGATGGTATGAATGTCTGCAGCAACAGCTAAATGGTTTGGATGAGTTGAATTGCCATTATTAGCGCCGATCATCTTGTTCATTCAATGATTGTTGGTTGCTTGTATCCAAGCACTTGTATTCCCACTACTGATAGCGATCTATGTGAAGGTGGCGAGAATGGGAGGAGAAGATGATGCAGTGGCTTAATTAGAGTTAGAGATTAGAATGGAGAAATGAGATTTATCTTATTTGAGATCTTCTTTATGGAATTTGATCGTGAAAGAACAGAAAGTACTATTCAGAAATTTGGTAAAATAGATGTATATTACAGCACTGCTATTGCATGAGTTTTCCGTGATCCAGGCTATAGAGTAACAAATTTATGAATGAAATATCAATCTAGAGTTAAGAAGAAGGAAGTAAAGGATCGAATAAGAGCTTCTGCTCGTTGAGTTATTAAAAAATTGAAGAAACAGATGACAAAAGAAGAATTAAGATCAACAATAATGAAATCCTTATCTACAAGTTTAAATACAGTATACTACCTTGGACAAGAATTTTGATTATCGGATATTGAGGTAGATACAATAAAGAATGAGGTTGAGTTTAAGATATTGTATAAGTAGTCAATAATTACCATATTTAAATTTTATATATATTCTATGGATCAATTCGAATTAAATCGTAAGGTGGAAAGACTGCTTGGTGCGAGTAAAATTGAACGTTCATGATCAAGTTTTTTATCCGAGCAGAATAGTATTGCTATATGAGAAACATTTATTGATCCAGTTACGAAAAAAATTACATTTACTCCACATTCAAGAATAAGTGAAGCTGAGAGACAATGAATTATTAAAAGATCAGAACTTAGGTGAATTGAAGCTGATGATCATGAAAGACAACAGACATATGCAATGAAAGAAGTGGATTGAGAAATGAAATATAGTGTGCAAAGGGCTGATAAGAAGATTGAAATTATTTCAAAAGAAGAATATGATGAAGCAATGAAAAGAATAAAGGAGTTTGAATCAAGAGAGTAAATAGCTAAAATAAATGGAGAAATGAGATTTATCTACACCAGTTGTATGAAAAAGCTTGTTAGAGATAAGTATAAAGATATATTTGATAAGGAATGAAATCCAGATCAGTATGAAATATGTAATCCAGAAGATAAGATAGGTCGATTATTGAAAAAGCTTGATGAGGAAGTTCTTGAATTTAAGACTGATAAGACTAGCGAAGAATTAGCTGATATACTGGATGTTATCGACGAAATCGTTAATGAACTATGAATAGATAAGCAGAAATTTGAAGTACTAAGAAAGATGAAAAATAAAGAAAAATGATGATTTAAACTGGGAGTAATCTGGGAAAAGCATGAAAATCGATCAAAATAAAAGTAGGATATCGTTAGAATTTAGAAGTAGAGATGGACACTCACTTCTACCTCTAAATTCTAACTCAGTTTAGATTTACACTTTACCCTTTAAAAATTAATTATGGAACCATTGTATTTGTTAGGAGCTTGACTTGCTATAGGTCTTGCTGGATTGGGAGTTGGTATTGGAGAAGGTATGGTAGCGAAGAAATCATTAGAATCTATGGGTAAAAACCCTGAGATGAGTGGTTACTTCTTGGTATTGACTATTCTTGGTATCGCGTTGGTAGAATCTGCTGCTATTTATGGACTAATTATCGCTTTCCAAATATTGGGTCTAGATCCTGCTACTACAGTAACTGGATACGCAGCTGTTGCAGCGGGTACGGCTATTGGATTTGCTGGTCTTGGTGCTGGTATTGGAGAATGAATGTTGGTGTCTGGAGCTATGGACGCTACATTGAGAAACCCAGAAAATAAAACTAAAATCATGACCTACATGATCTTGTTCTTGGCTCTTGTTGAATCTGTTGCGATTTACGGACTAATTATTGCATTCCAACTACTTGGATAGACGCTTAGCGAAAGCTAAAGTACAGTCATTCAGAATCGGATGAGTTCTTATGAACGAAGTGAATAAAGAACGATTGCGATGAAGAATCTAGGCATAGTAGTGGTCTGTGTGAGGAATTTACCTGACTGGATCCTTCGCTCCGCTCTGGATGACGATCTTATTATCTCATTATCAATTATTATCATGGAACTAAATCGAAGCATACTTATCGCACAAGCTATCAACTTTTTGATCATTTTGTGATTGTTCAAATTGTGGATTTGAGATAAACTATCTCTTGCTATCGCAGCGAGAAGAGCAGAGCTCAAAAAAGCTGAAGGAGCAGCAAAAATCTATGAAGAAACGATGGCTAAGGCTGAAGCTGAAAAGAAAGCGATGATTGACGAAGCAGTGACACACAAAAACAGTGTGATTGCTCAAGCTGAACAAGCTGCGACACTCAAAGCGGACAAGATCTTGGCTGATGCTGATGTTAGAGCAGAAAACATAGAAAAAGAAGCTCACGAGAAAGCGAGTCATATTGAGAAGGAATTGGAAGACAATTTCGTTGATGGTGTGAAGCAAACAGCTCATACAGTAGTAAAGAAGCTCTTCAACAAAGATGTAAATCTTCAAGAAGAGTACTTGAATGAGTTGGCGAAGGAGTTTAGTAAGTAGTAGTAAGTCGTCATTCTGAATGGAGCGTAGCGTATTGAAGAATCTCGAGAGTCTGTATTTATTTACTTGATAGTATGTGATACGCATATATTCTAGCAAGTAGAAAATGATGAGCACTATATGTTTGAGTTACATCTAATCTAGAAAAAAGAATACAAGAACATAAAATGAAAATTCATGATTGATATACTTCAAAGTATTGAATTACTAGACTAGTGCGATATCAACAGTACCAGAATATTCAAGAAGCAATTGAGTCTGAGAAGAGATTAAAATGACGAAAAAGAGACAGAAAGATAAAATTAATTGAAGAAGGAAATCCAGAATGGATAGATTTATCTGAGTGAGGATTATAGCTTCTCGAGATTATTGAAATGTATCCCTTTAGGGGTCTTCAGTCGTTCCTTCGACCTAAAGGATTATATTAAATATATCTATTATTCTATCGCTTCGCTTTGAATAAATAGGTATTTAATTATTCAGGATGACGAATTGTTTACATCAATATTACCCATGTACCTAACAAATCAACAACTAATTACCCAACGAAAAGAAGGATGAGGAGATCTCACTATTTTTTCTGATCATTTGTGAGTGATCTATAGTTTGGTGAAGAAATATGGAAGTAGTTCAGTGAAGGGTGGTTTGTTTGAAAGCATCAAGACTGCTAATACTGATGTAGCTGAAGTAATCACCTTGTTGGCTGCGATAGGAAAGTTGAATCAAAAGAAACTTGGTTCACTTGTCTCCGAATTGTGATGAGGATCATCAGAAGGGTAT
>CALGNI010000079.1 GCA_937958645.1 Candidatus Absconditabacterales bacterium
GCCTTGAGGATATCAGCGTAGTTTTGTTTCTTGTAAGCGATAAGTAAGTCATGCTTCATAAGGAGTTCGTCGATTTTGTGAAGAAATAAGTTTGCAAAAGGACTTTTGAATCCACTAGAATGATCAAAATAACTTTCTTTATAACGCATCAGCTGCTTGAATACTGAATGGAGTTTCTTGTCTGATGGTCGGTTATAGATAAACTTAGGATTGTAATGACCGTTTCGAGTAATAAAGTTATCTAGTTCATCAAGATAATTTACGGGTTTCAAGATCCTAGAAAGATTAAGAGATCTTCCGATTTTGTAGAGTTTTTCATCTAAGATATGAAGTTTATCAATCTCATGTTCAACGAGATTCTTATCCGTGACCACATGACTTCAGGTGAAAATTTTCTTAATAGGCTTGATATAATAATCTTGAGCAAGATCTCTCCCGATAATGATCGTGTTATCTTCTGTCTTTCCAGAATCTTTATACAAGAAATCTTGAAAAGTAATATGATTCGTAGCTAATTCTAAAGTATACGACGCATTCTTGTTTCATAAAAACTCCTTTACTTGTTTACCTATTGTTGTTCTTTGTCTTTTGATATCTACATCCACTACGACATCCATCGATTTTATTTTTCCTTCTTTTGATTTTTTCTTAAAAGTCCCATGCTGAGAAAGATAGATTACTCTGGATGCTGAGATTAGCTGTCATTTATCTTCGGTAAATAAGGTCTTCGCTATTTCAACTCCCTTTTCCGGGTCAGCGACCTTCATATCTTTGATCTTATCTAGTCTTTTTCTCAAAGGCAAGATCGCAGCAAGTTGAAATTTGAGTCCTGCTCTTGCATTGATCTCCAACAACTTTGGTCACTCTTCAGTGATTACTCGATCTAGCGCTAGATATCAAAGATTAGCAAAGTACTGAACTTTAGAAGAGTAAGACAAAATAGCATTCCAATAGGAAAGTTTTTGATTTTCAAAAGAAGCATACGGATCAGGGAAATTGTTTTTGTGAATGACTCAGTTTTGAAACATTGATTGGATCTTCCCTGTACTTACATTGATTCATAAACCAATCCCACCTCTATCCAGATTAGCCTTACCATCTGATTCTTCAGTAGGTACACGGAGCATCGCTGCCACAGGAATCAAGTTAAACACGATCACTCTAATATCAGCTAATCATTTTTCACAAAATTTTTCAAATCCACCTCAAGGAATAATCAACTCTTCGAGCAATAAATTATCTCATCACCAACCCATAGAATTCTTTCCATCTAGTACATCCACCAAATATCTTCTGAGTGATTGATCAGGTATCGTCTCTGACCCTACCTTATATCGTTGATCTGGAAAAGGTGACTGTTGCGTAAACATCCTATCAAACATGGAATTGGTCCAGATAAGATGAGCGTTTTCTGGTGTCTGAATCGGTTTAATACGATAAATTCATCTCCCTCTACTTCCGTTACAGGGCTTAGCAATTACCTCATCTTCGGCAAATTTTGAAAAATCATAATTGTATAAATCTGTACGATTTGTAATCAAATCATAGGTCTTAGGCACGGGAATACCTCTTTCATTCAAAAATCTCTTTGACTTATATTTATCATTAGCCAAGCGGATCGCTTTGGTTGGGTTAAACTTTTTTATATATTGGAGATTTCTGGCGTTCATACCAAGAATTCAAAAATTCATTTTATCGGAGTAAGATTAAAGATGCTCTACCAATCGTTTCATAATCTCAGGTAATTCATTCTTGGTTAGTTTTCAAGGATAATCAGGCAAGAGATTCTTCACTTGCTTGCGTTCATATCAAAGATCATGCAAGGAACTTACGATGTCCTGAAGAAGTTTACTATTTATTGACATTTTTTTTACATCCTCTTTACCGAGATTGGTCTTCATTTCCAACAAGATTCTTTTTGCGGTCTTAGGTCAGATCCCAGGAAGACTAGTAAAATACTTTACATCAAAGTCTTCAATCGCTTCCTTCAGTTTCTTAGGATCATGACAAGCTAATATATAGCCATTTTTTCACCCAATTCATTGGATCTTCAACAACTCCAAGAACAAATCTTTTTGCTTATGAGAATCAAAGGCATAATATTTGATTGTATTGTGATTCATATCTATCTGTGGATGCAAATACCAAGTACCTTTCTTCTTGTCACCATGATACTGAACCAAGATACCAAAAAACTCATTCTCCAAATAAGAATCATCCCCGTGTTCTTTATGCTTTCCGTGAAATAAGTGTAACATACTTTATAGTATAGAGGAATTTTAACAGAAAAAAAGATAAAATGAGAAAGAGAGAAATAGTCCCCTTTCTCTATTTCTCTATTTCTCTCTTGGTAGTTTCTTCAAGGCTGCCCACCAGTCATTCGAACTACTCTTCACCATCTGATTCCAGATTGCTTTTGCACTATTGGTTCTCAATGCACCACCAACATTATCAATTCGATTTTGCATCCCTTGATATCACTGTTCTATCCAAATCTTTGCCTGAAAAGCCTGTTCTAGATAATCAGCATCTTTTGCAATCATTCACTCCAGTGTTGATCTTTGTTCATACTCATCAAACAGTGCTTTGATATCTGAACCAAACTCCAATCATACAAGCTGCTCTTCCATCGCATGCTTTTCAAATTCTTTCTTCCCCTGAATATATCTTGATCATACCTTATGAATATCACCGATTCTTGTTTCAGCAAGATCATGCCAGATAAGTATCGCTGAGACCTTATTTGCGTCAGCTCACTCCATTTTCGCTAAGATATAGCCAATCTGAGCTGCATTGAGACTATGTTCTGCCACAGAATCAGGAAAATCTACACCAGCTAAGCGTGGTCATTCATGCTTTATTCTTTTGAGATGAAAGGTTTCGAAGATGAAGTTTATGAGGTTTTTCATAGAAATATTACAGATAAATAGTTCTTTAGTAATTAGTAAGTTAGTATATTTATATTGGCATATTAGTTTTGATGATTATCAATTTTATACACAATCAAGGTGTCTCATTCTAGATACGCATGAGCCCTAAATTGTTGATTGATACGAAAATACCATATATCATCACTCTTAGGCTCTCTCATCTTAAACTTTACAATACCAAAATCTCAACTCAATACATAGTTCTTTGCCTTTGTATACTGTTTGAGTAAGTTTCTTTTTTTGAGATAAGTAGTAACTTTAGGAGACTCTAATATAAATGTAATAACAATTGGCATAAGGAACTAGAGATTACTAAATTCGCTTCTAGGGAGTTTTTTCGTTTCTTCTACCAACTCTTTATCTTCTTCACTTAACAAGTCATATGGATAAGAATAAAGCATAACTTTTCAGTTAGAAAGTTGTTCATACTCATCAAAATCAACCAAAACTGCTTTGGGCTTATTATTTACCAACACTATCTGATCTCAAGTATCCTTGAGTTCGTTGATAATATTAGTTGCATCTTGCCTGAGCTCTGTAATAGAGACAAATGATTGAGACATGGTAGTAAATTTACTAATAAATATACTAGTAAGTATACTGGTGAATTAGTTTTTTGCAAGGAAATAAATAATACTACATGAAAACTTTAAACTTTTTGGGTGCACGTGAGGATGAGACGAATCAAGTACTAAAATGAGGCAATGAGACGTGAGTTTAGATTCATGCATCCTTGAAACATCAGATCTTGAGGTAAAGCGTCTTTTTGGATGCAAAGCG
>CALGNI010000080.1 GCA_937958645.1 Candidatus Absconditabacterales bacterium
TTAAGGAGGTGATGATTTACTTCGAAAAGAGATAGAAAGATTGTTTTTTTATCTTTTTTCGAGCAGTGAAGAATTGCCTCCTCGAGGAAATGATAGCAAACAAGCCAATTCATTTTTTTGAACTTTCTTCGAACTTCTGTATTCTAACTCTTCGCTAAGTTTTTCATCATTTCCTTAAACTTCTAAGAAAATTATACTGACAAAACTGTATTTATGCAAGCTATTGCTCTTGACAGTATGTTGATATATGATTATTCAAATTTCCAGTCAGAATTGCAATATCTTACAATATTCCTATTGTTTCACTATGAAAATAGCCTGAATTCATGATCGAATCTTTCATCTTGGCGGAGCTGAGTCTGTGTTTTTTGAATTGTTGAAAAAAGAAGATGCAGAAAACGAATGGAGCATCTTTACACTCTTTTCAGACAAGAAAAGTATAGAACTTATGGGGAAAGATATCCCGGTGACGGTTGCTTTGCCTAGGTGGATCAACAATATCTTTGTACGATGATCCAAGAAGAACATCTCAGTACTAGATTATCGTAATATGATAGCAATCAGCCCCCTCCTGTGTTTTCTCCTTCGCCAAAAGATCAAGAAGTTTGAGCCTGAGCATAGTATTATCTCATCATTTGCGGTAGCAAAAAATGTAGCACCGATCCCATGAGCTACCCATCTGTATCTCCATTCACCCAACCAGTACATCTGGGGGAATTTTGATGAATATAAGAAAAAAATAACCGGTCGAAAATGATGAATCTTTAGGTCCGTCGTATGAATGCTCCGTCGTCGAGATCAAAAACCAAGACAGTATGACATCATCAGCACCAATAGCCAGTATACCAAAACTCAAGCCCAGTCATTGTATCAAGGATTTGAAAGCGCTGAGGTAGAATACCCTTCGATTGATGCAGCTTTTGCTAACACCAGTAGCCCTAGAGTCAAAAAGAATTATTTTGTGTTCGTGGGAAGAGTCACGAGTTTTGTTAGAGAACTCGACCTTATTATAGAACTGTTCAATCAAACCTGTGAACAACTCATCATCATCTGATCATGACCGGATGAAGACATACTCAAGGCACTCGCCTGACCTAGTGTAACCTTTGTGGGGCAAGTCAATAATACCCAAGAAAAAATCTCTATCATGAAGCACGCAAGATGATTCATCAACCTAGCAAAAGAAAGCTGTGGAATGAGTACAATGGAGGCCGTTGCTCTTGGCTTACCTGTGTTTGGATATAATGATGGCGGGACCGTTGAACTAACAAAAAACCATCCTTCAGTGTTGATTAACAATAAAGATCAAGCTTCAATCAGAAAAGGATTTGAAGAATTTTTAAGGATTACATAAGAGAATATAGAATTTAGAATGAAGAATCTTGAAGTAATAAGATTCCTTAAGAAATTTCTTATGAACTAAAGAATTAAAGATATTTCTTGAAATATAAGCTATTTTAAGGAATCTCTGCAAAATTAAAGAATGAGAGCTCGCTCGCGGTTTTTTTCATTTTGCACGGTTCCTCGAGGAAGCTATAGTAAGCCAATCTTTATTTCTAGGTACATTTGTTTTTGTAAGAATTTACTTGAACATTGTATTTATCAGAGCTTCCTTAAAGTGTACTTTTCTATTTCTCCCTTTCTCTGTTTCTCTGTTTCTTTATTTCTTTATGAATTTCCTTGAGCTACAAATTGCACTGCTCTGATGATAGTATAACTAAACATCACCAGCACCAATCATACGATAGACCATTTCACACCACTTTTTCCTTCTTCTACCATAGAGTCATTTCCTCATCAACCCATAATAATTTTAAATCCACTATAAATCAAAGAAAATGCTAAAATCGTACCAATAAAAAATGTAGCGGAAAGAAAAATATCTTGAACAAAGAATTCAAAAGTGTTTCCATCTACGTCAGCCTGCTCTTCTCTGATATTCAGAGTATCATAAATATCTCGAGTACAGTTACCGTTTGTAAGACATGCATCAGTGAGATTTATTCCTTCTCCGAGGCCATCTCATTGAGCTCATCATTGTTGTTGTGCATACACTAGTGCCATCTTCAGGAGCAAAAAATAAATTTCTTTATTCTAAGTATAGTGAGGAATAAGAATTAATGCAAAAAAACATGAAGAGATCCTTACTGAGCGATCTCAATGTGTGTATCAATCAAAACGATCAGTGAATCTTTTTTCATTCATCTCAAGATACTTTTCACTTCCTTATCAGGAAATTGTTTTGCAACGATTTCGGTATCCACTTTTTCACCTTTTGTTAGTTGCTTCAGCACCCAGCCTCTTACTTCTCTATCTGATCATTTGAAACGAGATTGTTTGGAAAGCGAGGTGATCCCGGTATGCTTTGCGGTACACACCAGTGAACCATAATCCATCAGCGCGTTGTGTCGGTCGTTAGATTTTCAAGAAGGAATACATGATCTAGCTATGTCCTCGAGTTCTTTAGGTTTGATGGAATGATCAAGTCAGAGCTCTCGCAACAATACTCTTCTGATATTGGTATCTATCACCGGCTCTTCACGATTGTACGCAAATGCTCAGATCGATGCTGAACTATAGCTTCAAATCCCAGGCAAAGAACGCAACAATTCACGTTCTTTAGGAATCACTCATTGATATTCTGACACGACAATACGCGCAGCTTGCTGGAGACGTAATGCTCTAGAATTGAAACCCAATCAAGATCGTAGCCTCAGCAAACGAGGTTTATCACAAGCAGCTAAATCTTCAATACTTGGTAATTCTTCAATAAATGCTTCGAATTTGGGAAGGATTCTGCTGATTTGAGTTTGTTGAGACATCACTTCAGAAACCAACACTCGATAGGGGTTGAAGCTGTCTCTTCGAGGAAAATTTCTCTTATGTATTTCATATCGACTAAGAATCTTATCTTGAAATTTAACTATGGTATGCTTTGAATTTTTCATATCAAGTCACTTCATAAAGCAAGGTCTGATCAACATTTTTTCGTCAATCAACTCTGCTAATGTATGAGTTATCTCACTGATATCAAGTATTCCATGGCGCTGTAAATAACAACACTGGCACCTTGCATCAAGCTATTGATTCTGCATATGCCAAAAAATCATCAAAATGCACCAGAGATCAAATTGATGAACAGATCTCTCATTTGCTTATTTTTTTATCAGTGAGATCATTACCATAATGGATGTCTACAAATACTCATGGGAAATTTTTCTGTATCCAAGCTTCAGTAACTGATCTTTGAGATTCTTCTCTTCAAGTGACGATACGAAGATCTAGTCAGTACTGCTGAAGTGCAGCTATTCATTGAACTGCTCAGTCCATGGGGTGTAAATTATCTCATGTATGAGCCCAACGTAAAAAGTCTTCATAATCACCTCAGGCTTCTGCAAATTTTGAAAGAGCCTCATTGTCCTGAAGGTAAGGATACTTTATCTCTTGGAAATCAACAACATCTCCGTACATCTTTTTATAGTACTTCAAAAAAGCATGAGCTGAATCAGCGAGTACATTATCAAAATCAATGGTGATACATGGATTCATAAGGATAGTTTTATTCTTTAAAATTTCGCTGTTTATAGTCAGTTCCCTTCTCTCGATCTTTATCGAACTGACGACTAAAATCACGAAGTACTTTATCATCACTAATCACAATACCTATTTCTCTATTGTTATCCAAGCTATTTTCAGAGAGATTCATGCTCCCATGGATGAGAAGTGTGTCATCAATCATAATGTTCTTGGTGTGTAAATAAGGATCAGGAAGGATTTTGATGGTTCACTCAGGTAAACTATCCAGTCGTCATTCATCCTGCCAAAATCAGACCAACACTTGAAGATCAATTTCTTTAGCTTTCTGATTCAGTAGCTCGATGATCGAGTCATCTTGAATATATTGTGCGCTAATAACTATGGATTCTTTACTTGATGATATCAACTGACTAATCATTGCCCTACAGTTGAGTGGACATATAAGTAAATTTGGATCAATTTTGTCTACTTTTGTCTTATCTCAGGCAAGATCATTCTCATACAGCTCAAGAAGGCTTTGAGTAACTCCTTCATGATCACTAGTAAATCGATATTCTCTGTTTTTCCGGATACTGGTATAGGTAAGGTTGGCGGTTGCGATCAAAAATCTCTTCTTATCCGCAACAATTACTTTAGCATGATTAAAATTGAGTCCCATGGGTTCGTCGTCACTTACGTTAATTCATGCTTTCCTCATACGATCTGCAGTCTTGAGAAAGTTCTTATCCAAACCCTCGAATGGTCTATTTTCTCAGATCCAAGAGATCTGTACACCAATACGAGAGAGATTTTTCATCAACTGCTCAGCTTGATTTCGAGTAATACGATAAAATCGCATGTTCATCTCATACTTTGCGTCAGTCATTCGTTCTATAAACTTCTCTTCTACTCCATAGGGACTAATCCACAATTCACCTGAAATACCTGCTGGTTCGACACTCAACTCATTCTCTTTTGCAAAACTCATCGCATCATAACGAAACACCAAATAAATTCATAACATCAACATTACTCAAAATATCATCCAGGGAAATATTTTTTTCATAAAAACATAGCAAATAAAATCACGATGAATTCAAAAACAAATAAAACAATAAACACTCATGACCAAGAGTCAAAACAACTATCATGAAAATACTATGAAATTTTGTTAACTGCAGTATACTCCTTATAGTATTAGAGTAATGGTATTGTTTTCCTTGTTCAAAAAAAATGTGAAAGAATGACTATCGATGAGATGTTCCTGATGAAATGCAATCTGAATCAAGTCAGATAGTTTTTTGGATGGCTGCACTCATCGGTGGTTGACTCTTGATATTCATCGTTATCTGGTTTATGCTTAGAGTAAATTATAAGTTGCGTGAAGTAAGGGAGAACTTTTTTCCTATCATTTGATGGATATGAGTAGCGATCTTAGTGATCGCCTTGTTGTACGGTTTATTTGTTGTGGTATTAAATGCATTGAGCAGAAAAAAATACAAACCTGAAGAAGAGCTCGATGAAGACTAGTACTTCATCAAGGATGGATGCGTTCTTGAATTATATTCAAGATATTTTTTCACTTGATACCAGATCCCTTTCAGTGATGAGAATCGGTATTGGTATCGTGATCTTCATCGATGTGATTGTTCGTATGTATAATCTCACAGCTTTTCATACTGATTTATGAATACTCCCTTCAGAGATCGTATTTAGTGATCATGCAGCAGAAAATGTACGATCATTGCATCTGATTTCTAGTGCCTATGCCTACCAAGTAGCATTATTTAGTATTCATGCCTTGGTGGCGCTGTTGTTTATCTTTGGTTGGAAAACAAGAATAGTCTCAGTATTTATCTGGGTCCTTACCTTGTCTATGCATGGACACAATCCCTTAGTGTTGAATTGAGGTGATACGTTTACAAGAGTACTCCTTTTTCGATGAATGTTTCTTCCCCGAGGTCAACAACGAAGTATAGATAATCTCAAAAGAAAGAGTCCTCCGCTATCAGTATTTTCTCTTGCTAGTGTTGGATTTATCTGCCAGCTTGCTTTCGTATATATCTTTTCAGCTATGTTAAAAGATCATGCTAGGCGAACAACAGAATTTACCGCCACTTATTATGCTCTTTCTCTAGATGGATTTAGAACTACGATCTGAGCATGGCTATACCAGTTTCCTGAAGCCATGAAGGTACTCACTGCGTATTCCTGGTATCTAGAAAGTTTTTGACTCCTGTTACTCGCAATACCACGAAAGAAAGCTTTATTTAGGACGATTTGCATAGCACTGTTTATTAGTTTTCATCTTTGACTAGGCCTCACTCTTCACCTGTATGCATTTCCATGGATCATGGGTCTTGCACGATTTGCTTTGGTACCTAGTGAAGTACGAGATAGCCTTATCAATAAGATCAAAAGCACTTGAAAATCGCTTCCTTGATTCTTCGCGAACACGACCAGTCTTCATGTGAAGCAGCAGTTTAGCTTCTTGCTAAGTATCTTTCTTATTTTGAGCTTGTGATATAGTTATATGCGAAACTTAAGAACTACGGACTTTGCTAGATACGATGATTATTTCCCAAGAGACATCAACAGGTTTGGATTTATGGTAAGGCTCGATCAATTTCGAAATATGTTTGCCCCTTTCCCCTTCACTGACAACGGTTGGATAGCACTAGAATGAATCAAAGGCGATGGAACATCAGTAGATCTTTTCCACTCAGATCAAGTATTCACCTTAGAAGAACCCACGAATTATTCTCAGCACTTTAGACATGAAAGATGGCGTAAATACTTCACGAGTATGTGGTTGAAGAAAAATTCAAAGTACAGAGTGCATGGAGCGAGGTACTTCTGTCACGAACGAAATTCAACTCATCTTAGCTGAGATCGTGTAGAAAGTATTAAACGACGATATATGCTCGATAGGACTCTGGAGGATTATGAAAAAGGAGAAGTTGAGGAAATCAAGATCTATGAGGCGGAATGCGACGCGTAATTATTAATGGAAAATGGAAAATGGAAAATTTTAAAAAACTATTAATCATCAATACTCAACTTTCAATTACTGAATTTATTTGACAGATTTCACCCCTATCCCTATACTTATGTATAGGGTTTTTTATACGAAACAAAAAATGAACAAAAACGAGTACCTTATTCAACTCCTAGAAACATTGAAATGAGTGTGGACTCCTGCTGAATGATTTTTGGTAGTGATGAAAGCTGGGGGATTTGATGAGAGTTTAGTAGACACCCTAATTGCCTTAATTACTGAAGCAATCAAAAGTGCAAGCTCAGAGATTGAGCAAAAGAAATTGAGTTGATCGCTTGCAGTACTTACGAAGATCAAATCATTGGAAGACCAGAGTAATGAAAAAGATGAAGAAGAATGTGAAAGACTGTTGGTGGAATTGGATATGATTAGCTAAGATAACTTTTTAACCATTATATAAAAAAATGTCTAATGTTGATAAAATCGAATGAATTGAGAGTGATGAATCAGGTGTAATATTAATTGATACAAAACTGGTTAAGGATCAATTAAAAGATTCTGAAAATATTTCTATATTCAAAAATCATGTTGAGTGAATTGAAACTACTCACGAGGATAAAGTAAAGCTTCAAGACGCGCTTAGTGTAACACTAAATGCCTCAACTAATACTGAAGATATCTCGAATCTCTATGCAGCAGAAAAAGCTCTTTGGGAAATGAAAGAACTAGGAGGAGATAAAAATATAGTTTGTGATGGCGCACTTTGTGATCTAGTCACTATCAATGATAGCGGTGAAATCAGCATCGATACTAAAGATAAAACCAAGAGTTTTAAAGTAAAAGATGTTGAGAATTTTGATAAAAATCAATCTTACATCTTTGACTTTCCAGATATAGGAAATATCTCAGTTCACAGAAATCCAATTGATGGTCAAATCATCATTCGTAGAACTTGAGAAATAATCTTAGCCAAATGAGAAAATGAAAGTCCTGAGATAATTCAAAGTACTGAAGAATCTAATATGACTCCTACTAGTAATACTTCAGAAGGAGGCACTAACACTGAAATTTCTAACAATGACTCTGAAGGAACTCAATGAGAAAATGAGGCATCATTAACTGATTTAAATCAACAAAAAGAAAATTTAATCAAAGAGATTGAGGAACTCAATGAAGAGTTTGGAGTAGATTCAGAACAACTCGCAGAAAAAGAAGCTGAGCTAGAAGAAGTAGAGAATACTATAAACAACACTAAAGAAGAATCACCAGAAGGTCTAGAAAATACAGATTCATGAGTGAGTTTACTTGATACCAAACTAAAACCATTTGATTTTGTGAATATCGAACAGAGAGATGAAGCTATCAAGGAACAAGAAAAAGTGATTGATGATGTGAAAAAAGAAATTAAAGACCAAGAAGACATCTTAAGTAAAACAGATCCTGAAAGTACATTACTAGTTAGTGGTATAAAAGCTGTAATTCAAGTAAAAACAGAAGCATTGAAAAAAGAAGAAGATACATTAGAAGGGATTAAAAAATCTACAGTATTATCTAGCTGACCAAGTGAATCAATAACTACCAATGAAAGTGAAATTCCTGCAGGAGAAGTAGCTGACGCTCCTGAAGAAACAGTTGATACTCCAGAAGAAGCAGCAGACACACCAGAAGCAGAAAAAACAGTTGACTACTCTCTTACAGATGAAGAAGTAAATGCAAAAACAGCAGAAATAAATGAAGATAAAACAGCATTAGAGGAACAAGAAGCAAAAAATTCAAAATTAGATATCAATGATGCCTCCTTTTTAGGAAATGTTGAACATGCTTTGTATCTCAAAGCTAAAGTAAGTAAGTGAACACTAGAAATTGAACTATCTAAACTACAAGATGATTTGAAATCACAAGAGGAAAGTAGAGATGAGTATCTTAAAGATTTTGTGTGAGTAGTGCCTCCACTAGGTGGTCCCAAACTAAATTTTGATCTAAGTATTGGAGCACTTCAGGCAACAATTACAGAAAAAGAAGAAGAACTCACTCAAGCAAATTATGAGATTGATACCTTTGCTCCACCAATCAAAAATAATCCAGAAGCTGATGCATGAGAAACTACTAAACAAAACGATATTAAAGAAGATAAAGACTGAACTGAGAAGAAAAAAGTATCTGAAGCGATATCACTCAAGACAGGTGAAATCACCGCATTGAAAAAAGCAAATGAAGCACTAAAAGCTGAAAATGAAGCAATAGGTGATATCGATAAAATTACAACCTCGTTAAATACTCTGATAACAGAGCAAGAAAACAGAGCAAAAAATAAAGAGAATCTTGAGAATCCAATAAAACTAAATAGTGAATTCAAAAATCTCGACGATAGTCAATTAAAAACAGAGATAGATGAACTCACTGAAAAGCAAACAAAAATCAAAGAAAATTTAGGTAAAATCTGAGAGAATGAAAATCAAATCAGTGCATTAGAAGAAAAAATCACAGAAATCGAAAAAGATGAAGGTCTGACAAAAAAAGTTGATTTCATTAGTAATGTTCTAGGTAAGGATATTGACGAAGAAGCTCTGAGAGATGTATTATGAGAAAACTATGAAAGTATTATGACTTTTATAAGTTGAATATTGAAATTATTTGGATTTGAAGCAAACGATAAAGGTCTCAAGGCAGCTCTTGAAGAGGCTAATGAGCTGACGCTCAAAGAAATTCCTAAGATATTTGAGGAAAATAATAAAGAAGCTAAGGAAATTTTATGAAATGATAGCTTCAAGATCGATATAAGCGAGATTGACAAAGAAGATACTGTTGAAGATAAAACAAATAAATGAGCTACACAAGTCTTGATGGAAAACTTGTATACTCTCAAGCTCCCAAAAGGAAGAAAAGAGGAATTCACTGAAGACACTCTAGAGCAATGAATGAAGGAATTGAAAGAATTAACTAAAGATAATGAAAACTTTAAAGAATTGATAGAAGGCGATACTTTAAATGCAAAAACTTTTGCTGCATTTGGCACTCTAACTCCAGATCAAATTCAAACTCTCAGATGATGACCAGTTACTAAGGAAGAGCTGTTTAGCTCAATAGACATCGTTGTGAATATAGCAAAAGATCAAGTTGATACATCTATGGATGCAAATGATGAAAATTTTCAAAGTATAATTGACACACTTGAAGGAGATACTTCTTTAGATGATCTCTTAAAAGATGAAAATCTTAAAAGTGATATTAAAAAATTCTATACTCCAATCTTACAAAAAGCAAGTAAAGAACAATTTCTCAATGGTCATATCACTGAACTCTCAGCGTTTCATGATGATAAAGAATGACTAGACGCACATATGGAAAAGAATCATGGTAATGCCGTATCCGAGATGCGTAAATATATCAATGCTTCAAGCAACAAAACTATTGAAACTACTAAAGACACTTTCAGTACAATCGATACTGGCACCCTAAGTGAATTATCAAATGAAAAAATAGCTATTCCAACTATACTCACAAAGCTTGAGAAATTTAATAACTATACTAGTGAAAAAATCTGATGAGAAACTTGGTTGATTGATACTGGAAAGTTGGATAAGGATCAAAAGAAAGCACTCAAAAAAAAGATGAAAACTATCAATGGAAGCATGGAACCAAATAAAAATAAACATAATAAGCTCTTTACATACCTGGAAGACAATAACATATCATGAGTAAAAGAAGCTGATCTGATAGGCTTGGTCGCTAAAAATCCAAACATAAAAAGTAAACCAGCGTACACAGGAACTCCACCAAATACCATTGCTTATAAGATCTTAAAAGAAGCAGGGAAAATAAATAACAAGGAAAATAAAAAAGCAAATAAAGAGGAAAGAAAAGAGAAGAGAGTTGATAATAAATTAAAAAGAAAAACAAAGAAAGAGAATAAGAAGAATTGAGTTGCAACAACACAAAAGACAGAGACTAAGAATTCTCCTCCTGCATAAATAGAGAAGATAAGTTGTAAACTCTCTAACCAAAAAACCAAGCTCCTCAGCTTGGTTTTTTATTAGACAAACATCAAAGTATTAAGGAGCCTCTGAAAAATCAAAGAATTGAAAAGAATTTTTATTATTTTCGATTTTTTATTTTTCACGGTTCCTCAAGGAAGCTTAAATGATTACCGTCGAAGCAAGCTTCGCGGTATCCTTGATAGGAATTGTTTTTATTTACTACCGAAGCAAGCTTCTTGGTATTCTTTCTTCGAAATAAGCCAAACTCTCTTTTAAAAATACTAGTTGTCTTTGGAAAATGGCATGAAAATTGTATTTTGCAGAGCTTCCTTAACTAATGCTTACTCGACAGATACTCAATAAACTCCTGATCTTGGCTCAAAGCGATCAAGGTGGCTGTAGGGTTTTCTTGCTCAGCATCATAAGGACCAACGCTAAAAGTCATTTCCTGGTTGGTATAAGACACTCATCATGACTCATCTAGTACTGCTTGAAGATCAGCAAACTTAAGTAAACTCTTCAAAAACGATGCATCATAAACTTCATCATCTTCTTCCATCGTTACATCTCCTTTTCGTACAAGTATATCACCTATATATACGAAGACGAGGTCTCTTGGATTTTCTATGTTACGAGAGTCAGTTTTCTCTTTTCTCGATCGTCAGGGAAGTTCTTCGAAATGAAGTACTCACTCAGAAGCATTCCATTCAAACCCCGCTTCCGATGATTCAATGACAGCTAATTTAAGCTGAGCTAATTCCTTATCCACACTCATCTGCTCTACATTACTCCCCATCGATTCTACTCACATAGCTATGAAAGAAAAAATAAATGATGATTGGGCTGCAAGACACGTCGAAAGCGCGGTCAGTGACCGCGCCTTCGAGTCTTCGGCTACTCCTTATTTTTTCCCTTATTCTTATACTTCTTGTCTGTATTATCCAACTTTACGTCTCCGTCTTTTCTTTCTTCTTTTTCTTCTCGCCCTCTTCGCATCTTCAAGATCTTTCCATTGGTCATCTTGGTGAGACCATCATCTGGCATCTTGAGATCCATCTTATCAGAGTCAAACTTATCGATTCTTCATGATTCTAGTTTGATGTTTACTCATCATTCGATGATTGCTATCGCACCCTTGAGTTTTTGTCCCTTCTTGAGCTTGGCTGCAAGTCTTCCTGTCTGACCTCTTTTCATCTTCCCTCTTTTTTGTTCATTGATATCATCGATAGACACCAATTTTCCTTCTGATTCTGAATGCATGAAAATAAATGGTTCATCTCTGTAGACAAATACATCAGAAACGAAATCTCCCTCTTCTAGATCAATAGCTTTCACTCCATTTGCAGTCTTTCACATCGCTCTTACTTGTGCCGATTCGTAGATCAAGATACTTCACTGTTCTGAAATCACTCATATCTTATCATCTTCTTTCACTGGCAATACCTTGATGATTTCTTCATTGTCTCCTAGACCCATACAGATCGTTGGGAATTTCTTGAGCTTGAAGAGCATTTCTTTACTTACTTTCTTGACGTTGTTTTGATTTGACAAGATCAAAAGATGATCAAAATCGAATGCTGTTGTTTCTGAGAATACTAGATCACCCTTGAGTTTGTAATGCTTAGCAGGATTCATTGGATCCGACTGGGTAGTAAACTTCCCCAGATCTTTCAATCTTTCCATCACGATCTCACCTGTATTACTAATCACGATCACTTTATCTTGATTGTGTGTACTGGTAAAGGTCCAGGTATCATCTGGTAGATTCATTACTCTTGATTGGTACAACACCTTCATGAGATAATCAGAACCAATCCAAACCAATACTGGATCTTGAATCAACTCGTCCATCTTCTTCAAATTTTTCATATTTTGGTTTAATGAGTAGATTTGCTCCACATCATTTGATACAACAGTTCTTCTTTCATCACCGTAAGTATCCTTCATATAATTTAGTTCGTCAGTTACTACTCCATCCAACTTCTTCGGATCATTGAGCAATCCTTGGAGGTAACTAATTTCCTTTTCTTTTTCTTCTATTTCATCCAAAATCTTTTTCAATTCCAATCCTACTAGGGTTTGAAGTCTCAACATCAAGATATATTCCGCTTGGAGATCAGAAAAATCGAACTTTTCCATCAATCCTTTCTTCGCCTCATCTCTAGTATCAGAACCTCTAATGGTTGCAATCACCTCATCCAGTATGTCAGTAGCTTTTTTCAATCAGGTCAAGATATGAAGTCTTGCTTCTGCCTTATCTAGCTGGAAGGTTGATCTTCTGGTAACCACTACTCTTCTATAGTCCACAAACTCAATAATCATATCTCTCACATTCAAATGCTTTGGCTGTTTCCCTTTTTCGATCAAGGCAACATTATTTACATTGAAGTTACACTGAAGGTCAGTGTATTTATATAATCTCATCAAGATATTTTCTTTTGTTATTCATTTTCTGAGTGCTATAGTCACTCTCATTTCGCTTTTTTGTGATTCATCAGTGATATCTACGATCCCATCGATCTTCTTCTCATTCACCAATTCCCCAATCTTAGCCACCAAATTCGCTTTATTTACTTGATATGGGAGTTCGGTGATTACGATCACATCTTGGTTCCTTTTGTTTTCTTCAAAACTTACTACACCACGCATCGTGATCCCTCCTCTTCCTGCTTCATACACTTCTCTGATCTTAGCAGAATCAAAAATAATTCACCCCGTCGGGAAATCTGGACCTTTGATATGCTTCATGATATCGTCTATACTTACTTCCAAGTCATCAATGTATTCTAGACAAGCGTCAATCACTTCGGTAAGATTGTGTGGTGGCATATTGGTCGCCATCCCTACAGCAATACCCATCGTTCCGTTACACAAACTCGCAGGGAATTTGGTAGGAAGTGAAATAGGTTCTTCACGAGACTGATCATAGTTTGGTCTTCGGTCTACCGTATCTTGTTTGATGTCTCTCATCATTTCTTCTGCGATCTTAGTCATACGTGCCTCTGTATATCTCGCAGCAGCAGCTCCATCACCATCTACAGAACCGAAATTCCCTTGACCATCTACCAAAGGATATCTCATAGAAAACGGTTGAGCTAGTCTTACCATCGCATCATACACAGAAGTATCACCATGAGGATGATAATCTCTCAATGCTTGACCAACCACACCCATAGACTTTTTATACTTTGACCCAGCAGCCAAGTTCATGTCATTCATGGTCACCAAGATACGTCTAATCACGGGCTTGAGTCCATCTCTTACATCTGGAAGCGCACGAGAAACAATCACTGACATCGCATAATCAATATACGACTGCGTAATCTCTTCCTCCAAAGGCTTCATGATCAATTTCTCTGCAGCGAAATTACCAACATCAGGCTGTTCTGCAGCGCTATCTCTTTTTTTCTTTTTTGCCATAGATAAGATAAGATAAACAAAAAAACTCTTGAGCAACTGTAGCAAGTGATAGCTATCTTATAGCAACTTTCAATCTATAAGTCATGATTGGTATTGACAAAGGACTATTTAGTATGAATAAATTTGATTTCATACAACAAAAAAACTAGCAAAGGAATTACTAGTTTTTTAGAAACCATATTCTAAATTTTTCATACTCCTTAATTTTTAATAACTTTGTTTTTTTTCCTCCTCAAGCTATGAATATCCTTAACTATAGCTTTATATTCATCCATAAGGCTCTTTATCTCAGTGGAATTTCAGTACTGTTTCTCAAAGCTTTTCACCTGTGCTATAAATCAATCGTGAGCAGTATCGATCTGCTTAGCAAAAGTAACATACTTATTAGGTGTTACTCATCATTGTATAGCTGGAAGCTCTTTCTTAAATAACTCTAAACTACTAGAGATTTCTCAAATCAAGGATTTTTCAGCATCTAAGTGTACTTCAGACTTCTCTGAAGTCTTCTTAAGTACCTTTTTCAATGAAGAAAATTTCTTTGACAATCATCATTTCATAAAATATCATACTCTATCAGTAAGTAACTTCTTTAGCCCATCTAGTCGTTCCAATAATTTTTTCGCATGTGACGGCGATAAATGTCAGCGGTTTTCATGAATTGCATCCAAAATTTCATGCACTTTCTTTCTTGCTTGATCTTTGGTTTGAATCTTCTCAAGATTTGCATTCTTCATTACATCTTTTATCATAGATGGCAATTCATCTTTATTGGTTTTAGATTCCAAAGTCTTTTTCCTCGAGAGGTTTTTTGTTTTTTTCTTAATTTCTTTAGAGTTCGCAGCAATCTCATCTATCTTCTTACTATTTCCAGTCGATCTAGCTTCTGATAAAGAATCATTGATAGTCTTTTTTGCAATCAAATCATCTATCAAAAATAGGTGAGCTAACCAGAGATCTCTTTGTCTTCTGTCGCCTGATGATGCTCATGTGAGAGTGTCATACTTAGTAACAATATCTGCTCTTTTGGTGTTTAATTCAAGTTTTGACAATCAAAGAGTTGATTTTGCCATATTCTCCAATTCCACATTCGTTATTAAACCTCTATCAGTTTCTGTTGCTGTTCTTCTATAGTTCTCAACAAATTCAGAAATCATCTGATCTTCTGATTTTGATGGAGTGCTTGTCTTTTTCAAAGCTTTATTGGGGGTACTTTTGGAAACAACTACGGTTTTCTTAACGGCAATTTTATCCGCTCTTGCAACTTGAATATCAACAAGTGCTTTTCTTTGTGTCAACAGTTCCTCTCTTTTGAGTCTTGACCCTAGATCTCCATCTTTTAGTGCAGAAAACTCAGCATCTATTGTATCAATCTTCTTAGCTAACTGATTATCGGTGAGCAAAAGTGATTCATAGACAAATCTTTGCTTGTCTGCGTTCGACACTCCTATATCTTCTCTATAATAAGGATCATTCATTAGATCATCTACAATTTTTTGCTCTTGAGCATCGGTAAGTCTTGTTATATTCTCAAGATCTATAGAGGGCTCTTCACTCTTTTGCTTAGCTACTATCTTCCCCTCCTCTAGCTTCTTTATTTGACTATCAAGTTTTTTCATTGCTTTTCATTGCTTCTCGACGAGCCCAGCTATTTCAGTTCTTCCTTCCCCCATAGAGGACACCTTTTTCGCAAAATCAGTGATAGAGTCGATACCATATTTTGCTTTTATTTTATTGTTCTGCTTTTGAAGGCGAATCATTTCTGCATTAATTTTTTCTTTTCTAGGAGCGAATGCTCTGTCTTTATCAAGAATTTGTGCTTCTAGAGCATCAATTTGTTTTTCTATGGCTTTTTTTTCTGATCTTTTTGGTCTCTTTGGCGGATTTTCAAGCGCTAGCTTGCTTTCACCAAGCTTGTTAAACAATACTCATAGTTCATCAGAAGCTAATTTCTTTTCAGCATAGAGTTTATTTATCTTTCTTTGATTAGCTCGCGCTTTTTTCTCATCTTTCTTGATTGCTCAGAGAGTTTCATCAAAGTTCTTGAGCACAAGAGTATTATCTACAGTTTTGTTTTCAATTTTTTTCTTTTTTTCGATGAGTGAAACTACTTCCTTCTTGATCCCATCTTTTTTGAAGTCATCAAGAAATCAATTCAATTGATTCAATGTTTCATTTGTAAATAATCAATCGATTTGATCCTTCGGCGTTCAAATATCTTTTTGAAGATTGATAATTTGCTGCTTGGTAGGAATTGTTCTTCCATCTGAGAATTTTTTCACACTATCAGGTAAATGTTTTCTTAGTGTTTTAGGAATACCAGTTTTTACTTTATCAACTCAGACCAACAACTGTCATGCAAATACTCATTGTTGCTCTTCTCGAGTTGCTTTTTTAGCTTCAAGCTTCTTCTTATTTGCCTCAAGCTTCTTCTTTTTGCTTGCTTTAGGTTGTTTCTGCTCTAATCATTTCGCCTTTGATTCTCCTCATGCGCCTTGCTTAATTGAGATCAAATCATCGATCAACATTATCTTTGATCTCAAAATATCTCTTTCTCTTCTAGCTGCTGATGACTTTCCTTTTACTTGATCATACTCCCCAGCAAATTTAGATCTTTTACTGTTTAGCTCAGACTTACTACGTCACATATAACTTTCAGCAAGATCTCTCATTTCTTTTTCAGAGTAGTACTCTATATCTTTCTTTAACAAGGTGCCACTTCGATTATCAATAAAATCATCGACAATCTTATCTTTTTGTGATGAAGAAATGGTTGCTTCAGGTGAATTTCCGCTTGGTGAATCAGTTCTTTGTTCCGCTTCAGTCTTTGGTGTCTTTCATTTTATCTCAGCTTTTCCTATTCTTTCTTCAAGAACTCTCACTGCATCATCCAATGTTGCTTTTATATCTGGATCAGTTTCTGTTTCAGCTCTTTTGTTTATCTGATCTCTTCTCTTTTTCATCTTACTTACAGGAGCATCAGATCACAATGCACCAGACTCTCTTGCTGAAAGATCTCACATTGCATTTTTGATCGCTGGCATATTTTTTTCAAGCACCTTAGACGCTGCTTCGATAGACATTTTTTTACCATTGATAGTCATATGAGCTTTTCACATAACGATACTACTCACTCATGGGACAAACTGGAAAAGAAATCACATAGCCAAATTTACTCATATTTCTTCAGGAGTTAAATTTTTATCAGCAAAAGTCATATTGATCACTAGATCCATAGGATTCATCAATCCTTCTTCCAAAAAGTAAGCGGCAACATTTCTTTTTCCCGTACTTACTAATTTTGCGGCTTTTGTTGATTCATCTACGGGGAGATATCTCGTTAGTCTTCATGCTTGTAGAGAAGCTCATATTTTATTCATGATTCCATACATTCATGCTCTTTGGAAAAAATCAACTGCCCATTGTTTGTAATCCTTATCCAATTCGCCTGTCAAGGTATTGTGGAGAATCGTATGAGTTCATCACAGATCTAGTGACTGCTTTGTTATACTTTTGCTTGAAGAAGGTTTTACCGTACTAGGCGCTTTTGTTGTAGGTGTTGGCTTTCTACTTCTATTGGGAATTTTTGCTTTGATTCTTGTACCTGCGTTCTTTAGCGGAGTAGCAATTTTTGACGCCCTACTTTTCACCTTAGCTACTGCTCCTGTTACTTTCTGATTTTTCGTAGCTGCCTTCATCGTCATTTGTACACCTGTTATCATTCTTTTTATCATTGGTGCTTTCATTCAAATCTTAGCTCACATTGCTGTAATTCTTGTACCTATCAATGCTACTCAAGCAGCAGATCCTACTCATGATGCTATAAGGGCACTTGCAGCTACCATGAGAGCTATCTCAGTTACAATCATTGGTAGCATTGCACGTATCATACCTGCATTCTTATCCGAAATATCTAGAAGTCAATATCATACGATATCATTCACGATGTCAGAATTTGATCACCCACCATGATTTACCAACAAAGGAGTAGCAAGTCACTTCACCGTACCTTCGATAGAAGCAATTACCATATTTTCTCAAGTTGATTGACCTAGCTGCAACGACAATATCGACTCTCTTGACGCTTCATCTTGCTCTAGGAAATTAATTACTTGAAGTCTAGAAATATCAGCTTCAGATAAATTTTCAGATGCCAACAATGAATTTTTCTCTGCTATCATTCATTTCCAGATCGTCTCTTTACTTACTTCACTGTGTTCTTCATAAGTTTTCTTAGTTTCTTTCATCTTTTTCCATATCTCTTTGGCTATATATTCTTGATCTGTAGAAGAATATTTTCCTAGCCGATCTAGATCAGTGGTTCTTACATGCGTAGGGAGAATGTTTTGCTCTTGTAGGATCGAAAGCACCATATCTCTTCCCGTCTGCTGATCAGATATATTAGCAGCAGTATAAAGCCTATGTAACAGTTTATTGTTTCCTTCAATACTAGCATCAAGCTTTTTTGAAATATTTTGATACATCTCATCATATCATGTTTCGTTGATTATCAGATCTTCATGAATTGATTCTTCATCTATAACAAATCAAGCATGATTTCAAACATCTAGATCAGCTCAGAGTTCTCTTATTGCTATCAATGTCTTTGGATCAGCTTCTCCAGAAAAAACATCATTGATAAATCAACTAATTTTTCATGACGAATTACTCGATGAAACAAACTCATTAGATCTTATAATCATATACTTCTTCGCCAACGTATCTTTGATTTCCTGAATCCCTTCTTTCGAAACATCTCATGCCTCTAGTGAATACAGAGCATCTTGAGTGTATTGTTTCAATGAAGCCAGGAAATGATCTTGATATAAGTAAGTATCTCATTTCGATTGTCTGAGAGAATCTACCAACTGATCAAATAATCCTAGACCATACTGAGCATCTATCACTTGCTGCTTATCTAACATCTCAGTTCATTCAACATCTGCGAGCACATTTTCGTATTTGTCTTGAGCTGCATAGTCATCCCATTTAGCATTGATTCTACTTGTAAGAAAAGTTTGGTAATCCCCTTCTCACACAAAAGCACCATCATCGATAACATCATACAATGCTCCTAAATTATCATCCTGTTCATCCAAAAACGGTAAAGTCACTTCTTTACCAGCATCTATTAGATGCACTTCCATCATCCCTCCTCGAGACAAAGTACTCTTTGAAAGAGGTACTGATGATAGGAGCATATCTTTTTGCTTTGCATACAAAACTAACTCATCCAATTTTGATTCTGATTTCTTCAAAAAATCAATAAAAACACTTTCATCTACTGCTGCTGCTGCTTCAAGTCTTCAACGCAATCCAGGTGGTATAGCAGCCATTACTGATTTCCAATGAGGAGACTGTCTCATATCATCGAGAGTTTCACCAGATTGAGATTTTTGTTTCAATGCTTCTTTGGTTTCATGTTTTTCAATGTTTTTTTGAATCCTTCCCTGTGCTTTTAGTACTCATGGAGGAGTAAGTTTCACTCCGTCTCGCACTCTAGCTCTGGTGTTGATCTTTTTCCCATCTAGACCTTGAAGAATATAGGTCATAGCTCCATCATCTCATTCTCCATAGGTAAGATAACAAGTAGTAGCTCAGATTGCATTAGCACCCGTCATCCTTTCTTTGATATTGCGTGTATCGTTATTTACCGTCGTATAATCAATCAACCATGTCTCATTTGGTTGTATCATATCTCAAAGCACATCGTGAATAGTGGGTTCATTTGTTGCTGCAGTCAAAGTAAAACTACCATCTTCATTTGGTTCGAAGAAATCAGTTCCTGCAGCTTCTACAGCTGCCTCTACTTTCTCTTGCTCTTGTATAGATTTACTATGATCTTCCAGCAACTGCAAAACACTATCTTCAACTTCATTTATATGATTAGCAATCTTATCTACGATTTGGTCATTTTCTGTAAAGAAAGCATATCCAGCGCTATTCAATCTATCTATATTAGCCTTCAACGTTACTTCTAAGGAGTTCCACTGATCTTCATACTTATCTCACAATCCACAAGCCTCATCTTTCATATGCAGCATATCATCCTGATATTTTTCGGCAATAGAAAGTCAAGAATTATAAAGATCTAAGTCATCTCTTGTTCGATTCTCTTGATTTGCATCAAACTCCTCGTTCAGATCATCTTTGATTTCATTAACATCTTTATTTTCATAATTTCCGTTAGCAAGAGACATAGTGATTTTTGTGAAAAAAAATAAATTTTGTTTTAGTATTGCTCCAATTCACGCTCCAAATTGATCAAATCTTCTTGATTTTGCACATTTTCTTTCCCTTCTTTCACTGTGGTTTTGAATTGTGATATCTTATGAGCCAACTGCTTGATAGCTGCAACATCTTCCTTCATCCCGAGCATATAATCACTCAAGATATCAGATCTTTTTTCCTTATCTTTTGTCATCACCAAGGTCAATAGCGTCTGAAGAGCTTGCAAATTCAAACCTTCAAGAAAACTCGTAGACTCACTAGGAGCATACTTCTTTCGCAATCAAGTAAGCACAAAGCTAATTTGGTCTTGGTCAAGGGTTTTGATATCTACCATCTCAATATTATAGACAAAAACTTAATACAGTATAATTCTACGAATAATCTTTGAATTTGTCAAAAAAAAAAAGCCCCCTTAGTATACACTAAGGGGGTTTGGAGGAACTATCCAGATTTTGGACAGCTATTATACCGTAATAGAAACTCTCAAACTTGAGAGTTCGACGTTAAATTTTTGCTCTATATGAGACAACCTTATCATATCTGATTTACAAAGGCTATCTCTTACAGCTACAAGCATTTCATGCTCTAGATACTTCAGAGCATATTTGTTAATTGATTCCAAACAACTTGCTACTGATCTTACAGCAGGACGCTGATACAAACTATTAATAAGATTTGTAAGCATCTTCACAAAAGCTGGACGACAAGAAGGGAATTCAACGCTTCGAATGGCCAACAACTCCATAAAAAGTTCAATTTTAGCATCCGAATAGGTTAATTTATTAATTGAATCATCGAACGAAAGTAGCTTATTAACTCCTGCATTATTACAATACCCTTTCAATACGGGATGAAATTCATATCGAAGATTTTCACGAAAAAGTGATCGTTCAAGAACATCTAAATTCCATTTTCTTGATTGAATAGCATTTTCAGAGCGTAATTTCAAACTCTTACTTTTAAGTTTACTAACCTGCTTTCCCTTAATCTCACTCAAATAAGCACATTCCTGCTGATTTTCAGCAAAATAGCGCGACAGTTTTTGTAGATCAGTTTTCAATAAGAACTTTTGGATTGATTCTTCAACAAGAGCTCTTTCTTCTCCAGTACGATGTAGCTCAATGAGAACAATAAGTTTATCTTTTACTGAAACATTTAAACCAGTCTTTTCAATCCTATTAAGTCTTCGAGCACCGCAATCATTTTTGATGAAATCTGGCAAAAACTCAAATCTTCTGTTTCCTAAACTTGGATCAAGAAGAATTCGTTTCATCGATCCATGATTCTTGTTTCGAATCAAGGTTTTTGCTGCATATTTAGCAAATATAGTATCATCTCTCCATGATTCTTCAGCAAAACTAGCAGATCTAGAGATCTTGAATACATCACGAAACAACACAATCAAAACTACGTAAAAGATTAAAATACCTACAAATAAATTTAACATACCTATAAATTTTAGCGATAGCGTCACCACTATCTCGTTTACTCTCCCGTCACCAGAAGAGGTCGTAACAAAAAGCTACTAAAGAAATTTTTGGCGTCACCACCAAATTATCTGATAAAGATCTTTCTCTGATGTAGTTTTACTTATTTTTAGTAAAATGTCAATATCAATGCTCCTAACCTTCGGCACCAAAAAAGAGAAAAAACAATGAAATCATATAGAAGAACTGTATCTTGAGAAGTTTAATTTGACAGGTTGGGTATGAAAAAAGCACCAAAATCGTAAGATAAAGGTGCTTTTTTAGTTGTTCAATTC
>CALGNI010000081.1 GCA_937958645.1 Candidatus Absconditabacterales bacterium
CCTTTCTCTCCTTCTCCTTTCTCTCCTTCTCCTTTCTCTCCTTCTCCTTTCTCTCCTTCTCCTTTCTCTCCTTCTCCTTTCTCTCCTTCTCCTTTCTCTCCTTTCTCTCCTTCTTGTTCTCTTTCAAGTTTATCTTGTTCATAAAAGGCACGAAAGATTGGTTCGACACTTTGCATTATATAACGAAGTCTTTCTTCCAATGAACGATTAGGATCTGTACTTAGATACAATGGCTGTTGATCTTGGGGCAAAGAAATATCTTGTGTAAGGAGTCATTGACAAAAATCAAGTTGCACTCTCACAAGATCATCCACCAAGCATGTTTCATGCTGATCTGAAACCATCGCTTCACGCAACAATCCATAAGTGAATTGAAGATGATGTGGGAGATCTAGAAAATCATTTCATTGTTGGATAATTCAAGAAGCATCCTCACTAGGGCCAAAAAGCTTCTCTGCATACATTGTCTTCATAGATTCTGTCCAAGTTCTGAAGTGGCGTGTAGAACGCTGGTTTACATACACATCCCTCATGCAATTATAAAAGGTATGATAAGCCTTAATATCTTGCCTAGTTCATTTACTCATCAAGTGTTTATTAAACACTTGTTTGTATAATTTCCCACTTGCAGTACTCTTCATCTGAGCGTCTTCATATATATGGTTCAGCTCATGACTGATAATCATAGCCATTTCAATCGAAGTGAAGGAAAACCTCTCTAAACACATCTCTCGATTGATGATAAACACTGGCTTGCGATGATCAGCCAAATTTACTGCCATCGGTGCATCTAGCTTTGGATCGTCTTTGATGACAATATCACAAAATACTCCAGCATCAGCTCTATGTTTAAGTTGCCTTAGAGTTTCCATAAACTCCTGTTTGGAATATTCTGATGAATTTGTTTGTTCCATGTCTAAGTATATTGCTTACATCTTTTATTTGCAAGTTTTATCCAGTAGCCACAGAGTTGAATGATTACCGTCGAAGCAAGCTTCTTGGTAATCTTTCTTCGAAATATTCAATATCAGCATCTTTTGAAGAATCAATTTTCCTCTTCCGATTTGCTATTGTGCGACGATGCACATAACGACGATAAGGCAACACCACGACTCCACAAAATCTGACACCTTTAGTGTAAGGTTGAAAATATGTCTTTTGAGGATGAAGTGTGAGATGGATTGTATCTAAGAATCTTTGAATCTTTTGGATACATGATTGTAGATACTGCTTATTTTGGTGAAATAAAACAAAATCATCAACATATCTTCCATAATGCCTAACTTTTAGTTCATGTTTTATAAATAGATCCAACTCATGAAGAACAATATTTGCAAACAGGTACTTATAAAAACTACGCCTACGACTTGGGGGGCTTTATCCATCTCGGGAGAACAACAAACAGGCGTGATTAAAAATGCCGAACGAGTCGAAACAACGGCTACCTTCACCGATATACGCGTAGGCACCGGAATCATTATTCCAATACCATCATCAAATTCACAAGATGTATCCAAGGGCTATCAGCCCATGATGATTATCTCATCATAAATCTGCAATATTGATTCATATATCTTCACACATGACTCTCATCAATTCTTCCATCTGATCTTGAGATTGAAATGTATAATCAGGGATTACTTTTTTTACTCATTGAAGGTATTTTTTTGTATGATTAGGTTCTTTTGATCAGTTATAATCTATCTTATCTGGCAGCATATCAGGGTTTTCTGCGTTTCATTTGATAGATCTCAACGTAATTCCTAGTTTTTTCTTGCCAAATGAATTGTATTTATTTCTTGATCAGTTATTATCATCTGAATTTCAAGAATATCTCTCATAATCATCTACATGTGCTTCTAGGAAATCCTTAGAGTTCCCAGCATTCCGTCTTGGATGAGTGATACTGGTAGTGACTCAGGTAAGTCAGTTTGGTGCTTGGGAGTGAGTCACATATTTTTTGATCCAAAGATCACAACGTTTCTTGAGCTCATCTTTGGTTTCTTTTTCATCGGTACATTCTTTTTTATCACATTTAGCATCGGTACCATTCCCCTCCACGAACGTAGTACCTCATTCAACAACATTCTTAACCTTTGAACTCCAACGTTCTTGCATCTCCAGCACCTGCATACGAATCGCCTCCGGCGCTTGGGGGGCTCATCCCTCTCGGGAGAACAACAAAGAGGCTCTACTATTACCAACGCCGCGCGAGTCGAATCAACGGGAGCCTTCACCGATCCATGCGTAGGCACGTTTCATATCTCAATATTTATCTTTTTCATAAGTTCCGGTCCAATATACGCCATAACATCAAGTCAAATACATGAATACTGCTAGAGCATCTCTTTCACATAGATTATACTGTGATTGTATTGCTTCAGTCAATTTCTTGAGATTTCAGCCATGATCAAACTCTACTCCGTCTTTCTTTTTCTGTTTAACAGCTTCCTTAATGGGATCTAGCCATTTGGTGTCATCGGCATTTTTTAGAGCTTTGAGTTTCGCTAGATACTTCTTTCATGGCGCAAGTGTTTGATTCGTGTATTTATTTTCAATGAGCATGTTATTTGGATCTGGAGTTTTAGCATCAAATATCTCATCACTTGTAGCAAAATGAAAGTTGGCTCATGGCAAGGTGAATGATCTGATGGTCAGTCATGCGTGAGTTGAAAGCGAAAAATGTGATTTATTGATCTGCTGAGCTATTTCAACCAGCTCTGCTGGTGTTTTTTCTCAATTTTCCGACTTGGTTTTAATTTGGGATGGGAAATCATTTCTGTATTTCGCTATCGTGGCATATCTAGGATCTGATTCTGGTAAGGATGGGTATTGAGTTAGTACAGGATTACTATTTTCTTCAGCTGTAGGCGCAGGCAACTTTCCTCTTTCTTTATCAGTCAACCTCTGTCATCGATCTGGGTTTGATTTTAATAATTCTGCGAAGCTTTCTTGCTTCAATTCTTCTCATAACCCACTCTCACGAATCGCATTGATCAAAGCATCTTTGCTCTCTTCTTGGATTTGATAGTTCTTATTAGCTTTATTCTCTTTCATATCTGTAATCAATCATATGAGAATATTCTTGATAGCGACATCACTTCACATACTTGATGCTAAACGTGTATACACCTGAATTTCCTTCGTATAAAGACCGTGCTCTAGCGTAGGTAAGTCATTATATTCATGATTCAATGACAGTTTACCTATCTGGTATGCATCGATGATTGTTATCTGGTCATCTTCAGGTGTTTTCAAGATTGATAAACTCATTACCATACTAAACAGATCATCAAGGTTCTTTGAGGTAAGTCATGGGATTCTTGCTAGTATTGCTTTCTTGGTTTCGGAATTATTTTCTACCATTCCATGTCTAGCTGCTACACTCAGCAATATTGCCTTGTCTTCAATAGTCGCTGGTCCAGTGCATCGTTTCAATACTTCAAGTTTGAGGAACTCTGTTAGTGATATTCTTGCTCTTATGGTTTTTCCTTCCAGATTTGTATAGCTAGAATGAAGTTTCCACTTATCGATGATGGTTGATAATTTACCTAGTTCCAAGACCTTCTGTGATAGCATTCACTTTTGTGTGTTTGGCAAAGTCCCTGGAGCAGTAGCTCGCTCAGGTGTTGTCCCCAGATAACGCTGTTCTACATCATCTATGAAGCTTACGAATGCCGGTAGCACTCATGTAACTACGTTATTTAGTTCATCTTCAGAACAAGAATCAATATACCCATGATCGTTCATCAACTGTGCAAGCATAAAATCATATTTTTCTGTATCAGTTATATATCATACAGGAATAGTAGTACCAAATAACCTCAAAATAGCTGGGTCTATTTGTACACGGGTCTTATGTTTTTCTGAGCGTCCATTCATCGTAGCGATTACCATAGGTGCTTGAGCAGCTTCATATAACTCTGTTCATGTTCATCATTGAGGAAGAAATTTCTCACCCTTTTTATAATTAAACAAAGCTTTGATCGACATAAGCGTCTCAGTTGGTATCGTATCTATTTCATCGATAATTAATGGGCGTCATTCATGAATAGCTTTGAGCATCCCCACCAACTCCTGTACTACTTTCATCTCCCCTTCTATACTCAAACTACGAGTAAATTCATTTGAGTGCATTTTGGAGTGACCACTAATTACTATCTGACGAGCTGTTGCAATATGAGCTTCTCGTTGCTCTGGCGTGATTGAAGATTTTGAAAGAACTCACTCTCTTTCTCCTCATGCATTGAGGGTATATGCTGGTTTTCATGATTTCTTTTGGATTCTATCAGCAATCTCTACTGCCAAGACGGTTTTACCAGTCCCCGTTGGTCAAGAAAGCAATACATGCTCTCAAGCAAACATAGCATCAAGTCCTTCGTTGATCACATGTTCATGAGATCAGAAAGTCACATAATCTTTGTTCTTCTTAGCATATGCCATCTTACGAACGCGATAGTAATGCTCTACTACTGCAGGTTCTTGATATCATAATATCTCGTCAATCTCTGTTTGCAGTGTTGCTTGAGTCTTCACAATTACTTCTATACGCGCTCTATTTTGAGCTGATACGGAACCATACTCACGAGATTGGTTTTTCAAAGTATCTAGAAAGACGTCATATTTCTTGAGTTTTTCTTTCTTTTGTTTTATCTCATCATACAGTTTCTTCCCATCACGAAATGATTCGATATGATCTTTGCGATCCTCCAAGAGTGACGTAATTTCAGTTTTGATTTTTTCTGGATTTGCTTTCATACTCATATCTATTTGTTTGTCTATTTCTGAGAGAAGATCGTTATCAGATTTTCCTACAAATGTTTCATCTAGCACTTTCCCCACTGCATCAGAAAAATCTCCCTCAATCAAAGATTTGGCATGGTCAGGAGTCGCATCTAGAAGATTGCGAGCTTCTTTACTGATGATTTTCTTTTTGTTCATACTATAAGTATATCCATGGGTTCTGTTTTTTGCAATTTTTTGAGAATAATCTTATCAAAATTCAGAGAGCTAGATCACACAGCGATCAAAACCCTCAGTACAGAACTGGCAAAACTCGTGACAAAGCTAGGAGAATATGAGGAGAGATGGTTTGAATTGGAGGAGAGGGTGTAAATAGTCATCAATAAAAAAATCTCTCCAGACGGAGAAATTTTTTAAGTATTCAATCAATTACCCCTTCTTAAAGAACTCCACCTTCAAAAACATCTTCCCATTCTTCTTCGTATTCACAGAAATATGTGTCGGATCATCAGTGAGTCTGATATTCGTAAATTTATCTCCTTTTTTAATATCAGATCCTCATTTTACCGCTAATCATTTGATAGCAATGATCGAATCTCCATCTTGCAACTGCTGTCCATTAGCATCTTTCACAAGATCTTCTTCAGGATAATCTTCATCTTTGGCACTCCCTGGTTCTATAATGTTTCGATTTTCATCAAATTGTATTTCATCGGACATGATAATAATTGAAAATTGAAAATTGATGATTGAAAATTATCCAATCATTGCAAGAAATTCAGCATTTGCTTCAAACAATGCACCTGTGTCTCCTATGATTTCTATCGTATTGATCATGTCTCCTTGTGTGATTGCATTCACGATCGTTTGATCATCTTCAGATACTACGGTACCAAATACCGTATGTTTATCATCCAACCAACTCGTCTCAGTATGAGTAATGAAAAATTGTGAACCATTCGTACCAGGTCCTGCATTCGCCATACTTAGTATTCACGGTCAAGTATGTCTAAGTTCTGGATGAAACTCATCTTCAAAGGTATATCCAGGCCCTCCTGCTCCCGTTCCATCTGGACATCCTCATTGGATCATAAAATCTTCAATCACACGATGAAAACTCAACCCATCATAATACCCTTTCCCTGCCAAATGAGCAAAGTTAGTTACGGTTTTTGGTGCTTCGTTAGGATAAAGATTGATGCTAATATCTCCTTTTGAAGTCTTAAGTACTGCTTGTAGATTTTCCATAATACACTTGTCAAAATAAAATAAGATCACTATACAAAGATATGAGCAAAAAACAATCCGTAGCCATCATAGGTTGATGAGCAGCATGAATGATGGTAGCAGCCACGATAGCCCAAAGAACTGACCGAGAAGGGCAGGTTTTGTTATTCGAAAAAAACAAAAGCCTGGGAGCCAAGGTAATCATCTCAGGTGGTTGACGCTGCAATCTCACGACCGGTTTTACAAAGAGATCTGAAATCCAATCAAAATACACCAGAGGTCGAGATTTTTTTGATCCTTCATTGAAAAAATTCACCCCAAGATCAGTCAAAAAACGATTTGAATCTGCGTGAATCCCCTGCAAGATAGAAGATGATATGCGTGTCTTTCCTGTTTCAGATAATGGAAAAGATGTCGTGAGAGCCTTCGAACATATATTTGAGACTAGTGATATAACAATACACTATAGCGAATGAGTACAGAATATCAGCAAATCTGGAGATATATTCACCCTCACAACGAAACTAGGCAGCTACGAAGTCGATAAAATAGTACTTACCACAGGATGAAATGCCTTTTCTCATACATGATCCACGGGTGACGGCTATCATTTCGCACAGTCACTTTGACATACGATCACCCAGTTATGACCATCATTGAACAGTTTCGTTACACAGCAAGATCGAATCACCGCGCTATCAGGACTATCGTTTCCTGATGCAATCGTACATCTTAGTCTTCCTCTACAAGTATCTGATGATGATAGCGATATACAATTTCAAAATCATAAAATAACCTGACCAATACTCCTCACCCATTTTGGGATCTCTGGACCGCTTACTTTCGTTGCGGCTTCACTATCAGCGTTTGAAAAAGTCAGAATCGATTCTCCTGTGCAGATAAGGTTGCAGGTGCTGCGTGATACGAACTATGATCAACGAAGTCAGTTCCTCCTCACCAAATCTCAATCATCAAAAAAAGAACTCGTCACTACTCTTGCCTCCAAGCTACCAAAAAGATTCTGCGAAGCGCTCCTAGCAGAACTCGAACTCCAGCAACATATGCCTACTTCACAACTAAGTAAGAAACACCGTCTCTTGATCGCTGATCGACTATGAAATTGAATACCGTTATCACTAATCAAACGTCGTCCGGGAGATGAGTTTGTGACTGCTGGATGAATTGATACCTCAGAAATTGATCCAGAGACTCTAGAATCGAAGCTTTGTTCTGGACTATATTTCGCAGGTGAGATCTTGAATGTAGATGGTGTCACTGGAGGCTATAATCTGCAGATGTGTTGGGCTACGGGGAGGAGTGTTTGATTGAGTATCTAACTACATCTATCACGTCCGAACCTCTTCATAGGTCTGCTTCGTACTACAGTATTCACAGATAAAGGTGTCTTTTGTGTATTTTGTAAATTCCGCCGGGACATTCTCGTGGTATTTTTTGTTTGAAATACATAGATCATTCTTACAAGAGAGTTCTTCAAAGTTATACAGCTTGGGAGGCATATGGAGCCTTAGTTTTTGCCATATCTTTCATTCTTTGATTCTATTGAGAGTACATCATGGAGATAAAGCTGCAAGCTGACGAACTTGTTTCTCATCCAGATCAACTCACGGACGAAAGATAATTCACTTATGTACTCAGGTTTTTCATGAGGCTACTCGTTCTCATCACTCTTGATACAAGTCGATCACAGAGATGATTTTATTGATTCATTTTTTGATCTGTTGTATTGTTTTTCCCTTCTCAATATGGTCAATAGTGATTCCATCATGAATGGGATGAACCCGCTGAGTTCCAGGGGTATTTGGTGTATGACTTGTAGGTGCCTCGAAGACGAACTGCTCTTCTTCTTCATCATTAGTCACTTGCGCTCACTCAAATCAGTTAACCACGTATTCCACACCAAGCATTGCACTTAACAACACGGTTCTTATATGCACTCAATTGCTAGATTGTTGTTCCCAACCATTGAATGAGGTGGCATCCAAAAATGACGGCAATACGGGAGTTACCTTATGTCTTGGTAGTGGATGATAAAATTTAGTCGTATCATCAAATAAAGAAAGGTGTTCTTTTCTTATCGTTACAGCAGTTCTGAGCTGAGTTTCTTTCTTTAATATTTCATCTCACATTCTTTCCAACTGAAGTCTGGTGAAATAACAGATTGGTGCAACATCTCACTTGTCTAGATAAGCATCAATACTTTCAAAAATACGAACTTCATATCAGTGATTTTTCATTGTATCCACATAATACTCTTGAAGCTGCAGCTCAGTCGGCGCTATAAGATCCACAACAACAGACTCAAATATAGCCAACCCATCTACCTTTGAATGTACTGTTCTCCCATGAAGTAAATCTCAAATTAAAGCAACATGAATTTTTGATGAATTAAAATTATTCTGTTCCAAGAATGTAAATTGATCAAGAAGTTCTTGCGTGGGATGTTCATGTTTTCCATCTCAAGCATTGATAAAAATAGGTAAAGCCTCGCGACCATGACGATTCGCATATTCAGCTCCATTTTTCGAAAGCCAAGTACACACTCATTCGAGCTTACTTCTCACGATAAACACATCTGCCCCATATCAGGTCAACATATTGAAGGTGTCTGCATAACTCTCGTGTTTATTGAAAGAAGAACTACTCGCATCAAACATATGTCCTTTAACATCATGAAATGCTATCGCATTTCTAAATGATTCTTTGGTTCTTGTACTATCTTCCAAAAAAACCTCATAGATACTCCTATGAGGTCTTCTTGCCTTAAATTTTGCTAGGGTCTCTAGATCATTTTCTTCCGCAGCCTTCTTATACTCCTTTGTCATTTGATACAAATACAGCTGCTCTTGTTTAGATAAAGAACCAATTACATCAAGTGTTTTTGGAGTAAATACCATTACAGATCAATGAGGGAGTAAATTTTCACTATTTGCATGTATAGGTAAATCATGGTTTTTAGCTAGGGAAATGCGTTGATTGAAGGGAAGAGATATGAGCTGGAGATGTGTTGGGCTACGGGGAGGAGTATTGGCTTGTGGATTTAATGCATCCAACTATTTTTCAAAGAATCTATCTTCATTCCATTTCTGAGGATTTTGTTCAATGTAATATGAAATTCTTTCATATTCAGAATCATTGCGAACCAAATGATCATGATAACGAGATTGCCGTCAAAATTTAATATGTTTAGCATTTGCAAATTTTGTAATTGCGCCTTTAAACATTCCAACTATTGATCACAAAGATGGTCATTTATAATTTGGATTGAATTTTTCCTGTAGGGACACGCTTTTGGCGTGTCCGTTTTCATAATTCGGACGACCCAAAAGGTCGTCCCTACGGTTACGCGTATTATTAATTTTTTGATTCATTCAATCATGGAAATTATCCATAGTAATCAACATATGAATATGGTTTGGCATAATAACAAATACATCTATATCTACAGTTTTTCTGCGTTCACAAATAGACATAAGGCATTTTTTTGTATATCTTCACAATAAATTTAAATTCATACTACCATCATTAATTTTTCCAAAATAATGTTTACGTCATTGGGTACATATTGTCACAAAATAACATCAAGTTGATGTATAGTTTATTCGCTTAGAACGAGAGTTTTTACGTTTTGGTAAAGTCATACACATATATTAAGCAACAAATACAACATCTCAATCAATCCATTATGAAAAAAGAAAGAAAAAAACTAATAATTTTATAGCAAAGGGTAATTATTCTCCACCTCCCCTAGCATCTCCCCCCAACTTCCCTATAACCTATCCAATATCAAAGGGTCATCTGACCCTTTTTGTTTTTTATTGACTAGTTAAGCTAATGTCTGATATCAAAGTTTTCAAAAATCTTGCAATTATTGCCCATGTAGATCATGGGAAGACTTCTCTCGTAGATCAGTTACTTACTGCTTCTGGGACTATGGAGATGGTAGATGGTGCTGATCTTATTATGGATAGTAATGATCAAGAAAGAGAAAGATGAATTACGATCTATGCGAAGAATACTTCTGTAGTATGGAATGGTGTGGTAATGAATATTATCGATACCCCGTGACATGCTGATTTTGGTTCTGAAGTAGAACGTGTGTTGAGAATGGTTGATAGTGTGCTACTGGTTGTGGATGCATATGAAGGACCGATGCCTCAGACAAAGTTTGTACTAAAGAAGGCACTAGAAAACGGTCTAAAGCCTATCGTTGTCTTAAATAAAATCGATAAACCAACAGCGAGACCTGATTGGGTAGAAGATCAGCTGTTTGATTTGTTTATCCAACTTGGTGCTACTGACGAGCAAACCGATTTTGACGTGATCTATACATCTGCTCGTGATGGATATGCATTTTTGAATCTTGATGATTTGGAAAAAGCACAAGCAAATCCAAGTATGGAACCATTGCTCGACTTTATCATGGAGAAAGTGCCAAATGCACCGCATGAACCTGAAAAACCTTTCCGTATGCAAGTAGTAAATCTTGCTTATGATAACTTCGTGGGGAGATTAGGTATTGGGCGTATCGCTGAAGGAACAGTTAAAGCAAATCAAGAAGTACTCGTATACAAACAAGATGGAACACAGAAAAAAGCAAAAATATCCAAGATATATCGTACCGTATGAGTATCAAGAATCGATGTACCAGAAGGGAGATGTGGAGATGTTGTAATTGTTGCAGGGATCGCTGATATCTATGTAGGAGATACGATATGACAAGAAGGAACTGAACCTTACCCACCGATTCATGTTGATGAACCAACATTGATGATGGATTTCTTGGTAAACAACTCACCATTTGCAGGGAGAGAAGGGAAATTTGTGACTTCCAGAAACATCGTGGATAGACTAGAAAAAGAACTAGAAACTAATGTATGAATGAAAGTAGATATCCATGATGGAGGTAATAGATGTACGGTTGCAGGTCGTGGAGAACTACATTTGTCCGTATTGATCGAGACGATGAGAAGAGAGTGATTTGAACTTCAAGTTTCTTCTCCTCAAGTGATTATGAGAAAAACTGAAGAAGGAAAAAAAGAAGAACCTATCGAAAAGGTTGCTGTGACAGTAGCAGATGAACTATCAGGAACAGTAATTGATCTCCTAGCTAAGAGAAAAGGATTGATGCAAAATATGCAATCCGCAAATGGGCTTACAAATCTTGAATTTGATGTGCCTACCAGATGACTTCTTGGATTTAGAGCTGACTTTATCTTAGTAACTAGAGGTGAAGGACTTGTTTCATCATCATTCTCGCACTATGCTCCGTATATGGGAGAGATTCCAAAGCGTGTAAATGGATCAATGGTATCATGATTCGCAGGAAAAACGATGAGATTTTCTATCTGGAAGCTTCAAGAAAGAGGAACCATCTTCGTTCAACCAGCACAAGAACTTTATGAAGGAATGGTAGTAGGAGAATCAGCAAAACCAGGGGATCTTATTATCAATCTGACTAAAAATAAAGTACAATCAAATATGAGAATGGGTAAAAACGATGAAAATATGACCCTTGCACCCATCAAGACGCTAAGTCTAGAAGATGCATTGAGTTATATCGGGACTGATGAATATGTAGAAATCACTCCAACCACGATCAGAATTAGAAAGATCTACCTAAAAGAAAGTGAAAGGAAGGTGAATAAGAAGCATTAATACTTCTTGCTGCTAAAAAATCTTATTCCGCTACTACGGAGTAAGATTTTTTTAAATTTCATATCACTTAATCACTAGTAAAGCTTAGTCATACCAGTATTTACAATTAAAATCTTAGCATCAGAGGGGATTTGTTCTTTCATCTGCAACAACAAAGCTAATCAAGCAATACCAGATGGTTCACAACTGATATCTTGAGCATTAGCGATTTCTAATGCTTTTTTGATCCACTGTTCTTGCACTATATGCACATGAGATAGATTTCAGCAAAATCATGATTGTTTATAAATTTTGATCCACTGCTCTGAGAAATGAACAAAAGGAAGATGTGGTGAATATAGCTTATCAGCTAGCGTATTTGGATTATTTGTAGTAGCTCAAAGGAAATGACATTTTTTCAATACATCAATATTTCAACTAAATCTTGGATCATGACCTCATAAAGAAGAAATTTCTTTCTTATTTGTATTCAAAATATTCTCATACAAATTACCAGTTCAAAAAGGGATGAAACAAAACTCTGGAGATGAATTTACAATCTCATAACTCAACCAATCATAGTATCTACTAGAAGGATCTAATGCCTCTGACGAAGTAATATCTATTCCTTCTTCATTGTTAGTAAGCTGAAGTATTTCACTAGGAGTTAGCAACTTCTTAGATAGATCAGTCAGGTAGATCTCTGCACCCAAATTCTCTAAACTAGTCGTATATGATTGATCAATCTTATAGTCAACAAGAACCTTCAATGAGGGTAATCAATATTTCTTAAGTTGAGTCTGAATAGCAGTAGCAGCACTACCAGATGAGATAATAGACATTTGTGGCAATGATCAACTTACCTGACCAATCTTCTTCGCTTTCAAAAAATGAGTATAGGTAACAACTATCTCTCGGCCGAGTCTATCTTTATGAGTTCATGTTGGATTATGAGATTCATCTTTTAGCCACACATTTGAAAATCACTCTACGTGAATTTGATACGTAGGTGTAGCAGGAAATTTCGGATCGTCAGCAGGAAATTCGGGATTTGCAGGATCATTATCAGATCTTACGATTATACTCTCCAATATTTCTTGCTCTTGCAGTGAAAAAGCCATTCTTTTATGATAATAATATGAATATCGAAGTCTATCTATCACTCACCTGCTTATTCTCATACTCAGATCTATCGCGTTTATCATAATACTTAGTCGTAAACTCTGTCGTAACCAAGCTGTGTGGCTCTACTGAACTAGTAACCACCGCTCATCATCAGATAGTGCTATGATGACCAATAATTGTCTCTCCACCTAAAATAATAGCTCAGGCATAAACAGTTACGTGATCTTCTATCGTTGGATGTCTTTTTGATCATTCCTGTTTTTTCTTTACTGAAAGATTTCCTAAGGAGACATTATGATATAACCTGACATGATCACCAATTATTGCTGTCTCTCCGATTACAATTCAGGTCCCATGGTCGATGGCTATATGGCTACCGATAGTTGCTCCAGGGTGAATATCGATTCCATTCAGACTATGGCTATGTTCTGCTATGATACGCGCAGCCAATCATTCATTCTGCAGATAGAGAAAATTAGCTATTCTATGGTACACCATAGCTTGGACACCTGGATAGCAAAGTAAAACCTCAGAAAGATTCTCTCACGCAGGATCTGTCTCAGCGATAAATTCTGCATCTTGGAAAGTTTTTTCATGGAGGGTTTCTACAAATAAGGTAGCTGAAGAACGATCGATAGATTGAGAAATCTTATTAAGATTGCTCAAACAAGTCCCCTGCACGGCTTTTGAACTAATACATGAATCAATTACCTCATCTTTTAATAATTCAGAAAGGTTTATGATGTTTTTTTTATAAGCGACTCATTGAATCATAAGGACATCACTATGAACTAAATAATTGTTCAAACACTGGTTTAACATTCTCAAATAAACTCATTCAGCTCAAGTCATCTAGATCAAAAAATCATATTTCAACACACTCATCGGATGGAACAAAATCAAGTGATTCAACAGATAGTTGATAACATACGTTTGCAATATATACGTCATGTTTTCTTTTTCCATGAGGTGGTCTTTTTACAGTTGCGAATGCGATAGGAGTTTTATCAATAGAGGTCACTATTAATCACATTTCCTCCATCATTTCTCTTTTCAATCATTCTTTTGGCTTCTCATCCCAGTCAAGTCATCAACCAGGAAGATCCCAGCGTCAGTCGGATTCTTTACACAGTAGTACCTTTCCTTCCTCATTGCGAATAATTCATTTCATACTTACCCTATAAAAAGGTGATGAGATTTCAGGATATAACATGATGTAAGAATTAGGATTAAAAAAAACAGATCAATTATTGTATACTTATTTCAACGATGTAAACAATTCCCTCATATCAATTCAGGTATCTAATTCTTCTAGAGATGCTAGATCAAAATACTTATAGTCAATATAGCCTTCTTCCAAAATAAGATTCTTATCATCAATTCTAACCTCATAATATATATTGGCAACTCGAGGATAATTAACAGCCTTTGACCTATTATATGTATAAAATCTAACAGGAAAATCAGAAATAAAGGTTGGAGTCACTCACAATTCCTCTTCTATCTCTCTTTTCATAGCCTCAATCGGGGTTTCTCCATGTTCTACTCATCATCAAGGAATTCATCGCTTTCCGTTGGGATGCTTTCACAAGAAAAGCTCTCCTTAATCATTTCTTATTAAGGCTTTTACACTTACCCTGTAGGTTGCAGTCTCAATATTCATACACTATTACAAATAATAAACAAACTACCCTGCATTATGCCAAATCGTATCAACATCTTCGTCATCCTCTAAGATATCTATAATATTCAATAACTTTTCTTCGCCTTTTTCGTCAAGAGCAATGGTGTTCTCTGGGATATAAGACAAATCTGACTGCATTATTTTTCGTCATCAGTCCTCCAATGCTGTCACTGTTTTCATGAAATCATCTCTTGAAGTCAGGATTCTGGCGATTCAGTCATCAATCTGGTAATCTTCAGCGTCAGTATCCATAATCGCAAGTTCAAATTCATCATCTAGAGGAAGAATAGTCTCAACGTCTTTTCCTTTTATCTTTTCCATGAGTATCTTTCCACTCACGAAAATTTCACCTTTCTCAGCGAACTGTCGTCCTACACTCCCTGGATCACCCATATTTCCTCCATATTTAGCCAACAGCGCTCTCACATTTGCTCCGGATCTGTTGGTGTTTGGTGTAATACACTTGATATACAGTGCTACACCACTTGGACCGTATCCTTCATAGAAAATTTCTACCAATTTCTCTCCGGTATCATTTCCTGCTCATTTATTCACGGCTTTTTCTATAGCATCCTTTGAAAGACCTACTTGCTTTCATTTTTTGATGGCAGCGTCCAGGGCAGGATTCAAAGAAGGATTATCTCCCTTTTCTGCAGCCATTTGAATCACTTTTGATGCCTTAGCATAGATCTTTGCCTTCTTGCTATCTTGAGCAGCTTTTCTATGTTTTATATTATGTCGCTTACTATGTCAAGCCATATTATACAAATATTTTACTAAAATTTTACAAACAAACACTTCTTCAATACACTCAAACTATCAAAAAACAAAAGAAAGCTCCTTTAGCACTTTACAAACCTTACTGATGTCAAAAACAAAAACAACTTCTCAAATAATGAAACAAAAAAAATATGTTTCATTTACTGTTTGAAGCACCTATGCCATAGATCTTGAAAAAAGACTCATTACTCCAGTCGACCTAAATACTCTCATCAATCTAGAGGAATTTTGATCAGAACTAAGTATCGATGGATATGAACATACGGTATTAGCAGTTCATAAGATTGATTTTGATAGTGAGGTATTCAAGAAAAATATAGAAAAAGCTCATACCATTCAACACTACTCGCATGATGTTGCGATCTATAGAAATTCTCATGACAGAGCTTTCTGCATGAGAATCTCAGTAGATGACGATATTGTACTTGTAGAATTAATCTAAGCTAAACAAAAACAAACATATAAACTAACAAAAAAGAAAGCTAAAAACAAAAATCATCCCAAAATCGGATGAATAAATACCTTCGAAGCAAGCTTCTACGGATTCTTTCTTCGAAAAAAATGAACGAAAAAAGCAGTTCCTGTACTCAGGAGCTGCTCTTTTTTTTTTAAAAGAAAAATAAATTATCCAGCCTGCTCCAAATTCGCAAACTTCATATTCTCCTTCATCCACTGAAGCTCAACTTCTCATCCAGGACCATTTCTATTTTTACGCACGAAAATACTTGCGAGTCCTTTCTTGTCGGTGTATGGATCATAATAGTCTTCTCTATACAGCATCATCACGATATCTGCATCTTGCTCAATAGATCATGATTCACGAAGATCAGACAGCATCGGTCTCTTATCTGGTCTAGATTCTACTGCACGAGATAGCTGAGAAAGCGCTATGATTGGACACTTCAATTCTCTAGCAAGCTCTTTTAGTCATCTAGAGAGCTCAGACACCTCTTGCACTCTATTTCCTGCAAACTTTGATCATCCAGCACTCATAAGTTGAAGGTAATCAATTACTACCATATCCAATTTTCCTTTTTCGATCTTGAGTCTTCTCAACTTGGATCTAAGTTCATTGAGCGTCACAGCTCCTTTATCATCCATAAACATATCAGCAGAACTCAATGTCTCCATCGCTTCTCCAAGATTTGCAAAATCAGTATCATCAAGTAATCACTTAGTAATCTTATGCATAGGCGTTCCACTTACTGTACACAAAATCCTATCAACCAACTGCTCATTCCCCATTTCCAAAGAAAACATCGCAATAGTCTTTTTCTCCTGTACAGCAGCATTTATCACGCAATTTAGAGCAAAAGCAGTTTTACCCATCGAAGGTCTAGCTGCTAAGATAATTAATTGACCAGGCTGAAATCCTCCAAGCATATCATCCAATGCCGTATATTTTGTATTTACTTTTCCTGCCTCTAGTTTTTCTGGATTATCTACCAACTCCATATACTCCTCTACTCTTTGATTCAAGACATCCTTAATATGCATCAAACTATCACTCAGATTCACTTGTGTAAGATCAAAGATACGCTTCTCGATACGCTCTAGCAATACTGGCACTGGTTCTTGATCATATACTTCTCCAGAGATCTTCTGACATGCCGTCAAAATATTACGTAGAACTGCTTTTTCCTTCACGATCTTACCATACTCATGAGCAACTGTTGAAGTAATCGCAAAAGAAGCTATCTCATACAGATAGTCAGTCCCTCACACCACATCCAGATGATCAGCTTTCCCCAACTCATCACTAAGAGTCACTACATCAATGGTTTTTCTTGTAGATCGGAGATTCGTCAATGCAGCGAAAATATACTCATGTTCCTTCTGATAGAAATCCTTAGCCTCCAAGGCCATTCATTCTAGGATATACATCACCTCATTATCAATCAAAACTGTACTGAGAACTCATTTCTCAGCTTCTAGATGATGGGGAGGGAGTTTTAGATCTTCTATATTAACCATAAGCACAATATAGTGAAAAAATTATGAAATTCTACGAAAGAATAAAATATTCCTTCGGATTTTTGTTACACTCTTTCTAAGTAAGATTTACTCCTTCCCCACTTATTAGTTATCAGCAATTGGAGTATTTATATGTAGCAACCAATATATACTTACTTCGATATCTGGAGAACATAAACAGCTTTATACAGCCAGTATTTAGAATTTCCTATATACAAAAAAAGTGCCGAATAACATCCAGCACCCTTACTATTTCTTTAAATAAATACTTTTACATTCAAAAACATGCTACTCAAAGGGTCTTTTACAAGCTTCACAGGTTTTTATTGGTAGCACCTTTTCTAGCTGTTGAGCGAGAAACTGATATGTTACAAACCAGAAGATTGCCAACAGGCTAACTACGACCACAGATATGATGATTCCATCTTCATATTGATGATTTTTAGTAAGATCAGGAAACAAGTATATTGCTTGTATGATCTTATCAAATCCTAAGTAGCTACCTGCATAAAATTCAATGAACGATTCTAGCAACCAGGCTATTATAAACCCAAATGGAAGCAAAGATAACAAGCCTTCTATACCTTTTAAGATACTGTTCATAAAAAAGTTCATGATCTTCTTTATTGGAGTATCTCCAGCTACTTTATACAATCCTTCAAATATCCCATGGATAAAAGCATACACCATGTACGAAAGAATCATACCCAACAACATGAAGTTTGTGATCCATAAAGTGAGCTGTATTGGTCTTCGTTTTAGACTAACCTCTGCGGCGTATCCCATATCAAGGACTGCATTATAAGAATCAACACTCATATCATCGACTCCTGAGCGGGCTTTGTTCCACCAACTCTGAACAGTAAGTGTAGATTTTTTATAAGCATTTTTCGTCACTTGCACAAAATCATCCATACTTTCCATGATTACCGATACTGTAGAATTTCCAATATTTTTAGTTAGTGAACGAAAGTATTCAGGAGATTTCTCATTCGCTTGATCAATCTTTGCAATAGCTGCACTAATTTCATACTGCCTAGAAGACAACTGATTATCGTTTTCAATATGGACAGGTGGAGCACCAGCCCATACTCTAGTAACAATATTCTCAATACCAGTTTGAGAACTTCCTATAAATAGAGATAAAATTAGTACCGCCAATAAACTTAAAAGCGAATTAACAAGTTTGTTTGAAGTTGATTTTTTCATTTCAGATTTTTTAGTTATTTAATGATCTTTACAAAAAACTTATACATGAAATATACTATAAGTCAATATGAGAGTTACTTTATTTTAAAAACTTTAAACTTTATGGGTGCATGATTTGAGAAGCAGTAAATGAAGTAGGAGATCTGTTTGCCGCAGAAGGTATTGAGGTGCAGAAGGAAGCGGTTGAACATAAATATAGGATGATTTATTTGACGAGGTTCATGAT